>NZ_JBITTH010000002.1:0-461272 GCF_044541755.1 Streptomyces sp. NPDC085524
GCGAGCCGACGGGTGGTGACCGCGTCCCAGCCCTGCTGCTCGGCGAGTTCGCGGGCCGTGGTCACGATGAGGCGCTCGCGCTCCGCCCGCTCGCGTGCCTTGCGTTCCTGTACCGACATGATTCGATGCTAGCACCGCTAGACAAGCGAGCGGCAGAAGTATTAGCGTTGCCTCAACAGCTAGCAGTGCTAGATCCCTGGGAGGGGCGTCATGTTCAACGCACTCGAGGTATTCACCACCGTGGTCGTCGGCCTGATGGTGGGGGTGGAGTTCTCCGTCGCCTTCGTCATGAACCGGATCTTCAGCGCGCTCCCCGAGGACGGCGACCAGCTCGCCCGCTCCCACGGGGGCCGGATGCTCGGCGCCGTGATGCCGGTCTGGTACATCGGCTCACTCGCCCTCACCGCGGTCTGGGCCGTTGCCGGATGGGGCAACCCCGGCACCGGTCTCGTCGTCACCGCCGGCGCGCTGCTGATCGTCAGCGTGATCATGTCGATCCTGCTGCTCGTCCCGATCAACGACCGGGGCAAGACGTGGACCCCGGAGAACCGGCCCGCCGACTGGAAGGAGCAGATGAACCGCTGGGACCGCTACCACTACGCCCGCGTCGCCGTCATCATCGCCGCCTTCACCCTGCTGGTCACCGCCCTCGTCTGAGCCCGCGGGACCTCAAGTCCGCGGTCCGCACCCAGGGCCCGGACGCCGACGCGCCCGACTCCGCCGGCATCCCCAGGACGTGGGCCCGCCGACACCCGCCGGGCGACAGCGAGAGGAGGTACCGGAAATGGCCGAGCTGCAGAGCCTCGACCCGTCCGGGCCAACCTCCAGCCGTCCCGTACGAGTTCGCGCCTGCCGCGCCAGTGCCGTCCCGCCAGCCAGGGCAGCAGGAGCGCGGCGGTATCACGGTCAGGGTATAGAACCGTGGCCGGCGACAGGACATGGGCGTTGGCCGGGGTCGCGGAATCCAGAAGGCGGACGACCCGAGAGAGCTCCTCAACGGCGTACGGGCGGTGGGCGCCGGCGGCGCCCACCTGTCCCCCGTGTCGCCGGCCGGGTCATCGCCGGAATGCGCGCCCACCGCACCGCCCATCCCCACCGCTCCTTGGACCGGCTCACGCAGCGGGAGCGCGAGGTCCTGGCAGGGCTCGTCGCAGGGCTGTCCCAACGCTGAGACAGCGGCCCGACTGCACCTCGTCGAAGGCACGGTGAAAGCACACGTCAGCGCCGTCCTGACGAAACTGGGCGCCCGCAACAGGGTGGAGGCGGCCGTCGCCGCCCACGAGGCGGGCCGCATCCCGTCGCGCCGCGGCTGAACCGGGCTCGGTCCCCGGCTGTGCGGCGCGCCTGCGTTCAGCCGGCCACACGGACCCGGCTGGTTTCGGGTCGGCCCGGCTTCTCGTTCTCAGCGCAGTTGCTGGGCGAGTCCGATGATGATGCCTTCCGGGCCGCGGAGGTAGCAGAGCAGATGGCTGTCGTCGAACCGGGCCATCTCGCCGACGAGTTCGGCGCCGTGAGGGCGCAGCCGGGCAACGGTGTCCTCGATGTCGTCGACGGCGAACATGACGCGGTGCGTACCCAGGACGTTGTGCGGCCGGTCACGCGGCCCGGCGCTGATCGCCGCGGGACTGCGGTACTTCGCCAGCTCGAGCCGGCTGTGACCGTCGGGGGTCCGCAGCATCGCGATGTCACACCGGACGCCGTCGAGTCCGGTGCACTGGTCGGCGAAGAGGCCCTCGACCTCAGCCCTGCCCTCCAGCTCCATGCCGAGTTCCACGAAGAACGCGATGGCGGCGTCCATGTCCTCGACGACGATGCCGACGTTGTCCATCCGCTGAATCGCCATGCCGGATTCTCCTTCTGCCTCGTGCGGCCGGTGGTGCCCCCTGATGTTCCCGGGACGGAGCCGGTCGTACGTCGTCGACACCCGCAGACCGCCGAACCGGCACCGGAGCACGCTCGTCCCGGCAAGGAGCCGAGGGACGGGGACGCATGCCCTGAGCCGTGCGCCGTCAGAGCTTCGGGGCCGCCGGCAGGGTGGTCGTGCAGCCTGCCTTCGCCGCCGCGCGCAGGGCCGCCTCGCGCGCCAGCGCCGGCAGTGCTCCCGGTTCGCCGCGCGTCGCGGCTTCGAACTCGGTGCCGGCCGTCACCCGCAGCGAGGTCACTCCGGCCGACCGGACCGGATCGGCGCATTTCGCGGTCACTGTGACAGCCCGGGAGGAGAGGTCGAAGCGGCTCTCGCCCGGTTCGGCATCCTTGGACGCGACCACCCGCAGCGAGAAGAAGTCGTCCATCCTGTGCTCGCCTTCGAAGGTCACCTGTCGGCTGAGCAGGCACACGCGGTCACCCGGAGACTCGGCTTCCACCTTCCTGCCGCCGGCGAACCGCATCAACGCGTCCGGATCCACCAGCCCCTCGCAGGCCTCGGTGATCGCCGCTCGACTCTCCGCCGGGCCGCCGAACCGGTCGATCAGGAACAAGGCGCCCGCGCCTGCGGCCGTGGCGGCCACCACCACGACCAGCCCGGCCCTGCCGATCCGTCTGCCCCTGATCCCGGCCATCCGTCCCCCGTTCCCCGTTCCCCGACGTCAGCGGGACGCCACCGTCCGCCGGTGCGGGCTTCTCGAGGGGAAGGGACGAGCCCCCGCCCCGAACGGTTCCCGGCGGCTCGGCCGAGCGACGCCGCAGGGTCAGCGAGGCGAGAGGAGGCAGAACTCGTTGCCTTCCGGGTCGGCCAGAACCGTCCAGTGGATCGCGGACTGGTCGATGCCGGGGTCGGTGGCGCCCAGGGCGCGCAGCCGGGCTTCTTCCACCTTCACATCGTCACCGGGGTACGGCCTGACGTCGAGGTGGACGCGGTTCCACCCGCTCTTGGTGTCGGGGGTGCGGATGAACTCCAGGTAGGGGCCGACCCCTTGGGCGGAGCGCATGGTCGCCTGTACGTCCGTGACCTCGTGCAGCGTCCAGTCCATCGCCTCGCCCCAGAACCGGGCCATGCCCCGCGGGTCGGTGCAGTCGACCACCACCGCGGCGATCGGCCCGGTGTCCCGGTAGACCGGTCGGGGCTCCAGGACGCAGAACTCGTTGCCCTCCGGGTCGGCCATGACCGTCCAGGGGACATCACCCTGACCCACGTCGGCGAGCGTCGCACCGAGATCCTTCAGGCGCGCGACCAACTCCGCCTGATGGGCCGTCGAGGTGGTGGCCAGGTCCAGGTGCACCCGGTTCTTCACCGTTTTGGGCTCCGGGCGGGCGATGATGTCGATGCAGACGGCCACCGGGTCGGGGTAGGCGAAGCCGAAAGGTTCGAGGTTGGTCACGCCGGGCCCCTCGCTGTCGACACCCCAACCGAGTGCCTCAGCCCAGAACCGGCCGAGCGCGGAGTCGTCGTGGGCCTTCATGTTGATCTGAACGAGTCGCGTTGCCATACGGATGATCATAGAAGCCGCCGCCGGCCGCCGGGGCCCCGGAGACTGCGCCCCGGAGATCCATTGCAGGACCGGGCCTCGTAGGTTGGGCATTTCCAGGACGACGCTCCGCACCGTGCGGTCAGCGAGACGAGGGGTGGGACATGCGCGGGACGGAAGCGGTAGCGGCACTGGCCGAGCTCATGCCGGTGGCTCACGGGGTCGACGAGCGTGTCGACTGGGGCGAGGTCGAAGCGGCTTGGGAAACCCGTTTCCCGTCGGACTACGTCCGCTTCATGGAGGTGTACGGGTCGGGGGTGATCAGCGGAGTCATCAGCATCCTGCTGCCGTCCCTGCATGTCGAAGGCTATCCGTACACGGACGGACCGGGCCTTGAAGACGAGACGGGCATCGCCCGTGAGCTCTGGGAGAGCTGCCGTGGGGAGAGCGGCTTCGACGTGGACCTCGAGTCCATCGTGGCCTGGGGTGTGACCTCGGGCGCGGACATCTACTGCTGGGTGACCACGGACGAGGACCCGGATCGATGGCCCGTCCTGACGTACGTGAGGTACACCGACGAGATGCAGTTGCACTCCCTCGGGATGGCCGAGTTCCTCCTCAAGGTCCTGAACGACGAGGCCTTCCGGGAGCGGAAGATCAGTGTGGTCCTGGGGGACGAGGTGTCCTTCGTCAACTGGCGGAATGCCTGAGCCGCGCCCTCCGGGTCGCCTCGCAGGCCTTCACTTCTCACGCCGTCTCGCCCATCTGGGCCGAGCGCCTACTGGCCAACGCCTCGTCCGCCGACCACCTGTGAAACAGCGACAGGGGCGTCCTCCTTCGGGCGGAGCGCGTTCGGGAGACCGAGAAGGGTGAGGAAGGCAGTTGCCGCGGGTGTGCGGCCGGCGTGGCTCCAGATGAGGTGCTCGACGCGGGTCGGCGCGTCGGTGACCTGCACGGAGGTGACGCCGGCCAGCTGGGCGGCGTAGGCGGAGGGGAGCAGGGCGATGCCCAGGCCCTGCCCGACCAGGCGGGCGAGGAAGTCGGCGTTGGTGACTTCGAAGGCGACGTCTCGGCTGAGACCGGCGGCCGCGAATGCCTGATCGGACTGCACGCGGCCGGCTGTGTTGGCCGGCAGGTCGACGAACACCTCGGCGGAGAGCCTGCGGAGGTCGGCTGTCGGTTCCTGGGCGAGGGGGTGGTCCGGGGCGACCACCGCGACGAGCGGGTCACGGGCGAGTTCGACGGCCTCGACGCCTTCGGGGCGCGCGGTGGTCGGAAGTCCGAGGAAGGCCACGTCGAGTGCCCCTTCCCTGACCTGCTCGGTGAGTTCCTCGCTCGCACCCACGCGCAGGGTGATGCGCACGTCCGGGTGCTGCCGGTGGAAGTCGCGCAGGGCGCTGGGGATGTCGACTGCGGCGACGCTGGGGATCAGACCCACGGCGAGCCGTCCGCGTACCTCCCCGACGGCCGCGGCGACCTCTGCGACCGCGCGCTCGGCGGCGTCCAGGCACTGACGGGCGATGGGGAGGAACGCGGCACCGGCCGGTGTCAGCCGCACCCGGCGGCTGGTGCGCTCGAAGAGTCTCGCACCGAGTTCCTTCTCCAGGCGCGCGATCTGGTGGCTGAGGGCCGACTGGACGACCAGGCACCGCCCGGCAGCCCGGGTGAAGCTGTTCGTTTCGGCGACGGCGACGACGTAGCGCATCTGCTGGAGCTCCATCGATCCATCTTCCACCGCGATCAATGAGGTGACAAACATGTGTTGGACTCATTGATCACTGCCGGATCAGACTGCGGACATGACCAGTCCAGCAACTCGGAGCCTTCTGGCCGGCACCGTCGGCGGCGTCCCCCATCGACATCTGCCGCGTGCCGTCCTGACGGCGCTCACCCCCATCGTGTGGGGCACGACCTATATCGCCACCACGGAGCTCCTCCCCCCGGGACACCCCTTGTTCGCCGGGCTCTTGCGGGCGCTCCCCGGCGGCCTGATCGCGCTGGCACTCACCCGGACGCTGCCGCGCGGAGGATGGTGGGGGAGGGCCGCAGCGCTCGGCCTGCTGAACATCGGCCTCCCTTTCCCGCTGCTGTTCACCGCGGCCGAACGCCTGCCGGGAGGCGTGGCTGCCACCCTGGCGGCGGCCCAGCCGCTCATCATCGCCCTCCTGGCCGTGGCGGTCCTGCGCGAGGCGCTGTCCGCCTGGCGGCTGGCCTGGGGACTGACCGGCATGGCCGGCGTCGGCCTGGTGGTGATCGGGCCGAGCGCGGCATTCGACGACCTCGGGATCCTGGCTGCCCTCGGCAGCGCAGCGTCCATGGCACTCGGCATCACGCTCACCAAACGCTGGGGACGACCTCCCACAGCAGGCCCGACCGCCTTCGCAGGCTGGCAGCTCACCGCAGGAGGGCTGTTCCTGCTGCCCGTCACCTTCCTGGTGGAGGGGGCACCGCCCGCCGTCGACCTGACCGCCGCCCTGGGCTACCTCTGGCTGGGCCTGGTCGGCGGACTGATCTCGTACGTCCTGTGGTTCCGCGGCATCACCACGCTGCCCGTCACCTCGGTGGCCGTACTCGTCCTGCTCTCACCACTGGTCGCCGCGCTGCTCGGTGCCGTCGTCCTCGGACAGACCTTCGGTCCGGTCCAACTCCTGGGCTTCGGGCTCGCACTCGCCGCGATCGTCGCGGGACAGCTGCCCACGCCCACCCGCTCACACTCCTGATCTCAGGCGGGAGGACGGCAGGAGGATCGCGTCATGTCGAAGGACAAGACCCGCTCTGGTCACGGGGCGCGGCCTGCGGCCCGGGCGCTGCCGCCGCCCGCGGAATGGATCAGTCCCGGATGAGCAGAACGGTGAACCCCGCGACGACGCCCAGCGCCACGGCGAACAGGGAGTACCGGGGCCGCGACTCGCGCAGTACGGGAAGGAAGTGGTCGACGGAGAAGCGCCCCGGCCCGGTGAGCGTGACGGTGAGGGCTCCGGTGAGCAGCAGCACTTCGAGTTCGACGCCCTTCGGGGGGAAGAAGGCGCTGAGCCCCCGCACGTCGAGGACGTTGACGAAGGTGCCGATCAGGGCCGCTCCGGCGAGTGGGGTGAGGAAGCCGAGGGCGAGGCCGAGGCCGCCGAGGGTCTCGGAGAGGGCGGCGATGACGGCCATGGCGTCGCCGGCGGGGTATCCGGCGAGGGTGAAGCCCTTGCCGGTCGCGGCGAGCCCCGGACCGCCGAACCATCCGAAGAGCTTCTGCGTGCCGTGACCGACCATCGCGAGGCCCACGACGATCCGGAGCACCAGCAGACCCACGTCGTGGGTCACGGTGGTGCCGGGGGACGACGCGACGGTGAACATCGCCCGGTCCCTCTGGTCTTGCCACATGGACGTCCCGTCCTTCCGGCGCCGGTGAGCGACGGCCACCCTACGGCGCACGTCCGCGACGACCTGGCCGCAACGGCGGCGGGTCGTGCCGACGACCCGTTCGGCCGCAGACCAACGGCCCGAGGGCCGGGGGCACTCTCGGCGGTGCCGCCGTCGAGGAGGACGGCTCCCTGCCGGACGGCTCCGTCACCGACTGCCCCGCCGCGGGTCGCGGCGCCTGCTTGCGGCTGCGCGGCGAGGACCCGTTCGTGGTGGAGGTCCGCGACCCGGGCGTAGCGGGGTGACGGTGAGCCTGCCGCTGCACCTGCGCAACGGCTGGGCCGCCCGCGCCGTGTCCCGGCTCGACCGGCTGCGTGCCGCGCCGGCCGACGACCGCTGAGCCGGGCAGGTACCGTGCAGGGGGGCGGGGCATGTCTGGACGGTGTATCTGCTCATGTGCGGACTCGTGCCGTGGGCCGGAGCCAAGAGCATCTGGACGCTGGGCGGCGATGCGCTCGGAGTTTCGGCTGCCGACTGGCAGAGGACGACGAGCGCCGGCGCGTCGGGGCTGTCGGCGGCGGCCGCGGAGGTGGGCGTCGACGTGACCGTGCTGGCCGCGATGGTCGGGGTCTTCCTGCTGCTCGGGCTGTTGCACGCGTGGGGGCAGGTGTTCCCCCGCTGGACGCTGTTCCTGTCCGGACGACGGGTCCCGCGCCTGCTGTCACTGGTCCCCGCCCTGCTGACCGGTGTCCCCTTGACGCTGTACGGGGCCGTCCTCGTGGTCATGGCCCCGCTCATCGCGCTCGGCGTGCTGCCCGGGATGGATCCGGACCGGGCCGAGCGGCTGACGTAGCCGGGGCCGATGCCCGAGCGCCGCTCCTGGTGACGGCCGGGGCCGACGGCGATCGCACGGCACCCGGGTCCGAGCCGGATTCCGGACACCCGGTGCTCGTCGGCATCCGGAAGCTGCTCGCCGTCTCCGTGGCGGACGCCGAACGAGGGGGACCGGGCGAGGTCTTCGACACCGTCGAGGTGGCCGCGGCGCAGCTTGCCGACTGGGCAGCGGGCATCTTTCGACTGCGGGGCGAGCAGTCCGGGCTTGTCCGGCTCGGCGCAGAGGAAGCAGATGCCGCCCACAGGGAGTACGGCTGGACGGTCGGCTGACCGCCCGAGAGGGTTCTGGGATCGTGGGCTCCACCGCATCCATGCCACCTGTGACCCGCGGATCCGCGGCTCGGCGCGGGTGCTCGGCAAGCTCGGTATGACATGGGAAGCACGTCATCGTCACACCGCGCTGATCCGGGACGGCTGGCGGGACTCCGAAATGTTCAGCATCCTCGAAGACGAGTGGTGCGAGAAGGACCGGCCGAAGGGCGACGAGTAGCCGGGCCTGGCGGCCCGTTCCGGCTGGTCCGGCCGCCCGTCTCGTCGACGGGGCGGCTGGACGGACTCGGCTCCTTGCCGATCACGGTGGCAGAGGCCGTGGGCTTTACGGCCTCTGCCCGTGGCGGTCTGCCAAGGCCCGCACACCGGGGGCACACGCCTCCCGAACGGCGGCGAGTTCTGTCGCCGGCAGACGCCGGGAGGCGCCTCGGCGGCTGCCGTCCAGGCGTGCGGCGCCGGCCTCGAGCCATTGCGGGAGCGGCTCGACACCGATGAAGGCGGCCAGCCGGGCCAGCTCTTCGTGGGGCTCGTCGAGCAGGTCCTCGTAGGCGAGAGTGGTCCGTTCGGGAGCGGGCACCGTGTCGAGATGGGCCACACCTTGGAGGATGAGTTGCGACCACAGCGCCGCGAAGCCGGTCGGCGGCAGCTCGCGGTCCAGCACGAGTGCGGAATCGAACCGTTCGGCCAGCAGCTGCGACAGCTCGGGCGGCAGGGAGCGGATCTGCTCTTCGGTCAGTTCCTCGACGCGCTCTGCGCCGGTCCGGGCGAGGATGTCCCGTAGCAGGAAGATCAGCCGGTATCCCGTGTGCCGGCTCATGGACAGCGCACAGTCGGGCCCGTCCCTGAACAGGTGCACGAAGCGTGCCTGCGGGAAGACCCTGCGCAGCAGCGGCACCCGTTCCAGTGAGTAGCCCGACCGCTCGACCACGGCTGTGCGCCCGAATCGTGCGCACAGCAGGCGGAACAGGGCCTCGTAATGGTCGGCGGCGGTGCGGTTCGGCCAGCCCCGCACCTGCTTCTCCAGCTCGTCGAAGAGCCCGTCCGGGTCATCGCTCAGGTGCGGAAGCACCATCAGGGACAGGGCGGGGATGCCGGTGGTCTCGGTCGCGAACCGTCCGGGACGGCGCGTGTAGACGAACTCGGGCATCGGTACCCCGTTGCGGATCATCCGCTCGAAGAGGGGATTGGGATCGGCGAGCAGCCGCCAGAACTCCTCTCCGCCCAGGCGGCCTTCGGGGAATCCCCGGCTCTGCACGGACGACAGGAGCTCGTTCAGGCTGAGCACATCCGGATGTGCGTTGAGGATGCCCGACAACGCGGTCGACCCGCTCCGGCCCGTACCGACAACGAAGGTCAGAGTACGCACGTCAGCAATCTCCCTCAGCGTCGACCGTGGCTACCGCGAGCAGACTTCCCGCAATCCCGTCCCCCGACCCCTCTGCCTGGCAGCAAGCACCATGTGGTCTCCGTCGAGGAGAGCGGTACGGCCGTGCCTGGTCGGTCACGCCCGCACACCTCCCGTATGGTCCGAACCCGAACGAATTGCGCCGTCAAACACGGGGAGCTGTTGGTGAAGACGAGGAAGCTGACGCCGGTGCTCGGGAGTGCCGCAGCAGGGCTGTTGGTCCTCGCGAGCGGGACCGTCTCCGCCGCGACGCAGGCAGGCGTCGTCCCGGCTCAGGCAGGCGTCGTGCCGACGCAGGCCACGGCGGCATGCGCCCTCGACCCGGCGGTGGCCCACGAGAACGTCAAGATCCGTAATGCTGCCAAGGTCAACGCCACCGCCCTCGGTCTTCTCCCGAAGGGAGCGAAGGCGACCTATGCGGCCTGCCAGGTATCGCTCGCAGGCACCTACTCGCTCTGCGGCTGGAAGGGCGACAACCGGTGGTCCTACATCACCTACCGGGGCGTCAAGGGCTACGTGCCGCTCGCCTGCGTCGTATAGCCCTGCCGCCGGAGCAGCCGAGAGCAGGACCGTCCCTCGTCAACCGGAGAGGCGGTCCTGCTGCGCACTCAGGGGTGATGCCGAGCCGCGCGGAGCCGAGGATGCCAGCGGGGCCCGCCCCCCGTGGCCGGAACTCGACAGGGTCAGGTGAACAGATGGCTACCAGCTGGTAACTTGCTGGAGTTGATCAAGGTCGGAGCCGTGGTCGACCACGCTCCCGACCAGAGCCACCCCCCCCAGTTCAAGGAACCACATTGGCACGCACCGTCCGCACGACGGCTCTCGTCTCCACTTCGGCCCTCGCACTCGGCCTCTCCCTCTTCGCCACCGCGGCCCCGGCGGCCGCCGCCGAGGCGCCCACACCGCACCTCGACTCGGTCGAGCAGACCCTGCGTCAGGTCTCGCCCGGCCTCCAGGGGTCCGTCTGGGAGCGCACCTCGGGCAACCGCCTCGGCTCGTCCACGCCCGGGGGCGCCGACTGGCTGCTCCAGACCCCCGGTTGCTGGGGCGACGACGCCTGCTCCGACCGGCCCGGTTCGCGCCGCCTCCTGGAGAAGATGCGCCAGGACATCGCCGACGCCCGGCAGACGGTGGACATATCGACGCTGGCGCCCTTCCCCGACGGCGGCTACCAGGAGGCGATCGTCGCGGGCCTCCGGGAGTCCGCCCGGAAGGGCAACCGGCTGAAGGTGCGCATCATGGTGGGTGCCGCGCCCGTCTACCACTCCACGGTGATCCCCTCGTCCTACCGGGACGAACTGATCGCGAAGCTGGGCCCCGCCGCCGGCAGCATCACCCTCAACGTGGCGTCGATGACCACCTCGAAGACAGCGTTCTCCTGGAACCACTCCAAGCTGGTCGTCGTGGACGGCACTTCGGTGATCACCGGCGGCATCAACAGCTGGAAGGACGACTACCTGGAGACCGCCCACCCGGTGAGCGACGTGGACCTCGCGCTGTCCGGGCCCGCGGCGGGCTCCGCGGGCCGCTACCTGGACTCCCTGTGGGACTGGACCTGCCGCAACAAGGGCAACTGGGGCTCCGTCTGGTTCGCCGCCTCGTCCGGCGCGGACTGCATGCCCACCCTGCCCCGGCCCGCCGTCCCGGAGGGCGGGGGGAACGTGCCCGCGCTCGCCGTCGGCGGTCTCGGTGTGGGCATCCGTCAGAGCGACCCCACCTCCTCCTTCCGCCCCGTCCTCCCCACCGCCGGCGACACCAAGTGCGGGATCGGACTGCACGACAACACGAACGCCGACCGGGACTACGACACGGTCAACCCGGAGGAGAGCGCGTTGCGCGCCCTGGTCTCCAGTGCGACCTCGCACATCGAGATCTCCCAGCAGGACGTCCACGCCACCTGCCCGCCGCTGCCCCGCTACGACGTGCGCCTGTACGACGCCCTGGCCGCGAAGCTCGTGTCCGGCGTGAAGGTCCGCATCGTCGTGAGCGACCCGGCGAACCGCGGCACGATCGGCAGCGGCGGCTACTCGCAGATCAAGTCCCTCTCCGAGGTGAGCGACGCCCTGCGCGGCCGGGTGGCGTCCCTGACCGGTGACGGCACGCGGGCGCGTACGGCCCTGTGCGAGAACCTCCAGCTGGCCACCTTCCGTGCCTCGGACCGGCCGACCTGGGCGGACGGCAAGCCGTACGCCCAGCACCACAAGCTGGTCTCCGTCGACGGATCGGCCTTCTACATCGGCTCGAAGAACCTCTACCCGTCCTGGCTCCAGGACTTCGGGTACGTCGTCGAGAGCCCGGCCGCGGCCGAGCAGCTGAAGCGCGACCTGCTGGACCCGCAGTGGCGCTACTCGCAGACCACCGCGACGTACGACTACGCCCGCGGCCTCTGCCAGGCCTGACGGCTCCGCCCCGCCCCGGGGGCGGGGCCCGCACGGCGGTGCCGCTGCGGCGTATTCCGTAGCGGCGCCGCGCGAAGGGGCGGACTGCCGGTGCCGCCGTGTTACCCGCAGGGGCAGCGCCGGCCTTCCGGTGGAGACCCGCGTACCCCCCCCCAACCCGACTCCGGCCTTCAGCCGGATCCCTTCACCAAACGCCCGGCGCTCAGCAGTCACGCCCGCGTCCTCCGGATCCCGCATGCCAGCGGCATTCAGCGATCACAATCCGTCATTGACCCATGCCAGGTCCGAAAATCGCGGTAGCGGATTCGGGCCGTCACCGCGCCGACCACAGCCCGCGCACCGCCCGGTACCGCCGGTCCGCCGACACGCCAGGCGTCGTCCCGTCACTCACTGTGCGTGACTCGTAACATCTGGTGCGGAAATGATCCGCGCCCTCGGGCTGCAGAAGGCGAGAGAAATGATCGCGCGAAGAGACGTGCTCGTAGCCGGAGCCGCTGGCGGGGCGTCACTGGTTCTTCCAGGACCCAGTGGAGCCGTGGCACTCCCGAAGGGTACCGGGGCGGCCCGAGGGGCCGGGGCTGTCGGCACCTTCCCGGTCCCCACCCTGGACCCCACGACCATTCCGAAGTACGTCACCAACCTGGTGATCCCGCCGGTGATGCCGAAGGCCCGCCACTCGGAGCGGCACGGCATCGACACGTACGTCATCGGCGTCCGGCAGTTCAGCCAGCAGGTACTGCCTCCCACTCTGCCGTCCACCACTCTGTGGGGATACGGCTCGCTCGGGGACAACAGCACGTTCAACTACCCGTCGTTCACCATCGAGGCCAAGACCAACCGGCCTGTCCGGGTCACCTGGGTGAACGATCTCGTCGACAGCCAGGGCCGTTTCCTCCCGCACCTGCTGGCGGTCGACCCCACCCTGCACTGGGCGAATCCGCCGGGCGGAGACGCCGGGCGTGATTCCCGGCCGACCTTCACGTCGACGCCGGGTCCATATACCGGCCCGGTGCCGATCGTCACTCACCTGCACGGCGGGCATTCCACCGAGGAGAGCGACGGCTACACCGAAGCGTGGTACCTGCCGCGCGCGAACAACATTCCTCCTGAATTCGCCACCGTGGGCTCGTTCTACGACGAGTTCCGGGAGAAGTTCGCCGAAGCGCACGGCCTGGAGTGGGAGCCGGGTACCGCGACCTTCCATTACGCCAACGACCAGCGGGCGTCGACCCTCTGGTTCCACGATCACACCCTGGGCCTGACCCGGCTCAACGTCTACGCCGGACCCGCCGGGTTCTATCTGCTCCGCGGCGGCGAGTCCGACCTGCCCAAGGGGAAGCTGCCCGGACCGGCGCCCGCCTTCGGCGATCCGCCGGGCACGCGGTACCACGAGATCCCCCTGGCCATCCAGGACCGCTCGTTCAACTCGGACGGCTCGCTGTTCTACCCCACGAGCCGGGAATTCTTCGACGGGTTTGCGGGTCCCTACATTCCCACGACCGACGTGTCCCCCATCTGGAACCCCGAGTTCTTCGCCAACACCATGGTGGTCAACGGCCGGACATGGCCGAAGCTCGAAGTCGAACCGCGTCGCTACAGGCTGCGCTTGCTCAACGGATGCAATGCCCGGTTCCTCATCCTGAAGATCGCGGACAGCCCGACCGCCCGGCCGGCTCAGTCGGCCGTACCGTTCTGGCAGATCGGCAACGAAGGCGGGTTCCTGCCCGCACCGGTGCAGCTGGAGCGGCTGCTGTTGGCCAACGCGGAGCGGGCCGACGTCATCGTCGACTTCACCGGGATCCCGGAAGGGACCGAGCTGTACCTCATCAACGAGGGCGCGGACGAACCCTTCGGCCGGGGGGAACCAGGCGTGGCCTTCCCCGTGGCAGATCCGGCCACCACTGGGCAGGTGATGAAATTCGTGGTCGGCCCGCTGGCGAGCAAGGACACCAGCGTTCCGCCGGACCGGCTCAGGCTGCCCAGGATCAGGCCACTCGGCTCGGCGAGCGTGACCCGTCGGCTCTCTCTCACCGAGGCGAATTCCAGCAGCCCCCTGGTGCCGCCGGGAACACCTGTCCAGAACTTGCTCGGGACGCTCGACGCGGCCGGCAATCCGGTGGCACTCGCATGGGCCGACCCGGTCACGGAGAACCCCAGGCTGAACGCGACCGAAACATGGGAGCTGCACAACTTCACCGTGGACGCCCACCCGATCCACATCCACGAGGTGGCGTTCGAGGTGGTGGACCGGCAACCGTTCAACGGGCCGCCCATTCCGCCGGAGAGCTGGGAACGCGGCTTCAAGGACACCGTGATCGCCTTTCCAGGAGAAATCACCCGGGTGAAGGCCCGGTTCGACCGCCCTGGCCGCTTCGTCTGGCACTGCCACATCGTCGAGCACGAGGACAACGAGATGATGCGGCCGTACCAAATCGGAGGCAGGCGCAAGCAGGACCACTGACGGGTCAGCGTCCGTGGTCGCCCACAACAGTCGGGCCACCACGGACGCGGTCAACCGCAAACAGCTCCGGCCCGTGCTCGCGAAGGGGGCCGAACCATCGGCCGGTGGCAGTGGCCCTCGGCTTACCGCCCATGCCCTCCAGCAGGCTGGCACCGGCAGCTGCGACCGCACCGCCGCCCGTTCCGCGTCCGTCATGTTGGACGGGTACACCCGCCGCCAGTCGGCCGGGCCGCCGCCGTCCCGTACACAGGGGCGAGGCAATCGCACGACACGGCTGACAAGTTGAACGACAAAGCCAGGAGCGCGTGCAGCTGTGACAACAGGGTCTCCTGGGCACTCGGTTGGACTCAACACCTCCGAGCCGTCAAGAGGCCCTGCTCTCATGCGCCGACCATCCCGAGATCACCCGATCAGGAAACCCGATCACCACACCCGGTGATCGGTATGAATACGGCTTCTGAGTCAGGACGGTCTGTGGCCTGATCGGGCGGGATCGGGCCGGGCCTTGGCGAGGTCGCGGCAGATTCGAACCCGGTTTCGGCTTCACGGGTCAGGTCGCGGTGGGGATGTGGCGTGCTGCTGCGAGTCTGGCCATGGTCCGAAGGTTCGCGAAATAGGCGGCGCAATACTCCGAGTTGATCAGCGGCACGATCTCGTCGAGGTCTGCGATGCAGGCCCAGAGGATGACGATGCCACTGCCGTCGAGTTCGCCCTTCGGCTCTGTGTCGACGAGGCCGGCGACGTCCGAGTCCAGAAGGATCGGTTCCACGCCTTCAACGGCAATGCCGCGGAAGCCGTCGGGGTACGGAGCGCGTCCGTGTTACTCCCACAACTGTGCGAGTACGTCTTCCGACGGTGCGTCGCTCACGCCCACAGCCACCTCTTCTGCCGCAGACCGTTGGCGCAGCACATGACGTACATCGACGCGCCGCGGGGGAGGACCGGGACCAAGGCCGGCCGCCAAGGCGTCCATGTCCGCATGGCCCGGAACGATGTTGCGGGCACGCGGGCCCGGCGTGGGCGCAGGGAGCGCGCCGGGCGACGGTCATGCCGGGCATGAGGTTGAACGCCTGGAAGACGAACCCGACACGGCTGCGGCGCAGTTGGGCCAGGCGGCGCTCGCGAAGCCGGGAGATCTCGGTGTCGTCCCACCGGACCGTGCCGGTGGTCGGGCGGTCCATCCCCGCGAGGCAGTGCAGCAGCGTCGTCTTGCCGGAACCCGAAGGGCCCATGACTGCGGTGAAGGTCCCAGGACGGAACTCGACGGTCACTCCGCGCAGGGCGTGCACGGTGGCGGGGCCACGGCCGTAGCGGCGGTGCAGATCCTCGGCGCGGGCGGCGGTCGGTGTCGTGGAGAAGGTCATGAAGCCATCGGGGGTGTGCGGAGCGCGGGGAACGATGGTGCCGCCACCCGACTGTGGGGTTCGGATATCCGAACCCCACAGTCGGGTGGCGTCGGGCCGCTCGATTGTCGGCGGCGGATGGCAAGATCATCACTGTTGTCCGTCATCACAAGGGGGAGACCAT
This sequence comes from Streptomyces sp. NPDC085524, assembly GCF_044541755.1. Classification (NCBI taxonomy): domain Bacteria; kingdom Bacillati; phylum Actinomycetota; class Actinomycetes; order Kitasatosporales; family Streptomycetaceae; genus Streptomyces; species Streptomyces sp. NPDC085524. Next base: position 15,712 of record NZ_JBITTH010000002.1, read on the forward strand.
GACCGAACAGCCGAAGACGGCCCGCCGTGCATTGCTGACGGGGGCAGTGGCCGGGCTCACCGGGACCGCACTGATATCCGGCACCGGCACGGCCGCCGCGGCGACCGCGGCCGTTGCCGCGGGAACGCCGGACTGGTTCGACGTGAAGGCCCACGGCGCGGTCGGCGACGGCTCCGCCGACGACACCGCCGCCGTCCAGCGCGCACTCGACGCGGCGGCCGCCGCAGGTGGCGGCACCGTGTACTTCCCCGTCGGGAAGTACCTGGTCAAGCCCGCGGCCGGGACACCCGCGCTCGCCGTCAAGGCCGACGGCATCCGCCTGGCCGGCGCCGGGGCGAAGGCGTCCATGCTGATCAAGGGCGGCGACGGCATCCTGCTCCGGATGTCCGGCACGGGAGCGGCCTATTCCACCGGTGCCACCCACCGCCGCTACTGCTCCGTCGAGAACCTCGGCTTCAACGGCAACGGCAAGACCGGCCTCCTGCTGGAGCTCTACTACAACAACAACTCCTACTTCCGCGACGTCTTCATGACCTCGAACAAGGACCTGTGCATCGACGCCGTGGAGTTCTGGGACTCCCGCTTCTACAACCTGGTCATCGAGGACTGCACCGGCACCACCGCCAGCACCACCCAGCCCAACATCTGGCTGCGCAACGCCTCCTCCGCCACCGAAGGCGCCTGGGGCCACAGCAAGGACAACATCAATCAGATCCACTTCATCGGCTGCCGCCTGGAGGCCTTCGGCACCGGCGCGCTGTGGATCGGCCAGGGAGCCGTCACCACCAACAACCCCAACGGCATCTACATCACGGACTGCAAGTTCGAGACCTCCCGCATGCAGGGCGGCCCGCACCTGAAGACCGACGCAGGATGCCGGCACGTCTACGCCACCAACATCTACTGCTACGCAGGTGACTTCGCGGCGGGCACCCCGGCCACCGCGCGCAACATCATCAGCTGGGCGGCGAGTGCCAGTGCGCTCGAGAACGTGGTCATCGCCAACCGGGACAAGGCCACCGTCAACGCGGGCGTCGCGCTCTACTCGGGCCCGGGCTCCACGGCCGTGCTGCGCAACGTCGTCGGGCTCTACGCCACCGCGCCCACCGGCACCCACATCTACTACGAGCAGTCCTCGACCGGCGACTTCCGGGTGGAGAACAGCTACGGCACCACCGGTGCCCAGGCGACCGGAACGATTCCCGTCAAGAACGCGCCGAACCCGCCCCTGCGGCTGGTGCCCGGCCCGGTCACCGACGCCTCCTTCACCCGTCAGCCCCTGGACGGCACCATGGCCGTCGACTCCGCGAACAAGCGGCTCTACGTCCGGGTCGGCGGCCAGTGGCTCTGGTCGGCGCTCAACGCGTAGCCACCCGGTGCGTCCGGGCGGCCCGCTCCACCGCGGCCGGACGTCCGGTGGGCGGCCGGCACGGGGCGCTCAGGCGCCGGAGCGTGCCCGCGGGCCGGATCCGCACCGAACTGAGCTGTCACGACGACCGATGTACCCGCCGCGGCCCCGCATGGCGCGGGCCGGAGCGGGCAGGCTGGCGTGCGAGACCCTCAGGACGGCGGGTGACTCATGACGGCATCCATGGACGGAGTCCGGGCCCGCGGCACGCACGAGGCGGTGGCCGTGGCCGCCCGGTGCGGCCTGGCCACGCGCGGTGTGCTGTACGTACTGGTGGGCCTGCTGGCCCTGCAGATCGCGTTCGGGGACACCGAGGAGGTGGCCGACCGGTCGGGGGCGCTCAGCGAGCTCTCCGGCCGCCCGTTCGGGCAGGTGCTCGTGTGGGCCGTGGCCCTCGGCCTGGTGGCGATGGCGCTGTGGCGGCTCTCGGAGGCCGTCTTCGGCGCCTCGGGCCCCGACGGACGCAAGCTCACCAAGCGGGCCGGGGCCGCCGCGCGTTCCGTCTTCTACGCGGTGGTGGCCTTCTCGGTGGTGTCCTTCGCCGTCGGCCGGGGCGGCGGGCGCTCCAGCGACGAGCAGTCCCGGGACGTGACCGCCAAGGTGCTGGGCGCCCCGGCGGGCCAATGGCTCGTGGCGCTGGTCGGCATCGGCATCGCCGTCGGCGGCATCGTGATCATCGTAAGCGCGGTACGACTCACCTTCCGCGAGGAGATGGACATCGCCCGCCTGCACGAGCGCGTCCGTCAGGGCGTGGAGGCGCTCGGCGTCATCGGGGGCGTCGCCCGCGGCGTCGTGTTCACGGCCGCCGGTGGAATCCTCGTCCATGCGGCCGTCTCCTACGATCCGCAGAAGGCCAAGGGCATGGACGACACGCTCCGCTCCTTCGCCGGGACTCCCGCCGGTCCCTGGCTGCTGGTCGCCGTCGCGACCGGCCTGCTGCTGTTCGGCGTGTTCTCCTGGGCCATGGCTGTCTGGCCCCGGGTGTGAGGACACGTCCACGGTCCGGCGGCCGGCAGTCGCCCGCCGGTGATCCGCGGCCACCTGCCGTGCACGTGCCCTGCCCGCGGTCGCCGATTTCGACCGGTCGCCGCCGCGCGCAATTTCCGGATTCGTCTTAGTTTGAACCCGTCAGAGACCCGACACGAAGGAAGTCGTCACCATGGCTGACAAGGGAAAGATGGACCAGGCCAAGGGCAAGGCCAAGGAGGCCGTCGGCAAGGTCACCGGCAATGACCGGATGAAGGCCGAAGGCAAGATGGACGAGGCCAAGGGCAAGGCGAAGGAAGCGATGAGCGAAGCGGAAAAGCGTGCCCGCAGCATGAAGGACGACCTCCAGCGCAAGCCCGACAGGACCTGATCCCGCCCCGGTGAGGCCCCTTCCGGGCCCCCGGGTGACCAGGACGCGGCCCCCGGCGCCTCGGCGTCGCGGGGCCGCATCCTGCATGCATGCCTGGGGCCGGCGGTACGACACGAGAGAGGTGGCAGCCCATGGACAGCGGGCACGACGACAAACCGGCGGCCGAAGTGGTGGTGGCGGTCGGCGACTGCTCCGAGGAGGACGCGCGCACCGTCCTCGGCCTGCTCGAGCACTCCTTCCCGGCGGAGGCCGTGGCGGGCAGTCCGGCCCAAGGCGGAGCAGCGGCGACGGTGTGGAGCGCGACCCTCGACGCGACGGAGCCTGCGGAGCGCCGGGAGACCCCCGCTCGCCTGAAGGACACGGTCAGCGTCACCCTCCAGGGAGGCCCCCGTGCCGTGGAGCGGGTGCATGCCGCGCTCGCCGGGTACTTCGCCGTCGAGGAAGCCGGAGCCGTCTCGGGCGACCAGGAGAGGGAGATCGCACTCCGCCTCCGCTCCTGACCGGCCCCGGGGCGGACCGCCCCGTCGCCTCCGGGAAGTGTCCTTCGCGTGCGCGTCCACGCCGTGATTCTCCTTCTTGGGCCTGCTGGGTCCACTGATCCTGCGCGTCTGCCCCGAGGGCGTCTTCTTGTCGGCGTCCTACCGGTGTCGGACCAGGGAGTGGACGAGGACGAGGACGGCAAAGGCGATGACGACCAGGTGGAGCCAGGCGGGGCCGGGCGCGGGAGTCAGGGCAAGGGGGAGGGACGGTATCGAGGTCATGCCGCTCGCGTGCCCCCGTCGGCCGGAATGACACCCCTCATGTGTACGTGCGCCGATCAGGGGAACCCGGCAGGTGGAACCGACCGGCCACCCGAGAGGAACCGCTCATGCTGATGGCCCACCCCGCCGTACTCGCCGGCCTCGTCGAACGCTACTGGGCGCTCTCGGTCCTGACCGCCGAGAGCGGGAGGCCGCAGGACCGCGGCCGTCTGGCGGACGTCGCGCACATGCTGTGCATCGCGACGGGCACGTCGGACGTGCACGCCGCCCTGACGGCGGCCCGGTACGGGCTGCCCGGCGCGCGCACCTTCGACGACTCGGCGCTCGGCCCGCGCCCGGTGGCTCGCTGCTCCGTCCCCGCCTGACGCGCGGGGCGCGGGCGGATCCGGCGGGGTCCGCCCGCCGCGCCCGTCGTGGACCTCGGCGCGGAGCACCTCCCCGGCACGGAGCACGAGAGCCGGCCAGGGTCCTGGCCCCTGACCCTGCCCCTGCCGGTGGGGACTCAGCCTCCTCGCCGGCCGGACGGCCTCACGCCCCGGACGGCGCAACACCGCCGTCCCGCTGTCGCCGGCGGTGTTTGCGCATGGACACCTGGGAGCCGCAGCCGGTGCTGCAGTACAGCCCGCCCCCGTTGCGGGTGCGGTCGAAGAAGCCGAAATGGCACGGGGGGTTCCGGCACGCCTTGATGCGCCCCCAGTCGCTGCTCTGCGCAAAGGTCGTCACCGCGGCCAGTACGGTCCCGAACACGCGCGGCACCCCCGCCTGCGGCGAGGCCAGCTCCACACCGCCGGCCGTGACCACCGTCGCCAGCGGGTAGAGCGAACCCACGCGCCGCAGGTGCCGCTCGGCACGCAGCAGGGGCTCACCCAGACTCTCCTCGTCGCCCGAATGCGCGAGCAGCACGGTCACCAGGGCATCACGCAGCTCGCGCGCGACGGCGGCGTCGGCATCGGTCGCCACGGTTTCGCCGCCGAACTCCTCGTGCTCCGCCAGCCATGCCGCGAACGAGTCCCCGTCCCCGAACGACTCCTGGCGACCCGACCCGTCCGCGCGCGTGTTCACGAACGCGAGCACGGTCTCCACCGTGGGCGTGACGGTGCGGGGGCTGGGTCTGGGGGATCCGGATGCCGTAGCGATCATCCTCCAACACTACATCAGCGTCAGCGGCGCTAACCCGACTAGTGGGCAACCCACTAGTCGATCTCGCTTGACCTGTTGCGAGCTAACCGCTTACGGTCGCAACATGAACACGACATCGAACCACCAGACCCACCTCCGCACATGGCTGATCACCGGCGCGACGTCCGGCATCGGCCGCGAACTGACGCTCCAGGCACTGGAGAACGGCGACACCGTCGCGGCCCTCGCCCGCGACACCTCCTCCCTGGACGAACTGGCTGGGGCGCACGGCGAACGCCTGCTCCTCATCCCGGCGGACGTACGTGACGAGCAGGCCGTCCGGGACGCAGTGGACGGCACGCTCGAACGGTTCGGCCGCATCGACGTCGTGGCCAACAACGCGGGATACGGACTGTTCGGGGCCGTCGAGGAGGCCTCCGACACGCAGGCCCGTGCCGTGTTCGACACCAACGTCTTCGGCGTGCTCAACGTGCTCCGCGCAACGCTGCCGGTGCTCCGCGCCCAGCGGTCCGGACACGTCCTCCAGGGCTCGTCGGTCTACGGGCAGTCCGCCCATCCCGGCGTGGGTCTGCTGGCCGCCACCAAGTACGCGGTCGAAGGGCTGTCCGACGCGCTCGCGGCCGAGGTCGCACCGCTCGGCATCAAGGTCACGATCATCCAGCCCGGGATGACCGCGACCCCCTTCCTCGCCAACCTCGATGTCGCAGCCGGCCTGGGCGACTACGACCAGACCGTCCGTGAGGTCCAGAAGGGCATCGGAGAGATGCCGCCGTCTGCGTTCTCCGCTGCGGCACGGATCGCCGAAGGCATCCGGAACGCGGTGGACAGCCCCAACCCCCCGCTGCGCCTGGCACTCGGCGCCTCCAGCACGACGGGCATGCGCCCCGCTCTGGAGGCGCGCATCGCAGACCTGGACGGCTGGCAGCACGTGACCGAAGCCGTCGACAGGGAGTAGACGGTGAACCCCGCCGGCGGCCGTGAGGCCCGGGGTCCGGGGAAACTGAGTACGAACGCGGGTACGGCCGAGGGGCGGGGCAGGGTTGGCTTGGGGCATGAGCATCCCTGACCCGCCCCTCGGTGCATACGACTCGCAACCCGACGCGGCCTGCGCACCCTCCGGTCCCGGCGACGAAGATCTTCCCGGCCCGCGGACCCGTACGGGAACGTTCTCCCTGACGGCGGGTGCCCTGGCGATGGCGATGGGCGGATGTCCGTGGCTTCCGGCCGCGGTCTTCCCCGAGTGGCTGAGGTACTTCCCGCTCTACCTGATCGTGCCGATGGGCATCTGCGCGCTGGTCTCCGGCATCGGCGCGCTGCGCGACATGCGCGGCCTGCCGGATCCGGCTCGCGGGCGGGCCCGGGCCGGGATCGCCCTCGGGGCAGTCGCCGTGATCGTGCCGGTCGGTGTCGTCGTATGGGGCATCTGGGTCCTCAACAGCATCCATGGATAGACGGCACCGCCGTGTACACGGCGGTGCCGTCTCGAAGCGGCCGTGCCACCGGCTACAAAACAACGAGTTGCACGTCGCACGTTCAACAAGGGCGATACCGAGCCCGGAACGGAACAGGCAGGGCATGGACCACACCACCCTCCTCGGACTGCTGCTCGCCGCGGATCCGCCCCAGGCGGCCTGCTCGTTCCGCACGGTCTTCGCGGCCGGGAAGTCCGGCGAGACCGGCACCCTGCGCTACCTGGCGACCGACCAGTGGATCCTGGACGTCGACCACGGCGGGCGCACCGTCCACCTCTGCACGGACTGCGGAGCTCCTCGACTCCGGACCGTGCTGAGCGAGCCCGAACTCAAGGAAATGGAGCGGATCCTCGACGAGGTCTGAGACGTCGTCCTGGACCGCGCACGATCATTGCAGGCGGGACCTCGTCGTACGCGGGCCGTCGCACGATGCCGTCCTCCTCCAACTCCCGCAGGTGGGAGGCGAGGACCTTGACCGTGATGCCGGGGACCTGTCGATGCCGGCGGCCGGCCGGCCGAGGGCCGGATCGGCCGCGGCCGTAGGGTTCAGGATCATGACGAGGACCACGCCACCGCGCCCGCTCGACGTCGAGGGGCTCTTCCCCGGGCTCGCCGCCCACCGGGGCACCACCACCCGACTGCACCCGCGGCCGGGCAGCCCCGACGCGTCGGTGAGCTCCGTGGGCGGGCCGATGCTCTGGCCGGCGGACGAACCGTGGCCGGTGTGCACGGATCCGCATCCCCACGGGCGCGGCCGACGCCCCGCAGACATCCACCGGGAGCGGCAGCTGCTGACCGCCGTGTGGGCCCGGGACCCGGACTCAGGCCCCACGGACGAGGAGCGGCGGCTCCTGGAAGAGCTCAGCCGGAAGCACCGGGCGGCGGGGGAGAGGGGGGAGACGGGTCCGCTCCCGATGATCGGTCTGGCCCAGCTGTACCGCCGGGACGTGCCCGACCTGCTCGCGGGCCCGGAGGACCACGACCTGCTCCAGGTGTTCTGGTGCCCCTTCGACGCGCACGGCGAGAACCGGACCGGCATGCTGCTGGACCTGCGCTGGCGCCGGTCGTGGGAAGTCGGCGAGGTGATGGCGCAGCCGCCCGTGCCCGAGGTCGTGGGCTACGAGGGATACGTACCGGAGCCGTGCGTGCTGCACCCCGAGCAGGTGGTCACGTACCCCTTCGCAGGTCTGCTGCCCGAAGAGCTGTGTGCCCGGATCGAAGCCAGAGAAGAGGCCCTCGAAGAGGAGGCGGAGGAAGCGGACCTGGAGGAATGGGACTGGCCGACCTACCAGTTCGACCTGTCCATCCCTCCCGGCTGGCGTGCCGGGGGCTACGCGTGCTGGAACCTGACCGACGCGGCCGCCACGGACTGCCCGGCCTGCGCGACCCCGATGGAACTGCTGCTGACCATCGACAGCAAGGAGTGGGACGGCGGAAGCAGCAGTTGGACGCCGCTCGAGGAACGGGAGCCGGCCGTCGGCCAGGACAGCGAGCCCACCCGGGTCACGGTGGGCCGCTGGGGCAAGCTCAATGTCTTCGCCTGCCCCGCCGACCCGGCACATCCACACCTCAGGAGCATCCAGTAGCGGCCGCACGGACCGTCGTACGAGCTGCCCGGACGGTCGCCCGAAATTGCGGTGACCTGCGATGACGGGCCGTGGCACAGTGCACGCATGTCCAACGACATCGCGTACCCCGTCTTCCGTACCACCGACCTCGCACTCGCCCTCAGCACGGCTCGCAGTCTCATGGAGTTCGGCCGGTGCGAGTACTCCGAGGTCTCCGCATACGCAGAGTTCCACTCCTTCGCCGAGGTGCGGCGTGCGGCGAAGGAGCTGCCCGGGGCGTGGTTCCAGGGACAGGCGGAGTATGCGGAGTTCGACGGCGTGCCGTGGGAGCAGCAGCCCCCGCTGGCCGTCGGCGTGCAGGGGCCTGGTCTGCCGGCCGATCCGGCCGCGTACGAAGGACGGCTGCCGGTGGAATGCAGGCTGAGTGACCAGCCGGTCGGCAGCATCGAAGACGCCTTCGCGGCGGCGATCGGCACGAACATGGGCTGCATCAACTGGGAGACGCTGTCCTGGCCGGACGCGCCCGAGGCGGGATTCCACGGAGAGTCCAAGCACGCCGAGGTGACGCTCCTCTTCAACTCCCGCACCCGCGAGCTCGACGAGCCCGCCGGTGACCACACCGTCCTCGTCCACGTCCGCAGCGCCGTGTTCGACGGCCGCCAGACGAGAGAGCCCTACGCGCACTGGCTCGCCGGGCAGGCGGGACTCACGGTCATCGGGCCCGGGCAGCGGACATGAAGCAGTCCGACTGCTCCCCACCGGTGCTTGGCAGCCCCGCCGTGTCGGCGGTGACCGAAGCGGCTGTTCGACCTCACCACCACCGCTGAACGCGAGCGCATGTGGTCCACTCCGGGCGGTGTCAGATGCGGTGGACCGGCGTGGATGACGTCGTCCAGTGCCAGTTGACCGGGCCCCACTGCTTCTTCAGAGTGGTGCGCTCGCGTGCGTACGCGCGCAGTGCCTCCTCGGCCGTGGCCGCGAGGCGGGTGAGGTCGTCGGGCGCGGGAATGCGCAGGATGAGGTGCTGCTTGTTGTGGACCAGCAGCAGGTCGCCATTGGGGGCGCAGGCGGCGAGTGTGAAGTGGGTCAGCGGCTTGAACGGCTTGGTCCCGGTGTCCAGCTTGGCGCGGAGCACTCCTGCCTTGTTCCAGGCGTAGAGGCCGTAGCGGTTGAGGTGGAAGGCGTGGCCCCGGTGCGCATCGGCGGCGACGTTGCGGCAGAAGCCGGTGAAGGGCGAGTCACGCCATTCGTGCAGGCCGTGGAGACGTCCGGTCATCTCGCCCTGGTCGTCGAGGAGGGCGAAGACGAAGGGCTGGCCGCGGCTTCCGCCTCGGAACGTCCTGGCGTAGAAGGGGACGACGAAGAGGCTGTCGGAGAGCGCTACGGGACGACCGAGCCGGGAGCCGTCCCATTTCAAGAGACTGTCCTCGCCGGCGGCGAGTTCGGTCAGTGAGGGGCGGGGCCGGTGTGCCATGCCGACGGGTGCGCCCTGGTACGTGGCGTGCGGACGGAGGTCGACGGCGCTCTGGTGTGCCGGTTCGGGGTCGAGTGAGGCGAGCACGTTGATGACGGGCTTGGCGTCGGCGGTCAGGGCGCCGTCGGCCACACCGACGAGGTTGTTGATGACGTTGCCGTACCGCCACACACCGTACTCGGCGACGGTGCAGAGCAGCCGCCCGGAGGGCGTGACGCTGATGCTGCCGGCGAACGCGTCGCCTTCACCCGGCGTGAACCCCTTGAAGGGGCGCCCGTCCTTCGAGTCGTAGACGGCCAGGACCCGGCTCAGATCAGGGGCGACGAGGGTGGTCGTGTCCGGTGTCGCCGTAATGGCGAGGACCCCGTCGGGCAGGACGCACAGGCTGATGTCTTTACCGTCGGCGACGGCCGAGTCCCCCTTTTCCGCGCCGCCCGTGCGGAACACGGCGCTGGCCAGGACCTCGCCTCCGGCGGAGTACCGGTTGATGACCCGGTATCCGAAGTTCGCCTTCTGCGGGTCCTGCTCCTCGTCGGCGACTCCGTAGGTGTGGCGGTAGACGCCGTACAGGGCGTAGACCTCACCGCTCGGCGAGCCGGCGACGTCGAAGAGGTGCACGCCCCAGCCCTTGGAGTAGAGGGCGGTCATGTCGATCCGGTGGTGGTCCACCAGTGTGCCCGGCAGGGCCAGTGGAAGCGTCTGGATCATGCCCCTCATCCTGGGCCACGGCACTGACAGCCGGCACCGCGGAGCCAGTCGCGACGGAGGAGTTACGGCAGCGCCCGGTACGGCTGCAGGATCCCGGTACAGCGGCAGGGCCCGGACCGTGCGTGGCGGTCCGGGCCCTGATGCGTGCGGTGCCACCCCGTGGGGGCGGGTGCGTCAGCTCTGTGCGGTGTCGTCGCCCGTCTGCGCGGCACTCTCGGCTGCGCGTGCCTTCTCGCGCATCTTGCGCACCAGCTCCGCCTTCTTGTCGGCCGCACTCTGGCGGTCGAGGTTGCGGTGCGGACCGTTGTTCTGCCGCTCCGCGCGGGACAGCTTCTTGCGCTGGCCGCCGCCCTGGCCCACGGGGTTGTTGATGTTCTTGCTGTCGGTCACGGGTTCTCCCGGTGGTGATGTGCAGTGATCTACGGATTCATCGGTGGGGGACGGGTGCGGCGACGTCGAGGGACGTCAGCGGGGGCCCGTCACGCTCTCACTCGTAAATCGGTGTCTGGAAGAACATGACACAGACGTTACCCGGTTCCGTCGGCCGTGCGCGCCAGTGTTTTCGCCGGTCCAGCAACGACTGGGCCTTCGGCGAGCGCCCGGGGCCTGTCCGTTTCTCCCGGGCATCTCCACACCGCCGATACCCGCCGCAGGCCGCTCCCACCCGGGCGCGGCCGACCCGCCGGTCCAGCGCGGCCCCGTACCGGAGGTGGTGACGGTGCCGTGGCGTCCGTCGGAGTCGACCTGCGTCCATCGGGGGTGGGATTCGCCACACGGGCACTTGGTCGAAGCCGCCTGGCACGGGCATCGGGCATCAGGCATTGGGCATTGAGCCGCGGGACGTCAGCGCAGCGCGGTCTCGCCGGCGTGCACGGCGCGCATGACGTGCTCGACCCTCGCCTGCTTCTCGCCGACGGGAGCCGCGTAGTCGATGGCACCGCGCGCTGCGTCTTCCCCGAGCGTCCGGGAGATCGTCCAGGCGGCGAGGTACTCCGATGCCAGGCAGCCGCCCGCCGTGGCGATGTTCCCCTCGGCGTGGAACGGCGTGTCCAGCACGGTGACTCCGCAGGCCTCGACGAAGGGCCGGCTCGTCATGTCCGTGCAGGCCGGCATGGTCCCCAGCAGCCCGAGTCGTGCGAGAACGAGCGCCCCTGAGCACTGCGAGCCGATCAGCTGGCGCGAAGGGTCGAGCGGCAGCATGGCGAGCAGCCGGTCGTCGGCGACCACATCGCGGGTCTTCACCCCGCTCCCGATCAGGACGACGTCGGCCTCGGTCACGAAGCCCATCGGCCGCTGCCCGGTCACCTCGACACCGTTCATCGACGTGACGACGGGCGTCGGCGTCGTGATGAATGCCTCCAGGCCGTCCCTGCGGCACCGGTTGATCAGTGCGGACGCGATGAAGCTGTCGAGCTCGTTGAACCCGTCGAACGTGACCACTGCTACCTGCATCACAACTCCCGGAGTACGGCGGAGGTGCAAAGTCTCGCACCTCCGACGGATCTTCGTCCTGGCGCGGGTAGGAGGCAGCGAGCCGCGGCCCGGGTGGCTCGGGGTATCGGAGGCGACGTCATCACCGCATACGAGAAGGGTGAGTTGGGCGCCAACCGGACCGCCAGCACTCCGGCCGGGGCCAGGGGTGCACTCCAGGCGGGGAGAGGGGAACGCGCATGGGTCTGCGGATCCCGCCACGGCTTGACGAGGGGACAGGTCCGGTCCCCTCGTCAAGCCGTGGCAGCGCCCGGACGGGCGGAGGCGACACCGATGGCTGCGGGCCCCGCACCGGTGCTCGTCGCCTTCATATGCGCAGGTCAGAGCGCAGCAGATGCGGTTTGCGCGAGGGGACGTGACCCTGGAGGAGGTTATGAAGCCATGGCTAGGAGGCCACGATGTCCGTGTTGGACAAGCTCAAGCAGATGCTGAAGGGTCACGAGGAACAGGCGGGGCAGGGCATCGACAAGGCCGGCGACTTCGTCGATGAGAAGACCCAGGGCAAATACAGCAGCCAGGTCGACATGGCCCAGGAAAAGCTCAAGGAGCAACTGGGCGGGGACCAGGGACGGCAGCAGCCGCCGCCTCAGCAGTAGCGCGGGGAGCGTCCCGGCGGTCCGGCAGAAGGCCGGTGCGCGTGCGGTCAGGCCGGTGGCCTGTCGGACCGGCTGGCCTTGCTGTCGTCCTGGTCCCGGGAGCCGGTGCCGCGGGCGGCGCCGAGGCGGAGGTGGTCGGCGAGGGCTTCGTGGGTCAGGTGGAGTCCGGCCCGCAGTACCGCGTCGTGCCGGCCGGGGTGGGCCCTGCGGTGGGCCAGGTCGAGCGCGCGGGCCCGGCCCAGGAGTTCGGCGAAGTCGCTGCCGAGCAGCGCGGTGTCCAGGGCGGCCGCGGTGACCCGGACCATGGGCGCGAGGGCGTGCAGGGCGGGGTCGTGCGGATCGTCCGCGGCGGGTTCCGGGGGGCCGGCGGAGCTGCCGCGGCGCGTGCGTTCGTACAGTTCCTGGGTGAAGTACTGGAGGGTCAGCGCGGTACGGGAGGCCAGGACCAGGCGCCCGTCGAGTCCCTCCGGCGGGCGGCCGGCCCGGCGGCGCAGCAGGGGCCGGCCGCCCGCCGCGCGGTCGAAGGCGTCGCGGCAGGCCTGCGGGCGCAGCCAGAGGCGCGCCCGCTCCGGCAGGTCGGTCGGTGTCATGGCGCCCAGGGCCTCCGGGGCGGCAGCGCCCTCGCCCTCCTCCAGTCCGCCGGTGATCCCGGTCAGGAGCCTGCCCACCGCGGTCCGGTACGCATCCAGTCCCTCGGTGGCGGACCGGTAGGGGTCAGGAGGCCATAGCAGCGGCCCGAGCAGGACGACCACGGCGATGCCGACGAGGCTCTCCTCCAACCGTGCCAGCGGGTACCCGGGGACCGCGGTCGCGTAGACCATGAGTGCCGTGATGAGCACCTGCTGGTTGGGCGCACCCGGCCGCCCCAGCAGGTACATCCCGGCGCAGCCGCAGAGGAGCACGAGCGGGAAGGGCCACGCCGGGTCCGTCACCCAGTGCAGCAGGACGGTGCTCAGCACCACGCCCACGAGCACCCCGGCGAGGCGTTCCCATCCGAGCCGCGGCCAGGCGTAGACGTCTTCGCGCAGGATCAGCACCGCGGGGAGGGCGGCGGGGACGGGGGCCGTGCTCGTGCCCCACCACAGGCAGAGGTACCACGAGGCGGCTGCGCAGAGCGCCAGCCGTGCGGCGGACCGCAGCCGGCCGCCGGGTGCGGACACGTACGGAACGGCGACCAGACCGGACATGGCGGACATCCTAGTGAGGGTTTGTCCAGGAATCGGTGTAACCGGTTTGGTTGCCGGGGCCGGCTTCCGGCGCCGTACGGGTTGGTCGGTGCCAGCGCCGGTGCCAGTGCCGGTGCCAGTGCCGGTGCCGGTGCCGGTGCCGGTGCCGATCGTGAGGATCTTGGCGACTATGGGTATGACGGACTCGGCCGGCTGGGTCACCACATGCGTGACCGCGATCGGAGGCCTGTGGCAGCGGACGACACCACACGCGCACTGGGCCACGTCCTCGACGAAGGACACCTGGCCCGTGCCGACGAGCTGCCCCGTCTCATCGAGCGCGCCGCCCGTGCAGCAGGAGCCCAGACGGCGCGGCTGTACGTCGCCGACCTCCAGCAGATCCGGCTCGTCGCGCTGCCTCGGCTCCCTCAGGACGTCATCGCCGAGGAGCAGGAGACCCTGGACATCGACTCCTCGCTCGCCGGCCTTGCCTACCGCACCCAGAAGACCCAGCGGACCCGCGACGGCACGGTGGCCCACCTCCCGATGATCGACGGTGTCGAGCGCGTCGGGGTCCTGCGCGTCACCGGGCCCCGGCTCGATGCGGAGACCCTGCGCGCCTGCGAGCACCTGGCCGACCTGGCGGCCTTGCTGGTCGTCGCCAAATCCCTGCACAGCGACAGCCTGATCACCCGCGAGCGCTCGCAGCCCATGAGCGTGCAGGCGGAACTGGTGTGGGCGTTCCTGCCGCCCCGGACCATCGGTACCCGCGACGTCACCTCCTCCGCCGTGCTGGAGCCGGCCTACGAGATCGGAGGGGACGCCTTCGACCACAGCCTCACCGAGCACACCCTCCACCTGACCCTGCTCGACGCCATGGGGCACGACCTCGCCTCCGGCGGCGCCAGCGCCGCAGCACTGGCCACCTGCCGGTCCACCCGACGCAGCGGCGCAGCCCTCCCCGACATCGCCACCGCCATCGACGACGTCCTGGGCGCGTGGATCCCCGACCGCCTCATGACCGCCGTCATCGCCCAACTCGACACCCGCACCGGCCGACTCTCCTGGATCAACTGCGCCCACCCCCCACCCCTCCTCATCCGCGACGGCCGGATCCTGCCCGACGCCCTGCACCGAACCTCACAACTCCCGCTGGGTTTCGGCTTCCACGCCAAGGAGCCGCCCACCCCGCACCAGGAGCGGCTCCAGCCGGGCGACCGCATCCTCCTCTACAGCGACGGAGTCACCGAAGCCCGCTCACCCACCGGCGACCTCTTCGGCGAGCAACGCCTCACCGACGCCGTCATCCGCTCCGCCGCCGCCGGAGACCCCGCACCGGAATCCCTGCGCCGCCTCATCCAGAGCCTGCGCGCCCACCAGAACCACCGGCTCCGCGACGACGCCACGCTCCTGCTCGTCGAATGGCACCCCACCGCCGCCACACAGGGCGAGACGCGGGGTGCGAATGGGAGGGCCGGCGGCAGCGGGTGACCCGTCGTGGGCTCGAATGCTGTGGACGGTTCAGCCGTATCGGTGGCATCGTCAGCGATCATGACGAACCACGGATTCCTGGCGTTGGCCCCGCAATACACCACCACGGCCGAGCTGCTGTCGACGTCGGCGCGTCGGCGGGGGATGGATGTGGAAGTGCTTCCCGCCCATGGCGGTGCGGGCATTGCCCTGGGGAAGCGGCGCGGTCACTACTACGGCGGCCCGGCTTTCGCGGCACGCGTCGTGGACGCCCTCGAGGTCGCGCTCCTGGAGCCGTCCGACGACTGGCTGGCCACATTGCCCTACGAGTACACCCGACGGCGCATCGCCATGGCGACCTTGGGCGAGGCGCGCCGTCTGTCCGGACCGGCGTTCGTCAAGCCGCCGACCGACAAGAGCTTCCCGGCCGCCGTCTACGCCGACGGTAGTCGCCTCCCGACGGTGCCGGAGCTGTCACCGGAGGTGCCAGTACAGGTCAGTGACGTGGTGACCTGGGCAGCGGAGTTCCGGCTGTACGTCCTGGACGGCGAGGTCCGCACGGGGTCGCAGTACGCCACCTTCGGCCGTCTCGACGCGGAGCGATTGGACGGGCACCGCCATGAAGCGGCTCTCCTGGCGTTCGCGGACGATCTGCTGGCCACGTGCGGCGGTGGCCTGCCCAGCGCGGTGGTGGTGGACATCGGGCTCCTGGCCGCACCTGAGGACGGCGCCGCCGGCCAGTGGGCGGTGGTCGAGGCGAATATGGCGTGGTTCAGCAACAGCTATGCCGCGGATCCTGACCGTGCCCTGGACGTCGTCCTCCGCTCAGCCGGTCCGCGGACGGAGACGGCGGAGCGGGATCGCCCGTTCTGCCGGAACCTCGAGGACACTCACCTCGCCGGCTGAAATGCCGACGTGACGGCCCGGAGCCGCCGGCGGCAATCCGCGCACCCGGACTCCCGCCCCCACGCCAGTCCGGACCGTCCAACCGGGCCCCGGTGTCCGCATGCCGGTCCCGGCGGACGCCGGTGCGGGGACCTCGTCATGATGTGCAGATGATGCACAGCGACGACAAGCACACCGACTCTCCGGCGATTGCCCTGCTCAAGGAGTTGGGAGCCGAGACCACCAAGCACTCCGGCGGTACGCTCCTGACCCACCTGCTGCGCGTCGAGGCGCTGCTCGCCGCGTGGGGCGCACGGCCCGTCCTGCAGACCGCGGCCCTGTGCCACGCCTTCTACGGTACGGACGGGCTGCCTCTGAGCCTCCTGGAACTCTCCGAGCGCGCCCGCCTCGTCGAAGTGATCGGTGCGGAGGCGGAAGGGCTCGTGTACTTCTACGCCAGCTGCGACCGCAAGGCCTCCTACCCCACCCTCGCCGCCCCGGACGAGGCGTCGGTGACCTTCCGGGACCGCTTCACCGGCGAGGAGTTCACCCCGTCCCTGCAGCAGCGCCGCGACTTCGCCGAGCTGACGGTGGCCAACGAACTGGACCTGGCCAAGGTGAACGCCTCCTTCCGCGAGCGCAACGGGGCGGACCTGCTCGAGCTCTTCACGCGCTGGACCCCGCTCCTGTCGGAGGCGACCCGCCGAGAGGTGACCGAGGTCCTCGGCTGAGCGTGGTGGCTCCACAGCGATCAGGCCCGCGCCCTCGCCGGACCAGGCCCGAATGCGTACGGAAGACGTGCCTCCTGCACCCCGAACGGGTGATCAAGAACTCGAATGCACATGCGGAGCCGGCTGCGTTCGTGGCAGGATGACGGCATGCTGATCAGAAAGGGCGATGCCGCATAGGCGCCCGAAGGTCGTCCGTGCTGAGCGGTGGCGGCCTCGCAGACATGTTGTGGTTCGGCGGATCCGGGGCGTTTCCGCGAGGACTCGTGCAGCCGTCCGCCGCGTCGAGGACGAGCGGATGTGGCCCGGCGCAGTTGCTGACGCGCTCGCCCGTTTCGAGTGGGTGTTCAGGCAACCCGGCCGCTATCTGAACGCATCCCAGGTCTGGCAGCCCGGACTGGAGGTGGAGTATGCCCGCGATGATCTGGAACAGGTCCTGCTCCACCTCCCTGGTGGTGCCCGGCGCGATCTCGGCCGGCTGATCGCCCGCATCGACGACGAGTTCGAGCGTCGCACTCTGCCGAATCCTGGGCCGGTGAACGCCTTCACGGTGGGCGGCTGGTGGTGGTCAAGGATGCGTGAGCACTGAGGATGCCGCGCCCGTGATGTCGGCGTGGTCGAACACCGTTTCCGGTGCAGCGTGTTCAGGGGCACCGAGCCCGATTCCGGCATGCGTGGGCGGGTGTCACGCCCGCCCGGGCAGCCGACGCCCTGACGGACGGTGTGCCCGTATGACATCCATCGGCGTACCCCACCGCAAGACAGACCATGAGCTGCCGCCGACCCCGGGCTGAGGGGCGGGGGCCGTTCGTATGCCACCCCTGGGAGGAACCTGCATGACCCTTGTGCCGATGGTCCGATGCGTGTTCGGCGACGGTCCTTTCGCCGAGATCGGAGAACCCTCTCTGGCCGTCGTCGACGAGCGCTCGCGGATGGTCGCAGTGGGTGGGGACCTCGGACGCATCCAGTGGAGCGGCAGTGGGACCGCGGACTCCGGGTGGACGGGACACCGGGTCGGTGTCTATGAGCAGGACGGGCTGCGGTGTCGGCACGTGGTGCGGTCCCGGTACCCCGTTCGGTCCCTCGCCTTCCACCCCGTTCTTCCCCTGTTGGCCATTGGTACGGGGCGCTATGACGGCGGCCACTCGTTCGAAGGCGAACTGCTGCTGATCCACCTGGACTCCGGCGACATCGCGTCGGCGTTGCAGTGCCCGCGGCAGGTCTTGACCGTGGAATGGCGCAGCGAGACGGCCCTTCGTCTGGTCCTGGCGCCATGGGACGACTGGGAGAACCCCCGGGCACACGAGCAGGGACACACGGTCGTTGTGACTCGCTCGGACTGGGGTGCGGTCGGGCGGGGGACGATCGGCGCCGAGGAGCTGGCCGCTCCGGCAGTGCCGGTCGTCCAGCCGGATCACAGCGCGGAGGCCCGACGGACCCTCGCGGCCCTCGCGGCATCGGCCGGCCGACAGTGGTCCGTGCGCCGGCGGGTGTGGGCTGTCGAAGGCATGGAGGACGGCCGCGTACTGGCCGCTCTGGACGGGGTCCTGGCGGAGTCGTGGCTGCCATCAGGAGACCTGCAATGGGCGGTCGACGACGAGGAGGGCGGCCGACAGCTGGTTCTGGCCTCCGACGGCACATCGGTCTGGATCAACGCCGAGCGCCGCAGCCGTCGCAAGGGGAGGTGTTGGGAGAGGTCCGCGCCCCTGGTCGCCCGGATCGGAGTCGACACCGGGCAGGTGCTGGAGACTCTGAGCCCGGGCGTGTCCACGGTTCTCGTCGCAGGCGGCAAGAGGACGATCCTGAGGCCGTCGGACGGCCGCGGGAAGCGTCCCTCACAGCTGTTGATGTTCGACCTCGACGGTCAGGTGAATGGTCCGGAGGTCGGCGGCTTCGACCTGTTCAACCATCCGTTCGCCGTCCGTCGCGCGAGCCGCCCGTACGTCCTGGTGGGTACTGACCCGGACGAGCCGCACAGGGACAAGTGGGTCGCAGCCCTGGGCTCCGACGGGACTCTGCGGCGGCTCTTCCCACACTCCTGGGTGCCGGCAGAGCATCATTTCGGGGGTCCGGCGGTCGAAATCGGGCCCTCTCTCGTCCATGCCGGAGCCGTCCACCACGGCCACGGACTCCAACCCGGTGGCGCCTACATCGTGCGGCGGTCCCTGAACGGTTCGGTGCAGTGGCAGCACCGCACGGATCATCCCGCCACCGCTCTCGACACCGATGGGGACACCGTCTTCGTGGCCTACAACTCAGGCGCACTGACTGCACTGGACGCCGCCGACGGCTCGGTGCGATGGCACACCGAGCTCGAGGTCGACGGAGCACCGACAACCGCCCTGTCCCTCGCGGTGGCTCCCCAAGGGCACCTGCTCATCGGGACCGTCGACGGCCGGATCCTGGAGTGCCTGCCGCGACGCTGACCCTTGGGAGGATGGGCCCGGTTGCACTCCTGGCCGACGCGGTTCTGTTCCATGTAGCGTCAGCATCGGGGGATGCCGGGAATGAATGAAAATGAACCAGAGCCCATTCGCGACCATCAGGAACTCTATGTGACGGTTGTCGGGGTCGCTCCCGTGGGAGCGCGATGCGAAGTGGACGGCTACGAAGGCGTATGCGGGTTCATCGACCAGGTGAAGCTCCCGTCCTGGTGGCGTGAGGGGGCGGCGCCGCTCGTCGGTGACAGGCTTCGCGTCTGCGTTCTCGACGCCACCCGTGAGCCCTGTCCCCGCTTCAGCGCGTTGCAGGATGACATTGACACCGCTCGACGCCTGCGAGGAGAGGCGTAGCCCTGGGCGCGTCCGCAGAGCCGGCCGTGGCGGAGCAGATCGAGATGATGGATCGTCAGAGGTGGTTCACGGTGGCCGCGCTGTCCGACCAGAGCCAGTTCACGGGTGCGCACTGCTTCTTCAGCGCGGTGCGCTCGCGTCCGTAGCCCTTCAGTGCGGTCTCCACCGCCGCTGCCAGGTCGTCGAGGTCCTGCGGTACCGGCACCCGCGCCACGACGTCTCCCGCACCATGGTCGACCTCGCCCGCACGCAGGTGCCCGCGGCCCGCTTCGAACTCGCTGGCGTCCGTGCGGTGGAGGACCGGCCCGCGCACTGGCACGTGGTGACGGCCTTCTTCCCGCTCCTGCAGATGCCGCGCGCCGACCTCGATGCCAACTTGGCCCGGATCGCCGACTGGCTGGTACCCGGCGGGATGTTCGTCTTCGTCACCGTCCCCTTCGACGCCGAGGACGAGGAGATCCAGTGGATGGGGCAGCGCGTACGCTGCACCAGCCATCCCGCCGAGGCCTTCGGCCCGTTGTCACCTGCAGGCCGGCCTGCAGGTGGTCCACGAGCGGATCAGCACCTTCCACCCGGACTTCCCGGGCATGGGCCCCGAAGAGCACCTCTTCCTGTACGCGGTGAAGCCCGGCGGGCCCGCCGTACCGGCGCACGCGCTCACCGGCCCCCACCCCCTGCCCGAGGACTACCGTGGTCCGCACGAGCTGAGCGAGCACGGCTGGCTGGACATGGAAGCCCGCTTCGAGCGCCAGGACATCGCCGTGGTCGCGGAGATGCTGGCCGGCAACCACGCCGTCCTCGACGTAGGGGGAGGGACCGGCGCCCTCATCCGTGAGATCGCCGGCCGCGTCGACGCCATCACCACCGTGGAACCGCACGCCTCCCACGAAGAGTCCCTGCGCTCGCTCGGCGCCGCGACCGTACGGGTCCTGGCCGGCAGGGCCGAGGAAATCCCGCTCCCCGAGGCCGCGTTCGACGCTGCCGTGGCGGCCTGGGTCCTGCACTACACCGATGGCCCCGACACCGCCGTCGCAGAGCTGGCCCGCACGGTCGACGGACATCGACACCGTCCTGCGCGACACCAGCGGCGCCTACACCGCCGCCTTCGCCGGCCGCCCGCAGCGGGTCGCCGACCTCGTCGCCGACTACGCCCGCCCCCTGTCGATGTCCGTCATCGGCCACCTCCTCGGCGTACCGGCCGAAGACCACGCGGCCATCGCCGAGCAGGCCACCGTCCTGTCCGGGCTGGTGTGGGGACACCTCGACGCACCGGGCCAGCTCGTGGCCGCCCACGCCCTGGACTAGCTGTGGGACCACGGCCACACCCTGGTCCGGCGCCGGGCCGGGGCGCCGACGGACGACCTGGTCGGCGCCTGGCTCGCCCACCGCGACACCGACGGCACCCCGTTCACCTCGCAGGAAGTCGCCTCCACCCTCATGGAGGCCCTCATCACCAACGCCGAAGTCACCCCCCGGCTCATCGCCAACGCCCTGCACCAACTCCTGTCCACCCGAACCCTCCACGCACCGCACGACACGGGGGAACTGCCCCGGGCGGTCGAGGAGACCCTGCGCCACGGCACCCCGCTCATCGGCTGGCTGCGCGCGACCACCCGCCCCACCCGCGTCGGCGGAGTCCGGCTGCGGGCAGGCGCACGCCTGCTCCTGCTCCTGGCCTCCGCGGCGCGGGACGAGGCGCACGGTGTGCCCGACCCGGACGTCTTCGACCCGCACCGCTCCGTACCACCGCCGCACCGCGCCTTCGGCGCAGGTATCCACTACTGCCCCGGCGACGCCTTCAGCCGGCACCTCACCCACCAGGCCCTGGCCGCGCTGGCCGACGCCTGCCCCGACCTGGCCCTGGCCGACCCCGACGGAGTGGCCGCAGTGGCGGAGCTGGAGGCGTTCCTCCGTGCCTGGGGCATGGACGCGGACGAGGCCAAGACCGCGGCCGGACGCCTCGACCAGGACGGCAACGGCCGCATCACCCGCGACGAGTACCTCAGGGCTTGGACCTCGTTCGTCCTCTCGGACGACTCCGAAGACGCGGGGAGCACCCTGCTCGGCCCCCTCGTCTGACCCGTCCGCCTGCCAGGACTGCGTGTGGCCGGACCCGGCCACGCGTCGGCAACGACGGGCCGGCCGAGCGTCGACGTCCGGTATCGGTCAGCAGGGGATCACGCAGGGGCACGAGGGCCTCGGAGCTGATCTGTGACTCCGCACACCCTCCCTTGACCAGGGAAAGAAGGCTTACCTAACTTCGGATGTATGGCCCCCCACGACCCCACCCCTTTCCCGGACGAGCGCGACGCCTCCGATGCGTCCGCGCTGGTCGACTTCGAGGTTGACCTCACCGCGCAGGAGGTTCTCCGGCGCGCACAGGTCATGGAAGCCATCGGCCCGGACTGGAACCCGGTCGAGGTGCTGCTCGGCGAGGAGGCCGCGTACGACCTGCTGTACTCCGGACTCGACGCCCAGCAGCAGCGCGTCTACGACGACCTGGTCGCTGCCGGTGTGCTTCCCGCGAGGGGAGACGGCAGTGCTCCCGCTTGATCCGCAGGCCGACCCGGGGCGCCGCGCCTGGGTCGCCTGCCCGAAGTGCGACGACGCCCAGGGCTGTGAGCCCTGCGGGCAGCGGCGGACCTGCTCCACGCACTGGCGCTACCTGCTCACCAACACGGGGAGCCTGCTCCACCTCCAGTGCCCGGCCTGCACCCACGTCTGGGTGCACGAGAGCGGCTTCGGTGCCACCCGCTCGGTGTGGAACCGCATCGTCGGCACGCTGCCCCGCTTCTCGGCGTAACCCCTTCGTCCCCGTCTCCGTGCCCGCCGCAGAGCAGAACGTTCGGGGAGGTCAGGGGGCGGTGGGGTGCTGTGGGGTGCTCGACACTCCGGATTCGCGTCCGCTGAGTTCGGCGTCCAGGGTTTCCTGGGCGATGCGCATCGACTGCGCGTACTCCGGCTGGGACAGTCGTCGCCAGGCTTCGTCCGGTGCGACGTCCTCGGTCCGGCTCATGACCCACCAGATGTTGCCGAACGGGTCCCGTACCCTGCCTCCCCGGTCGCCCCATGCGCTGTCGGTGACCTCCGTGACCACGGTTGCCCCGTGCGCGACCGCCGCGGCCATGGCGGTGTCCGCGTCGGGGACGTAGATGCGCAGGAGCGCGGGCATCGCGGGCCAGTCGGGCCGGCGGTCGAAGGCCAGGACCACCGTGTCGCCGACGCGGATCTCGCCGTGTCCGATGGTGCCGTCCGCGACGGGCACCCGGGCGAGCTCTTCGCCTTCGAACGCCGCGGTGATGAAGTCGAGGAGCGCGCCGGTGTCGTCCGTGACGACCCACGGTGCGACGCTGGTGCAGCCCTCGGGCGCAGAGTGCTTCATCGGTACGTCCTGTCTGCCGGTTCCTGGTGACGTGACGACACTACGGCCGAAGCAGGTCAGGTTCCGTCCTAGTTCCCACCGTGTCGATCCACCGGTCCGCCACGCGCTCACGGACGCTGTGCGGAAGTCGCCGTGCATGGGACGCCCCCGCCATGGAGGCACGCACCGCGGAGGCCGGCGGCGCTGACGGCGTTCGCCCCTGGCGCAAGCCGATACGTACCGCCCCGTACCGGGCAGGGTGGACCGCATGGATCACCTCACCAGGCTCGGTGTCTTCCGGAGCGAGGCGGAGGCCTTCGACTGCGCCGTACGGCGGGCGGCCGACGGCGGACGCGAAGCCCCGCCGGTTCCCTCCTGTCCCGGCTGGTCGGTCGCCGACCTCGCCGGCCACCTCGGCAGCGTCCAGCGCTACCTCACGCACGTCCTCCAGGAGCGGCACACGGAGCCGCCGGACCCCACGGACCCCGCCCTCTACGCACTCCCCGAAGACCCGGCGGTACGGGCCGCCTGGCCCCGGCACGACGCCACACCGCACCGCGGCCCCGTCCCCGAGGAACTCTTCGACTGGTCGGCGGCCGCAGCCCGGGACCTGGCGGAGGCGCTGCGCGAGCTCGGACCGGACGTACCGGTGTGGAGCTGGTCGGCGGAGCGGACCAGCGGCTTCTGGCTGCGCGTGCAGACCATCGAACAGGCCGTCCACCGCTGGGACGCGGAATCCGTCACCGGCGACCCGGCCCCCTTCGACCCCGCCTTCGCCACGGACGCGGTCGCCCAGACCTTCGAGGTCATGGTCCCCGCCCGGCGCGGCTGGAAGCCGGCCCCGGCGGGGACCGGGGAGCGCTACCGCTTCCGCCGCACCGACGGCCCCGAGTCCTGGACGCTGGAATTCACCGGCACCGGGGTACGGCTGGAACCGGACGGCACCGGCCCGGTGGGCGTCGAGGCCGCGGGCACGGCATCCGACCTGACGCTGTTCCTCTGGGGACGGCTCCCCGCCGCCGGCCTGGACGTCACCGGTGACAGCGCACTCCTCAAGCACTGGTTCACCCTTGCCCCGCCGGCCTGAAACCGGCCGGGCGTCGGCCGACGCCCGCGCAACCAGCACGCCGCGCCCGAGATGGCTCCGTGGGAAGGCGCCGTCGGGGTTGCGGGCCTCCGCCAGTCCGTCCGTGACCAGCAGCAGGACGTCGCCCCGGGTGAACCGGTGGTGCCACTGCACCGGCGGGCCGGTCTCGAGCCGGGCTGCCCAGGCCCGCCGCTTACGCCGACGGCGGCATGTTGTCCACCTCGGACCTGGTCCCGGTCCGGTCCGGGCCCGGAAACCGCTGCCGCACGGCGAGGGGCCGCCGTCAGGGCGCGGACTTCTCGTCCGGGTGCGGGTCGTACGCCTCGGGATGGTGGCCGTGTTCAGGGAGGGATCACGCTCAGGGTCTCGCACTCCCCAGGCGGCTCAGTGCCTGCATGGCCTCGCGCTCCAGACGGGAGAGGTCCTCGAGGACCGAGCCGGCCTGGTCGAGGCACCGGGCATCGCCCGATTCACCAGCCTTCTTGATCAGTGCTGCTGCTTCCGTCCACAGGGCGGCTGCCTCGGTGTAGAGCGCGTGGCCGGTGCGCAGGTGGCTGCTGTCGAGCAGATCGGCGCATTCGGCGAGGAAGTCGCGGTAGAGGTTGCGGAACAGGGCGCCGCCGGTGCCGGCCTTCTCCATCAGGAGGGCGGCCTGTGGCAGGTCCCGCTGTGGGCTCTCGGTGCGCTGGAGCCACGTCCGCACCAGCTTGCCGGCCTTCTCGATGCCGCGATGACCGAGGTTGGCGATGGGCGGGTCGAGGAAGGCGTCGGCGCAGGCGGTGATGGCGGGGACGATCCGCTCGTGCGGGGCGGGCAGGCTTGCCGGAGCCGCGAGGGTGAAGGAGCGGTGCTTGGCGGTCATCGGTCCGCGCGCGGCCCTGGCCTGGGCGAGGCTGGTCAGGCTGGTGGAGACCGCTCCGCCTTGCTGGTCGGTGTCCACCAGGTAGGCGTTGTGGTCGTCGTAGCCGTACAGGGCGACGACGTGACCGCCGAAGTGGATCTTCGAGCCGAAGTAGTCCAAGTAGTGGCTGTCGAGCTGGAGTCCGACGGGGTGGCCGGCGTCGACGGATGCCGCCACGCCGTCCCATGCCTTGCGCGGGGAGGTGGTCTCCTGGACCAGGAGCTCCAGCCCGAGCCTGCCCGCCAGGTTCCTCGTGAGCTCGAACGGCTTGACCCGTCCCCCGAGGAACGGGAAGCCCATGTTCTTCCCGTCCCAGTAGATGAAGGACAGACCGGAGCCGAGGCCGAACAGCATGGGCTCGGACAGGTCGAGTCCGAGGTGCCGCAGCAGCACCCCCAGGGCCGACGTCTCGCAGTGCTGCGTGCCGCGGGCATCGATGTCCGTCACCGTGCTCATGCCGTGTCCTCCCGGACGGAGACGACCAGTCGGGTCATCAGTTCCTCTTGCGGTGCCTCTGCCGGGCCGACGACGTACGCCTCGCGTACAGGTGTGGAGGTGCTTGCCGGGCGCAGCCCGCGCTCGTGGATGGCGGCGAAGAGCGCGTTGTAGGCCAGCGGCAGCTGCGCGTAGGGCCCGATGTGCGTGGTCTCGGCAACGGGTCCCCCGGGCAGCACCTCGTATTCCAGGCCGGGTACGTCGTCCCCGTGCGGGGTCTGCGCCCCTACGGCCATCTCCATCCCCTCTTCCAGGTCCAGCGGATACAACCCCCACAGCGGCGGCTCCCATGGGATGCCCGCCTCTCCGAGCACGGGCAGCAGCCGACCCAGGCACTCCTCGACCCTGGCCCCGATCTGCGTCGGGCTGCAGACCGCTCGCACCACCACCAGCCGTCGCTCCGGCTCCCTGCCCAGCGTCACCTCATAGCCGGGCAGACCGCCTTCTGCCAGCCGCTCCAGCATCTGCAGCCGGACCTGGTCCCTGCTGATCCGCTCGGCCAGCCGATCCCGCTCGGCGCGCAGGATGACCGCCCTGCGCTCGGGCCCGGCAGCCAGTGCCCGGGCGATGACGGCCAGGGGAAGATCCATCTCGCGCAGCAGGGCGATCGTGAGGGCATCACGGGCTTGCTCGGCCGCGTAATAGCGGTAGCCGGAGGCGACGCCCACGTGGACGGGAGCCAGCAGCCCCATGTCGTCGTAATGCCGTAGCTGCTTCACGCTGAGGCGGCACAGGCGGGCGAAGCGCCCGATGGTGAGGAGTTCGTCGTGCACGCCATCATGGTGGACCCTCCCACTGTGGGAGGGTCCAGCAGCGTTCTCCTCAGCCGTGATCGAGGACTTCGACGGACACCGCGCTGCCGAAGGCTGAACCACGGCCGCGGGGCCGGGCCGATGGTGTTCCGCGGCGAGGACCGCTCGCGGGCCACGGTCGCCGGGGTCGCCCCGGTGAACGCCATGACGTCACGGTGCAGGTGGGACTGGTCGGCGTAGCCGGCGTCGGCCGCGACCGGGCCGCGGCCTGCGACGATACGGTCCCAGGCCCGGGCCACTTCCCGGTCCACCGGCGGCCCCGCTTCGTGGCGGCGGGCCAGCAGCGCCTCCGTGAGCGCGAAACGCTCCTGCCACGACGGGACTTCGCCCAACCGCTCGCTGATCCGGGAAACCTCCCGGCCCCACAGGTCGTCCAGGGACACGACGGTGCCGTCGAGCTCGGCCGGGGCGGCCGACCATCCCCGCCGCCGCGTCGCTACCGGTGAGCGTCCTGACTCACACCCCAACGCCAGAAACAGCGCGCTGTCTCCGACCATCGACTGCCCACCGGATCAGCGCCTCCTTGCCGTCGGCCCCGACGAATGGTGTCCCGGTGGGCAAGTCCAACACCGCCTGCCAGACCTATCCGAGCAGCGTCAACTGCAGGCCAGTGATCGATACGATCAATGTCGGTGACCGCTTCCTGCCTGCGTGCCAGTGCAAGGGGGACACCGTCGGCAGCAACCCGTACTGGGTCTATGGCGCATCCAGTCACGGCACGTCCGGGTGGATCCCTTCCTGGTGGATCGACTACCCCTACGACGTCCTCCCGGGTGTCCCCGACTGCGGCCCGCCAAGCGGCAGGGCGGCGTTCGAGGCCAATGGTGGGGACCAGTGGCGCAACCTCCCCGTCTCCGGGATCTCCGGCAACGTGGGCGGCAGCGCCGTCTCCGCCATCAACCTCAACGGCACCCGCCTCATCTACACCATCAGGTAGCCGGCGAAGGGGTTCCCGCCGTCCACGGGGGTAGCGGCGGGAAGCCCCTCGCGTCTGCGCGTTCTCCGATACCGCCAACCTGCGCGGCGCGAAGCGTGGGGCCGCCGACGCCTGCGTCCGCTGCCTCACCGGCCACCTCGCCCAGCTCCACTACGACAGCGCCCTCGCCCGCAGCTGGCCGATCGCCACCGGCCCGATCGAGGGCGCCTGCAGACACCTCATCGGCGACCGCCTCGAGATCACCGGTGCCCGCTGGGGACTCGACGGAGCCGAGGCCATCCTCAAGCTCCGCGCCCTCAAGGACAACAGCGACTTCCAGGCCTACTGGCGCTACCACCTCGCCCGCGAGCACGAGGCCTCCACCCCTGACCAGCCCGACTACGACCTCACGGCCTGAACTGCGATCTTCCCTCCGGGAGAGCTACACCCTTCAGAGATGGGCCCGGATCTGCCTCACCGGATGCCCCAGCCGGTCCGCCAGCGCCGTCAGGTCGTCTTCGTCGAACCATGTACGTTCGGGGTTCACGTCGATCTCGGCATCCGTGCCACCGACAACTCCCGGAGCCAGCTCCTCGATCAGCGAAAGGCACGGCCGGCCGCGTCCCGGTCCGGCTGCCACCGCGGATCGGTCGGAATGACCGACAAGACGTCGTCGCTCCCGGCTCCCCCTTCAGTTCGGGCAACGGTGCGCATCGTCACGCTGCCGGGTTCCGATCATGTCACGTCGGTGTCCAGCGCGTCCGCCCTCCGCCACTCGGGTGTGAACGGCCCGGTGGCGCGTGCCAGGCACATGTCGACGACGGTGTTCTTGCCGGCTGCCGATCCCTCCAGGCAGAGCCGTCCGCCCTTGTCGCGAAGGTCGAGGAAGAACCGCGTGGTCGCACCGGACTGCTGGAGGTCGTGTATGCGCACGTCGACGTAGCCGAGGTCGTTGAGGATCGCCCTGACCGAGGTCGGAGTGGGGTCCACCAGATCCCAGAGAGCCTGGGCGATGCGCTCTTCGTGGAGGAAACTCGCACACCATTCGCGAGCGTTCAGCTCCACCTCCGGTCCCGCCGTCGGGGCGATGGGCTCCACTTCCGGCGGTACCTCCACCGCACCGGGCGGCAGCGGCAGCGTCGGAGCGGGCGACGCCGCCACTGGCGGGCCACCTTGGGGACACGGCTGGCCGACCTCGTCCAGCATCGCCGTGAAGGAAGCGTCGGCCGGGACCCCGGAAGTGCCGGCGGACTCGCTCCGCTGTCCGGCGGCGCCCGTCGTCTGGGTACCGCAGCCGACGAGCGCCAGAGCGGCAAGAGCCGCCACCGCGGGCGTGAGCAAGGTGCGTCGCGGGGAGCCCGCAGCCGTGCTGGTCAGGGCGGAGTTTCGTCTCATGCGCCGAGTCTCGGATCAAGCCGTCCGCTGCGCGTGAGTACGGATACTCACGCGCAGCGGGCGGGGTACTCGCTCGCGCGGATGCCGAACGGAAGTCCCGGCAACCGGGGCCGGAGTGCGGTGGCCCTGCACCCGAAGGGCGACCGTGCCGGCGCCCTGCACTGGTGGAACAGGACCCGGGGGCGACCTGCGGCGGCGCGACCTTGGAGGTCCGTGGGCACGGGCCGGCCCGTTTCGCCGAACGGCGATGATGGGTGCGAGCGGTGCTGGGGCGCCTGTGGGCTATCAGGGGTGGGGCAATGATCGAGGTCGGGCGGGAGGGCGCGTTCAGCGTGAACTGCGTCGGTGTGGAGCGTCGGCCTTTCCCGTTGAGTTTCAGCGTCCGCCAGGAAGAGGGGACCTACGTTGTGGCCGCGGGCGCGGCGCAGGCGGGGGAGTTGGCCGACCTGCTCGCGGCCGCCGCGAGCGGCCCGGTCGCGGTGGTCTCGCTGGAGACCAACTCCTACCTGGATGCGGACTGGCATCCGTTGCGTCCCTCGCTGATCGCGGCTGAGCTCGGTGTGCCGTGCACGGTCCGCCCCCTCGGACCCTGGGCGTCCGGCACGCACGGGCTCGCGGAGGAGATCCTGGTGATGGAGCGCAGCCAGCTGCCCCGTCTTCTCGACGGAACCTGGTCTCCGTACGAGCTGACGCTGATCGATCTGCCCACCGATGTGAGCCCGGAGCAGTTGGACGCGTTCGCCCTCGTGCTCGGTACGGCGGGCGTCGACGAGCCCCTCCTCGGTCGCCTGGGAGACTCCTGCCGGCTCTTGTTCTCCGGACACGACGACTGCTACGTGCTGCTGGAAACCAGGGACTCTGCCCTGCCGGGCGCGGTGCTGGCCCGCCTGCTGACGCTGTTGGCGGGCTCCGCTGTTGCCGCCCTCACCGACGGACCTTCCTCATACGTTCCCGAGCCCGGGCCCTGGCTGCCCGAGCGGCTGATGGCCACTGCACCCCATTGGATCGGAGCCCTGGAGACGGCCACCGAGGAGCTGGTGACGATCAGGCTGACTGCCCTGCCGGCCCCATGGCGGTTGGACGTCCCGATTCCACAGCGGAGCGACCTGACAGTGGAGCTTGACGTACGGCTTGGCAGTTGGCGGACCATCCCCACAGGGTGACTTCGGGAACCGCCTCCGGCGAGGTACCGGGCGTCGAGCGGAACCGGCGCGTCAGGCAACCTGCGACGCCAGGGCTCCGGGCAGAGCGAACGAGCGTCGGCCGTACAACTGCTGCTTGCCGATGGAGGCGGGGCCGTCCCGTTGGAGCTTCTGAATCCAGCCGCGGATGGGCGGCCTGCCGAGCCGGAAGACAGGGCCCGGCGGGATCGGCACCACACCACGGTCTTCGGTGAAGCGACCGTCACCCAGCTGGTGTTCGGGAAGCCGGCCTCCGGCGTCGAGGAGGTTGAACCTGCCTGTTGGGTGGCCTGAGCTGGGCGCTAGCCTCGGCGCATGATTCCTGACCGGTCTTCGAACGTGATCACGCGCCATCGCGGCGGGATGATCTACGCCTACGTGCCGGGCTCCAGCGGGCTCGGCACGCTGGAGCCGGTCGCGGTGTTCCATCCCCGGCCCGGCGACGAGATGGTGGATTCGGCGGTCTGGCCCGATCTGGAGCGAGTCGTGTACACGACGCTGAACAGCGTCGTCTGCCTGACAAGTGCCGGTGACCTGGTGTGGGCGTCGGACTTCGAGCCGCGTTCGGACGAGCCCTACGGACACCGGCCCGGCTGCGCGCTGTCCGGGGACGGCCGCAGCGTGTGGGTCTATCGGCCGGACGTGATGGCAGGACGCGGGGGTGCGGACCAGTGGGTCGTGCACGACGCGGGCAGCGGGGCGGTCTTGGCCCGCTGGGAGCTGGAGACGGCCGGGCACGGCGCCTTCCAGTACGTGCACCCTGTGGACGGCAGCGTCTACCTCAACGTCGGTGAGGGCCAGGACGGCTCGGTCATCCTCCGAGCCGCGGCCGGGGCTGCCGGCGAGCCGGAGTTCGTGACCTATCCGTGGTCGGACCGCTGCCTGATCGACCTGGCTCCGGACGGTCAGCAGTTCATGACGGTCGACCACGGGCAAGCCGATGTCGCGTTCCACCGCCACCCGAGCGGGGACGTGCTCTTCACCCTGCCCGTGGAAGCCTTCGGATACGAACCGGACGACGCGTTCGTCGAGTGGAGCGGCGGCTACCTGACTGCCGACCTGGCCGTCATCACCCTGGGGGGCGAGACCGAGGACGAGGAGGAGTGGTTCCGCTACCACCTGGTCGACGTACGCACGGGCACGGTCGGCAGCGACATCACCGTCGGGGTGACCAGCCCGTACGGACTGGTGCCTCTGGGCGACGGCTCCTGGCTCACCAGCGATCCCGGGGGGAACCCCGTCCGCGGTTCGCGCGAGCTCTCGGCTGCGGTACCGCCACATTCCGGAGACTGATGGGGCGGGATGCCTGCGTGCAAGGCTCTGTCTCGCATGACAGAGACCGGCTGGCCCGCTGCGGCCGCTCGGTGAGGAGCAGTCGCAGCGGGCCCTGGTCGTTGTCTCCGGCCGCGCCGTCGGCAGGTGTCAGGACCGGGACGCGGCTGAGCTGATCGGTCCGAAGATCTCGGTGCGGTCGAAGTCTGCGTTCATGCCGTCCAGGACCGGGCCGAGTTGCTTCTCCTCGTACTTGAAGTGTGTCTCCATGACCGCCTCGATACCGTCAAGGTGACGGTGTGCCACCTCTGGGTCGGTCGACTCGGCCACCGCCTTCTGCAACGCACCGATGAGGTGCTCGATCATGTTGTGGTCCTGGGTCAGTTTCGCGACCACCGGCGCCAGGTCGGGCCGTGTCCGCAGCAGTTCCGGGAACAGTGAGCCGTCTTCGGCGCGGTGGTGGCCGGAAAGGACGGCGCAGAACCCGTGGCAGAACAACAGCAGGTCGGTGGTGGCGTCGGCGGGGTCGCCAGTGTCCAGTCCTGCTCGCGCCAGCGCCAACGCGGTGCGCAGCTTGCGGTGGACCTGCTGCAGTTCCCCGCTCCAGGCGGTTACGCGATCATGCGGCACGATCGCCCTCCCGTCGCGGTCGGGAGCCGAGGAAATGAACCTTGGTGGGGTGAGGTGGGATCTTCTGTGGACTTGAGGCGGGAATGGCCGTAGCCACCTTCCGTTTCGACGCCTCCATGCCTGACGCTCCATTCGCCACCGGCACGCGACGCTGCCCGGAAGTATATCCGTGCCGTGACCACACCACCCGCAGCCTGATCGAAGGAGGCATGCGCTCGTTCGGCGGCGGTGGGGCTGCCACCGGGCAGGTGGTTGTCCGCAGCGGCGGTCAGCGCGGCCCAGGACAGGCCGGGGCTCCGCGATGTCAGCCGCGCCGAGGGGCACTGGCTCGTACGGGTAATGGAGTGGTCGGAAGGGGATGGGTTTCCGGTGCGCGCGGAGTCGTGGGTGTTCACGCCGATAGCGAGCAAGCGCCGCCGTCTTCAGCGCACTTCGTAATTGCCGCCTCTGCCGGTGTCTGGGGAACAACGTCCAAAGAGGCCGCAGTCGGCACAGATCCTATGCTCAATCTGAAAACAGCATCGGGTGTCGTAGGGGAAGTATCCCTGCCGGGACCCGGGTTTGGATACGGAGTCCTCGGGTTGGGGCACAAAGACGAGGGTGTTGTCGGTTGGAGTGAGCACGGAGCCGGCGGCAGCTTCCACGGTGCTGCTGGTGGCATCATCGCGAATTCCGAAGGAAGCTGGGGTGGCCAGTTCAAATCCGCGAAGCGCGGACAGATCCGGCTCGTACCCAGAGAGGTGGATTTCGGGACGGACTCAGAAGGAAATCCCCGGCCAAAACTGCCGAAATTCGCTGAGGCCGGTGAGATGACCATGGCTGCCAAGGGTGGTGGAAAGTGCAGTCTCTGGCTGTGCGTCAAGTCTTGGCAGGCTGGTGGCGGAGTAGTGCCGCCCACGGACGCCCGTTGGGCAGAAGTGAAGCTGGGCGCTGCGTTCAATGGCACTGAGACCACCTGACCGCCGGGCAGGGGTCGGCTGGAGCACAGCCTTGTGACGTGCACCGTCACGCCCACCGCGGGCCGCATCGTCGATCAGCTCGGCCGATTCTCGAGCATCTCCTCCGGTGTCGGAGCCACCGAGCGGTCTGGGGCCTTGCAGGGTGACCCGAATCGCGCCAGGTAGTGCCACACCTTCTTGACCGCCTGTGGGTCATGGAGGCCGGCGCGCGCAGCGTCTCCGACGATCCCAGGGTCGAGCATGCCGTCGACCGCGATCCGTGAGCCCAACTCGACGTATTCCTGACCGCGGTAGTCGGGGTGACGTCGGAGTTCTTCAACCCCGAGGCGGAAGCCGGGGTGCCACTCCACCGGACAGCCAAGGCGCGAGGCAGCGGCCTCGACCGCCGTGCCTCGGTAGCAGGGATCCAGGACCAGCGCCTCTACTGCGGATTGCAAGAGGACCGGCCCGTGCACCTGCGCCTCGATGTAGTCGTCCAGCTCGTCCTGACGATCGGCGAGGGCAAGGTCGATGAGACCCATGCGGGCTGCGACGCCGAAGTCCGACGGCTCGAGGAAACTGTCCGGGTAGCAGAACGTGCTCCGCGTCAGCGTCTGGGCCGTGAGCCGGAAGTGGGCCGAGCCGAACCGGGGCGCTCCGCCGACCGCCTTGCGACGGAAGTTCAACGCCCCGTAGACGGGCCGCTCATGAGCCGTCGCTTCGTCGTACGCTCCGTCGAAGATCCGGCTCTCCCAGCGCCATCGGTCGCCGCCGGGATGCGCGGTAAGGCCACCGTTGCTGGTCCCAGTGACGAACTGCGAGTGGTAGACGCCACCCTCGGCCATGGCGTCCAGGATCGCCTTGCCGTGCAGCAGACGGTCAGGGTGGAAGTTGAGGGTCACCCGCAGAGTCGGATCCATCGGAGGGCCGGACGCCAGATCCGTGACATGCCGGAGGGCCCGTTCCTGCGCTGTGCGGGAGGTTCCAAAGCTCATCGGCACAGTCTTCCCCACGCTGATCAACCGGTGCACGCGGATTGTCCACCGACAGCCCGTTCATGTGCGGGGCGAGGAACGGGATCGGTCTCCGCCAGGCTCTCCTGCAGCCGATGGGCTCCCAGGACTGCACGATCGTCGGCATCGCCCGACATCTCCTCGCAGATCCGTAGCGCCTCGTCCAGGTCGTCCGACGCCGAGTGGTTGGCCCGGGTGAGCGTCTGCGTCTCGGCCACCCGTGCGCCCGAATCCGCGGAGTGGTCCTTGCCCCCGTCTTCGAACGGGCGTGCGCAGGATTCGTATGCTCCGGGCATGAAATTCTTTCGGTGGCGCGGCCGAAGTGAAGCCGCTCGGATGGCGAAGACTCCCTTGGCCCAGGCCACGGCCCTTTATCAGGAGGGGAGGTACGCCGAGGCCGAGGCCGAGGCGCGCTCCGTGGCTGCGGCCCGGTCGCGGCCGCGTGACGACATGTACGGGCCGCTGGCGCTCGGTATCGCCGCGCTCTCGGCGGGCGCCCAGGGCCGCCATGATGATGCGTTCGCCACATACGACGCCCTGCTTCCGGTCTTCGGCAGGATCTTCGGCGCCGAACACCCGCAGACCCTGAAACTGCGCTCGAACCGGGCCCAAGTACTGAGCGCGCTGGCCCGGCATGCCGAATGCGAGGCGGAGTGTGCGGCCGTCGCCCGGGTCGCAGCCCGCGGCGCAGGACCGGACATGCCCCTCATAGCCACGGCCGCCCGGAACGGGCAGATTTTCGCCCTCAATGCGCTGGGCCGCCACCCGGAGGCCGAGGCGCTCGCGTGCGAGGCACTCGCAGCCCATCGCGTACAGGACCGGTTCACCCTGGTCCTGCGTCTCGGTCTGGCCCGCAGCCTCAGTGGCCAGGACCGCCACGAGGAGGCTCTCGCCGAGGCGGGGCGCGCCGACGAGCTGCGCCGCGGCTTGCCCCAGGAGCAGCACCGCCCGGAAACCGGCGCCGTCGAGCTGGCTACCGCCACCGCCCTCCTGGGGCTGGGCCGTGGCGCCGAGGCCCGCTCGCTGGCCGCAGCCGCCCAGAGCGCCTGCCTGTCCGCCTTCGGCCCGGATCACCGCCGCACCACCGAGGCCCGGATGCTGCTCGACCGCATCGACAGCGCTTGAGCACGCGTGCCGCGCCGGCGGTGGGGGAGCCGGCCTGTGGCTGGGCGAGCCGGCTGCGAAACCTCAGTATTGAACGCGTTCAGTCGATGTGTGATGATGCGGTTCCCAGGAAAGGACGGCGCCATGACGAGCTCGCTCCTGCGGCCCCGGGGCCGCATCCGCACGGCCACGACGACGGACCCCGCTGCGGCCGGAACTCCGGTACGGGTTGCGGGCGGTACGGAGCCGACCCGCATCCTCGACTGGCGCGAACCACGCGTCACCGCCCTCGCCCGGACCCTCGAACTTCCCGCGGGCGCGGATCCCGTGGCCTCCCTGCGCCGGGCCCACAGCTGGATCGCCACTTCTGTACGCCCGGTCTACTCCGTCCAGGACGAGCGGCCCGTGTCGCAGGTGCTGCGCCTGGGGCGCGGCTCGTGCAGCCAGAGGCTGGCCGTGCTCGAGGCCGTCGCCCGGGCGACGGGGACGGCCACACGGGTGCGGGGCCTCGTCGTCGACGGGGCCTTCTGGTACCCGCGCTTCCCCCGGCTGCGCCACCTCGTCCCCGACCAGGTGCTCCTGGCCTGGCCGGAGTTCCGCCTGCCTGAGCCCGCTGTGGAGCCGGAGCTGGAGCCGGAGCCGGGTGCGTCGCGGTGGCTGACGGTCTCGGAGCTCTTCGGCGGCCTCGACGAACGCGGCGCCGCCCCCGGCGGCGGCTTCACCAACGCCGGCCCCGAGACCCTCTTCGAGGCGATCTCCCGTACGGCCATCGACTGGGACGGCGCCACAACGCTCTGCCCGACCGGCGGAGCCCCCTGCGACCTGTCGGCGTACGTCCTGACGGACCTCGGCCACTTCGACTCGCGCGACGCCCTCTTCGCCCGCCACGGCCAGACCCTCTGTCCCCTGGCCCGAACGGTGGCAGAACCCATCCTGGGCCGCCACGCGGCCGGAGCCTAGTACGCCGTCCCCGTCGCCCAGCCCGTCATCGGAGCCGCGGCGGACCAGGGTGCGGAACGTACGGCCGGCTTGGCCTGTCGGCCCTGACCACCCTCACCGCCGGCCTGCGCACGCCACCTGCTTGCGGAGGCCTCGGAGTCGGCCACCGACCTCGTGCGGACCCTTGTCGTACGGGGGAGGCACAATCGGCCCATGTCTGAGATCTTCGTCGACCTGGGGAAAGTCACTGCGCCGTCGGGTGTGCTGGTGCTCGGCATGGCCGGGTGGATCGATCAGTGGCGGGAACTGGGCCTGCCGCTGTCCGAGCGCGCCAGGGCGGCTGCGGCGACGGGAGGCGGCCATTTCCGTGAGTGGTTGTGCGAGGCGGTCGCGGTTCCGGCAGCCGCTGACAGGCCTTTGGCAGTGAGGGCGAGCACGTCGCCGTCTCCGTTCGACGGGGAACCGGCGATCGCGACTCTGGAGATCGGTCTCGGTCTTCCGTGGCCCGAGCCGGAGCGGTCGGTACCGGTACGGCTCGGGGACCTGCCCGTTGATCGGTGCGGCATGGTGGTCGGCGATGCTTCAGGGCTGGATGCCTGGACGGGAATGCACGACGAGCCGGCCGACGGGCTCGCCGATGTCTTCTGCTGGGGCCTCTACGCGGACGACGCACATGCGGAGTTCGGTGGTGAGCGGATTGCGCGGCGCGGCGTTGACGGGCCGCAGGGGTGGCTCGACCTTCCGGTGGCCGAGGCGGCGGCGCGTGCGGCCGGGCTCGAGGCCTGGAGCGACCGCCTGCACGGCGGCAAGGGCCTCATGGTTTCGGTCAACGAGCACACCGACTTCCATCGCTTCGAGCGGGCCGGGTGGCACCATCCGCTCCACGCGGGTGCGATCGACGTGGGTGGTTGCCAGGTGCTCGGCATTCAATGGGACCAAGGCGACCACTCGATCCGGCATCGGGGTGAGCGGGAAGCCAGCCAGGTCTATCCGGTCACGCTCGAAGCCGATGAGGCGGGGGAGATGGCACTGCGATGGGCGATCCCGCCCTACGACTTCGGCGATGAAGCCGAGTGACGAGCCCGGCCCTGTGACTGCGGCGGGTACTCGGCCCGAGGGGGAGACCGAGACCGGGACGGGCGCACAGCGGCACCTCGACGGCGCGCGGCGGGGGTGGGCCGGATTCGAACCGGCGTCATCCCCTCCTGGCAAGAGGGCGCGTCGACCTCTGCGCTACCTGCCCCCGCCGCGGCGTGCTACAGCCTACGACGTACCACGCCGACCGTTGGCCTCTGTCGGCTGACCGCGTAACAGGCCCGCCCAAGGGGCCAACGTGCGCAGCGAGAAGGCCGGTTGCCGGTGCTCAGGGATGGTAGGCGGTCATCGCGGTCTCGATGAAGGACCGGATCAAGGGGTTGGTGTCGCCCTCGTTCCACGCCGCCACCACTCGGCTCGGCGGCATGTCGATCAGCGGCACCACGACCAGCTCCGGGGACAGTTCGTGTCCGAGCGGGGCCAGGCCCACCGTGCCGTTCCACAGGACCGCCTGTACGCATTCCTGGACCGCACGCACCACCGGGCCCCCGCGCGGCATGCCGCCGTTCCAGTACGACTGCCAGACGGGGTCGGTGCCCTGCGGGAACCGGAACCAGCGGCGGTCGCTCAGCTCGGCCAGTTGCAGGCCGTCGCGGCGGGCCAGTGGATCGTCGGCGCGCAGGACCACGCCGACCGGGTCGGCCCGCAGCGTACGGACCGTCAGGGCGGTTTCGTCGAACGGCGCCCGAGTCAGTGCGACGTCGACCAGTCCGGCGCGCAGCCCGCAGGTGGGGTCACTCAGGTCGGCTTCGCGGATGCGGACGTCGATGCCGGGGCGGCTTCGGCGGAAGGCCGCGGCCAGCCTGGAGACTCCCGGGTCGGTGCCGTCGCCCAGGATGCCGATGGTGATGGTCGCGGCGCCGGCCGCTGCGCTCACGCGTACCCGGACGCGGTCGGCATGGTCGAGCAGGGCCCGCGCCTCGTCGAGCAGCACGGTGCCCACCGGTGTGAGCGTGACGCCGGTGGGCGAGCGGGTGAAGAGCCGTGCCCCGACCTCGGCCTCCAGCTGCTTGACGGCCCGGCTCAGCGGCGGCTGGCTCATGTGCAGCCGCGTGGCGGCCCGGCCGAAGTGGAGTTCTTCGGCGACCGCGACGAAATAGCGCAGGGTACGTAGCTCCACGCTGCAACGATACCCACCGGGTATCGGCGCCGCGGAACCGGTCTTGGACACTGAAGCAGCTCGGGCGCTGCACTGGTGGGCATGACCGAAGAAGCACGGAACAGCGGGCCGCGGACCGGACCCGCCCTGTCGGTGGTGCGTCCCGGCGAGGGCGAGACGATCGTTCTGGGCACCACGCACATGCGCGTCCTGGAGGACGGCAGCCACACCGGGCACCGCCTCGCGATCGCCGAGTCCGTCCTCGCCCCGCACACCCAGGGACCGCCTCAGCACCGGCACGGCCTGCACGACGAGGGCTTCTACGTCCTCTCCGGCACCGTCCGGTTCACCGTGGGGGACCAGGACCACGACGCCACCGAGGGCACGCTCGTGGTTGTCCCGCCCGGCACCCCGCACACCTTCGCCAATCCGACCGACCAGCCCGCCGTCATGCTCAGCACCTTCACCCCCGACCTGTACGTGCAGTACTTCCGAGACCTCCGGACGGCGATCGCCGACGGCCGGCCGCTGACACCGCAGGCCAACATCGAGGCGATGAGCCACTACGCGACCGAGCCCGCCACCGACCGCGTCTGAACACGACGGAACTGGGGCCTGTTCAGGGCTCCTCCGGCACACGAGGCAATCGACGGGTCCCCGCGAACCGGTGGACCATGAACGGGAACCATGAACGGGAACCATGAACATCGCCTATTGGGTCGTCGCGGGACTGCTCGCGCTCTTCTACCTCTACGCAGGCACGCTGAAGGTGTTCCGCAGCCGGGATCAACTCCGGCCGATGATGGCCTGGGTCGACCGCATACCCCTCCCCGCCCTCAGGATGCTGGGGACGGTCGAAGTGCTCGGCGCGACCGGCCT
Source organism: Streptomyces sp. NPDC085524 (assembly GCF_044541755.1). Taxonomy (NCBI): domain Bacteria; kingdom Bacillati; phylum Actinomycetota; class Actinomycetes; order Kitasatosporales; family Streptomycetaceae; genus Streptomyces; species Streptomyces sp. NPDC085524. The sequence goes on from NZ_JBITTH010000002.1 coordinate 53,845, forward strand.
GGTACTGCCGCCGCTGACCGGCATCGCGCCCTCCCTGGCGCCGGCCGCGGCCATCGGCTTCGTACTGCTGCAAATCGGCGCGATCACCGTCCACCTGAGCGGCCGGGACCGCCGGATCGCCCTCAACGCCGGGCTCACCGCAACCGCGGCCGTGACCCTCTGGCTCGCCGTCCGGCTGTGAACAAGCACCGTGTCCGACCGACCGGGAGTGCGGCCGCCGGACCTCCCGTTCACGGCAGGTGCCCGGGACCGATACGCGGTGTCGGTCATCCATCGGCGGCTGCCGGTTCGATGTCGGTGGCTTGTCGGCGCGGTCCCGCAATGTTCGAGCAACGGCCGGCCGGAACTCACAGGGCGGCCCCGAACCCCAGGAGCGACCATGTACACACCCGTCACGATCATCGGCGCCGGACTCGGCGGACTCACTCTGGCCCGCGTCCTGCACGTCCACGGAATCCCGGCCGTGGTCTACGAAGCGGAGGCCTCCCCGACGGCGCGCACCCAGGGAGGGCTGCTCGACATCCACGACTACAACGGACAGCTCGCCCTCGAAGCGGCCGGCCTGATGGACGAGTTCCACACCATCGTCCTGGAAGGCCACCAGGCGATGCGGGTCCTCGACCAGGACGGGACCGTCCTGCTCGACAAGGCCGACGACGGCACGGGCGGCCGCCCCGAGGTGTACCGCGGCGCCTTACGGCAGATCCTGCTCGACTCGCTCCCGGCCGGCACCGTCCGGTGGGGGCACAAGGTCGCCGGCGCCCGCACCGTCGGCCCGGGCCGCCACGAGGTGACGTTCGCCGACGGCGGCACCGTCGTCACCGGCCTGCTGGTCGGCGCGGACGGCGCCTGGTCCCGGGTACGGCCCCTGCTCTCCACCGCCACACCCGAGTACGTCGGCACCTCGTACGTCGAGACCTACCTGTTCGACGCCGACACCCGCCACCCGGCCGCCGCGAAAGCGGTCGGCGGCGGGATGCTCATCGTGCCCGCGCAGGGAAGGGAGATCTTCGCCCACCGGGAAAGCGGCGGCACCCTGCACACCTACGCGGCGCTGACCAGGCCGCAGGACTGGTTCGCCGCCATCGACTTCACCGATGCCGCCGCGGCCACCGCGCGGATCGCGGCCGAGTTCGACGGCTGGGCACCCGAACTCACCGCTCTGATCGCCGACGGCGACACAGCACCGAGCCTGCGCCCCCAGTACGCCCTGCCGACCGGGCACCGGTGGGACCGGGTGCCGGGGGTCACCCTGCTCGGCGACGCCGCCCACCTCACGCCCCCGAACGGCGAAGGCGCCAACCTCGCCATGTACGACGGTGCCGAACTCGCCAAGGCCCTCGTCGCGCACCCCGACGACGTCGAGGCCGCGCTCACCGAGTACGAGCAGGCCATGTTCCCCCGCAGCGCCGCGCCCGCCACCTTCGAAGGGGGAGAGGTCCCGGGGATCGACTCCGAGCGCAACACCGCCCAGGCCCTGATCGCCATGATCACCGAGAAGGGCCGCCAATGAGCCGCTGAGGCACCATCGCCGGGGCCGTCCCCGGTCCGGGCCGGCGGAGGACATACGTCATGGTCTGGTGACAGGTCTGCCACAACGGCGCAGCACGGGAACTCGGGCGGGCCACGGTGCCGTGTCCCTGCACGTGCCGGCGGGGCCGGCCGGGAGACACCGAGGAGCATCCCATGCAGTACTCAGCAGGCCTTCGCCGCTCGGCGGCGGCGCTCGTGGCCGCGGCGGCCGCCACCGTCCTGATGACGGGCTGCGGCCCGACCGACGACGGCGCGGCCGGCACGCCGCCCGCCACCCCGGCCGGTTCGGTGCCGGCCGCGCCGACACCGACGGGCGGCTCCTCGACCGGTGGTGGCAGCGCTTCTACCACGGGCGGCTCGGGCGGGACCGCCCCCACCCCCGCGGCGTCCGCCCCGGGCGGCGGTGCGAAGCCCTGCACGGCCGGCGAGGTCAAGGTCTCCGACGCCCAGCAGGCCGAGACGCGGCCGCCGGGCACCGGGACCGGCGCCGCGGTCCTCTCGGTCGCCAACAGCTCGAAGCACGCCTGCACGCTCACCGGTTACCCGACGGTGGCCGGTGCGGGCAACGGCTCACCCGACAAGAACCTGCCGCTCGCCGCCACCCACAGCGGTACGGCGTCGACGGTGACGCTGGCTCCCGGAGCCCGCGCGTGGACGAAGCTGACCTTCGTCAACGTCCAGGGCGAGGCGGACGGATACTGCGTCTCGGGCGCCACTCCGGCCAGCTTCCCGACGCTCGTCATCGGTGTGCCGGGCGCGGGCTCGCACCAGATCGCCATGACCGACGGCGTCTTCGCCCTGTGCGACAACAAGGTGACGGTCACCGCCTTCTCCGCCGCCAAGCCGTCCTGACCGCAAGTGCGGCGTGGTACGGCCCCCGGCCCGCGCCGATGCTTCGCGGGCAGACGGTCCGGCCGTGGAGGGGAAACGATGCAGAGGCGGGCGGCCAGGCCCCAGCGGACCATGCCGGAGGCCCGGTCGTGGTCCCAGGCCTCGACTGTGCCAGACCTTCGCGAACCAGCCCAGGTCGTAGCAGTTGTAGACCGGGTCGGCGACGGGCGGCGGCAGGGGTGATCCGTTGCCGTCGGCGCGCCGGTCCCGCCGGGCAGGTGTCGACAGGGGAGAGGATGCCAAGCCGGTCCTCGGCGCGAACCCGAGTGACGATTCACCCGAATGGCGCAATATGGCGTGCCATGTGAAGATCAAAGGGAGTAGTGCCCCAACCGAGGCAATCCGTGAAAGGGGAACCACATGCGCATGCGACGAATCCTCGCCGCCGTCTTTGCCACGGCAGCCCTCGCCGGACTCGGCCTCTCGGGCGTTGCCACCGCCACCGCAGCTACTCAGGGTGCCCCGTCCTACGTCACCCCGTCCGAGTGCAAGCAGGGCGGCGGAGTTGCCGACCTGACGGCCAACGTCTGCAAGGGTGGTTCGCACGACGGGGAGACGATCGACTGAACCCACCAAGGCGCCCCGATACAAGGCGCCGTGGGGCCGCTCCGGTGCGAGGGCAGCCGGGAGATTCACGGGGACCGTCCGATCCGTCGGGCACGCTGAAGCCCGTGGCCGAACTCCCGATGTCACCCGAGGGCGGCCCTGCTGCGTCTGGTGCGCCCCGTGCCAGGCCGAGTCCGCTGGAGGGGCGCTCCTTTCGGGCGGATCACCGCCTCGTCGGCCGCTGCGGCCTTCGGAGACGTTTCTCGTACGCCTCACGGATTCCGCCGGCCAGCCCCAGCAGCATGGCCGCTCCGACCGTGACCTCGGCGGCGGTGCGCAGGCCCCAGCCGTGGACGTCCCCGGCAGCCCGCGGGGAGACCTTGTCCAGCGGATCGCGCAACACAGCCAGGGACTCGCCCTCCTTCGCGAGCCGCGAGGAGGTGTCCAGGTGCTCCGGGCCGCCCGCGGGGCAGTCCAGGCGGTGGTCGTACGAGGTCCGGGTCGTGGAGGTCCAGTGGCCGTCGGCGTCCATGGAGGAGTCCGTCTCGGTGTGCTCGGTGACCTTCAGCACGACGCAGCTGATCTCGACGCCCCGGGCCTCCAGCGCGCTGTGCCCCACGGACGCGAGCGCGAGGATGGCGCCGAAGCCGGCCGGGAGGGCGGACAGTGCGACGAGCGCGGCCCCGCGCCGCGAGGCGAGGGCGGCGTGCCAGCCGAGCAGGACCAGCGGGAGCAGCAGCCCGCCCAGGAAGAACCCCCAGGTGCCCAGCGATCCGTATGCCGACTCCCGGGCCACCCCGAACGCCAGGGCCGCAGCCAGCGGCGGCGCCGCCAGCGCCATCGTCGTCCGCGCGAGTCCGCGCCCCCATCCTCCGTGCCAGCGCGCCATGCCCGCCCCCGTGGCTCGTACCCCGTGTCCTCCAGGTAACCGCGACGACACGGGGCACGTAAAGGGGACAGCCCGGGCTGGCCCTGCGCGGGTGCGGGGTCAGAGGCTCTGCCGGCTTTCCGAGTCCGCGCGGTGGCCTCCGTACGAGGCGATCAACGCGTCGGCAACGGCGGTTGCGTCTGCGTCGGCCACGTCGGCCGGGTATTCGGGCAGGAGGTCGTCCCAGACGGGCAGCCACGACCCGAACAGCTGGGCCTGCCCCTCGGGTCGGGCGAAGAACCACACGTGCAGGTGGGCGGAGCCGTCCCCGATGCGGTAGACGTGCGCTCGGCTGATGTGGGGCAGGGCTTGCACGTGGCGGACGATGTGAGTGGTGAGCACGCCCAGCTCGGCAGCCAGCTCGTCGGGCAGGTCGGCCATGTCGTAGTGGTCGCGCGGGAAGAGCATCAGCACCAGTGGCACGCCGACGCCCGGTATCCGGGCCAGTCGCCAGCGGTCGTTGAGCCAGATGCCTTCGTTGCGGGCGCGGCACTCGCCGCAGTCCGCCGGGTCTTCCCCGTGCCGCCGCGGCTCGGGGAGGACGGGAGGCCGAAGTACGGAGACGCGTAGGCCATCCGCCTCGAAGGGGCTGATGTCCCACCCGGTCATCCGTGCCAGCGGAAGCCGAACCTCGTCATCTGCAGCCGCACGTGCGTGGTCGTAGAACTCATCGGGTCGCAAGGCCATGATCGTAAGACTAGCTGTGCCGTCGGGCGATGGCGGGTTGCGGGAGCGGCAGATGTCACCGCTCAGCACCCTGGGGTTGAGCCCGCCCATGAGTGACGCGCTGCCTTAAATTCAGAAGTTGAAATGAAACCGGTCGATCAACAGTGAGGAATTATCCAAATAGGGGCAAATCATCGGCGTGTGCGGCCTCATGAGAACGTTGTCATCTCGTTGCGAATTCACTCCTTGACGGTGCTATCGGTGACGAGTTGACTTCGCCTACCTCGGCCGGACGAAAACGGCCCTCGTCAGGGAGGTTTATGTAGTGAACGCATATCTGGGCAGGGCCGCCGTTGCCGTCGCTGCTTCCGCGATCACCGTCTCGCTCGCCGCTTGCGGCGGCGCGGACGATGCCGACGGGGAACCCGGGAGATCCGCCAAGGGCGACACGATCAGAGTCGGTCTCCTGCTTCCCGAGGACGAGACCGTGCGCTACGAGAAGTTCGACAAGCCGCTCATCGAAAAAGAGATCCACAGATTCACGCGGGGCAAGGGCGAAGTGATCTACGCCAATGCCAAGCAGGATCCGGCCGTTCAGAGCGCTCAGGTCGAGGCGATGATCGTCAAGAAGGTGGACGTCCTGATCATCGACGCCGTGGACTCCAAGGCCATCGCCGGCTCGGTCAAGAAGGCCAAGGACGCCGGCATCCCGGTCGTCGCCTACGACCGTCTGGCCGAGGGCCCGATCGACGCCTACACCTCCTTCGACAACCATGACATCGGCGGGCTCCAGGCCAAGGCGCTCCTCGATGCGCTCGGCGACAAGGCCAAGTCCGGCCAGATCGTGATGATGAACGGCTCGGTCGCCGACCCGAATGCGCGGCAGTTCAAGCAGAGCGTGCACTCCGTCCTCGACGGCGAGGTGAACGTCGGCAAGGAGTACGACACGGTCGACTGGAAGCCGGAGAACGCCACCGCCAACATGACGGCCGCGATCTCGGCCCTCGGCAAGGGCAAGATCGTGGGCGTCTACTCCGCCAACGACGGCCTGGCGGGCGGCATCATCGCCGCCCTGAAGGCGGCAGGCGTGTCCCCGCTGCCGCCGGTGACCGGCCAGGACGCCGAACTCGCCGCCGTGCAGCGGGTCGTCGCCGGCGAGCAGCTCATGAGCGTGTACAAGCCGTACGCCCCGGAAGCCTCGGCCGCGGCGGAGTTGGCCGTCGCCCTCGCCAAGGGCGAAAGGACCGACGGCATCATCAACCAGGTCGTCGACAGCCCGACCACCAAGCGGGTGCCGTCGGTGCTCGTTCCCGGCATCGCGCTGAACAGAAGCAACGTCAAGGCCACCGTGATCCACGACGAGGTCTACACGGTCGCCGAGGTCTGCACCGACAAGCTGAAGGCTGCGTGCGAGGAGATGGGCCTGAAGTAGCGGCGCCGCGGAGCGCATCCCCATTCGGATGCGCTCCGCGGCACGTGCCTTCCGGCCCTGTCCACGAGGTCTGAACAGCACTTGGGCGCTCAGGCGAGGTTGCGGATCCGCACAGGCAGGTACCCGTCGACCGAGCCCGGGCACAGTTCCCGCAGCATGGCCAGGATCGCATCGGCGTCGGCGAACGTCAGCTCCTCGATGAAGGAGGCCTCGTCGTGCTGACGGTCGCACGGCGGCGTGGGCCGGTACTCGTCCCCGAAAACGCATCGGGCGTGGCCCGTCAGATCGGCCTGCATGGACCCGATCGTACGGCGACGGGCCGCCGACCCCGCCGGTGAGCCCCCCCGAGCCCCCGAACCCCTCTGAGTCAGCCGGCGGCGAGGAGCGTGAGCGTGTCGATCACGCGGTTCGAGAAGCCCCACTCGTTGTCGTACCAGGCGACCACCTTGACGTGGCGGCCGTCGACGCGGGTCAGCTCCGAGTCGAAGATCGACGAGGCGGGGTTGCCCGTGATGTCGGAGGAGACGAGAGGGTCCTCGGAGTACTCCAGTACCCCTGCCAGCGGTCCCTGCGCCGCAGTGCGGTAGGCCTCGAGGACCTCCTCGCGCGTCACGTCGCGCGCGACGGTGGTGTTGAGCTCGACGATCGAGCCCACCGGGACCGGCACGCGGATCGAGTCGCCCGACAGCTTGCCCGCGAGCTTCGGCAGCACGAGGCCGATCGCCTTGGCGGCGCCCGTCGAGGTCGGCACGATGTTGACGGCCGCGGCGCGGGCGCGCCGGGCGTCGCGGTGCGGGCCGTCCTGGAGGTTCTGCTCCTGGGTGTAGGCGTGCACCGTGGTCATGAAGCCGTGCTCGATGCCGGCGAGGTCGTCGAGTACGGAGGCCAGCGGGGCCAGCGCGTTGGTCGTGCACGAGGCGTTCGAGACGATCGTGTGCACGTCCGGGTCGTAGGCGTCGGTGTTGACCCCGTACGCGAGCGTGACGTCGGCGCCGTCGGACGGTGCGCTGACGAGCACCTTGCGCGCGCCCGCCTTGAGGTGGCCGCGGGCGGCCTCGGCCGAGGTGAAGCGGCCGGTCGCCTCCAGGACGAGGTCGACGCCGAGCTCGGCCCACGGCAGCTGCTCGGGCTCGCGTTCGGCCAGCACCGTGATGCGGCGGCCGTCGACGACGAGGGCGTTCCCGTCGACGGTCACCGGGCGTCCGAGCCGGCCGGAGGTGGTGTCGTAGGCGAGCAGTCGCGCGAGGGTGGCGGGCTCGGTGAGGTCGTTGACGGCGACGACCTCGAGGTCGCTGTCGCGTTCGAGCAGCGCGCGCAGCACGTTGCGTCCGATGCGGCCGAATCCGTTGATGGCGATGCGAGTCATGAGCGATGTCCCTTTCGTTCGCCATCAGGTTCGCCCCCGCCGCCCGCCCGCGACAGCGGCGAGATCGCCATGGTTCGCAAGGATCCCGCCACAGGGGCCGTCGACGGCCGACACCGCCTATTCGCCCCGGGTGAAGGTGCGCCGGTAGTCGGTCGGGGTGGTCCCGAGGATGCGGTGGAAGTGCAGCCGCAGATTCGACCCGGTGCCGAGACCGACATCGGCGGCGATCTGCTCGACACTGCGCTCCGAACGCTCCAGAAGCTCCCGGGCCACGTCGATCCGGGCACGCATGACCCACTGCATCGGCGTGTACCCGGTGTCCTCGGCGAAGCGCCGCGAGAACGTACGCGGCGAGACCCCCGCGTGCACGGCGAGCGCTTCGAGGGTGAGGGGCTCGCCGAGCCGGTGCAGGGCCCATTCGCGGGTGGCGGCGAACCGCTCGCCGAGCGGCTCGGGCACGCTGCGGGGGACGTACTGGGCTTGGCCGCCGCTGCGGTACGGCGCCGCGACCAGCCGCCGGGCCGCGTGGTTCGAGGCGGAGACACCGAGGTCGCGCCGCAGGATGTGCAGGCACAGGTCGATGCCGGAGGCGGCTCCGGCCGACGTCAGCACGCTGCCCTCGTCGACGAACAGGACGTTCTCGTCGAGCCGGACGAGCGGGTACCGGGCGGTGAACGCCCGGGCGTAGTGCCAGTGGGTCGTGGCGCGCTTGCCGTCGAGCAGGCCGGTGGCGGCGAGCGCGAACGCGCCGGTCGAGATGGCGGCGAGCCGCGCACCCCGTGCGTGGGCGGCGACCAGCGCGTCGAGCACGGCCTGCGGCGGGTCGTCGCGGTCGGGAGCCCGGTAGCCGGGGACGAAGACGATGTCGGCCCACGCCAGCGCCTCCAGCCCGTGGGTCACGTGGTACGACAGCCCGTCGCCCCCGGTCACGAGCCCGGGCGCGGCACCGCACACCCGCACCTCGTACGGCATGCTGGCGCGGGTCGTGAAGACCTGCGCGGGGATTCCGACGTCGAGGGGTTTGGCGCCCTCGAGTACGAGGACGGCGACACGGCGGAGACGGGGAGGCGGCACGGGCACGAGGGTACGCGGCGGGGGACGGAGACGGCCCGGGCGACGGGCGCGGAGGCAGCGTCCCGCATGCGGGGCGCCGGCCACCGGGGAACCGGCACGGCACGGCGTCCACGACGCCGTGCTCGGTATCGCGGAGCTGCAGGATTCTGCGCGTCGTCGGTGGGGTTCAGGGGCAGAGTCGGGCGACCTGTTCGAGTTCGTCTGCCAGGAGTGCGGGGTGGCGGGGGCCGATGTGCGGGGCTGTCAGGGACCGTACGCGGAAGGGGTTGTCGGGGGTCGGCTCGTCGGCCTCCCGGATCATCAGGTCCTGGAGGGCCGGTGGGAGCGTGCGGTCCTCGGCGAAGCGCACGAAGGTCCGCGGGATGCGCCCCCACTCGTGCGGCAGTCCGCCGCCGTCGCGTGCTCCGATCGCGGCCGACTCGTCCGGTTCGAGGATGTTGAGCATCGCCCTGACCTCGTTGTCGGAGTAGTCGGCGGCCGCGTTGAGGGTGACGCCGCCGAGACTCTGTCCGGCCAGGACCACGGGGCCGTTGCGGTGTGCCCGCCGTACCACCGAGGCCACGTGCGGGGCGAAGTCGGCCAGAGTCGTCCCCGCCAGGGGAGAGGACTCCTGCCGCAGTCGCTCCAGGTCCTGGGGCGACTGGTAGGAGAGGGGGAAGTGGGCGCCGGGGCCGTGCCCCGGCAGGTCGACGGCGACCGCGCGGTGTCCGCGCAGCCCGGGTTCGGCCACCGCGGGGGACCAGCCGTAGGCGTTGCCGCCCGGTCCGTGGAGCCGGCAGGTCCTGCTCGGGCTCCGTACCGAATGCCCGACGAGGCCGGGGAGCGCTCTGCCTGCGCTTCGGCCTGTCGGCGTGGTGCCGCGTCGCTCACGCCTCGGGCGGTGCGGCCCGCAGGCCTTCGAGGAGCGTGGCCAGATAGCGGTGGGCGGTGGCGATCCGGTCCGCCGGAGAGCCGCCGTGGACGTGCACGGCGTGCGCGATCCCGCACATGAGCGGGACCAGGTCACCCGAGGTCAGGTCGGGGCGGACCGCTCCGGCCTCCTTGGCCCGGGCGAGGAGTGTGGCGCCGACCGACCACAAGGACTGCTTGAGTTCCGTGGTGCGCGGCAAGCTGTCCGCGGCTGCGCCGGTGACCGGGGCCAGCGAAGCATCGGTCACCTGCGCTTCCACGGTGCGGGTGAGGAGGCCCTCGAGCGCCGGCCAGGGGTCGGTGCCGGCCAGCGCTCGCTCACCGTGGGCGACCAGGGCTTCCAGGCAGGGCGTGGCGACGGTTTCCAGCAGCGCCTCGGGCGTGGCGAAGTGCCGGTAGACGGTGCCGACACCGAGTCCGGCGCGCCGGGCGACGTCGTTGAGCTGCAACTGCGTGCCCTCGTCGACCAGGGTGCGGGCGACGGCGACGATCCGGTCCCAGTTGCGGGCCGCGTCCTTGCGTAGCGGTGTCGTCGTCATGGGGACATCCTAATCGGATAGTCCATCCGGAGGCGCCGCGGCCACCGTCCGTGCCGCTATGCGCGGGCAGGTCGGGTGGCCGCGAGGGGGGCGTGCCGTTCACTGAGCCGGCGTACGGCCGCTGCGACCCGGGGGTCGGTCGCCGCGCGGGACGGGGTCACAGGGCGTGCCTGCGCGCCGATGAGGATGCCGGTGCGGCCCGTCAGGGCGGCGTCGGTGGCTGCGGTGATCGAGGGCCTGGCTGCCGTGGACGCCGGGCCGGAGGTCGAGCGTTCGAACGTGCGGCGCACCAGTGGCCACAGCAGCCGCAGGGCGGGCGAGACGATCCTCGGGTCGGTCATGGTGCCGTTGGTCATGTCGGTCGCGGCGCCTCCGGGGTCGGCGGCGAAGACCGATACGCCCGTGCCGTCCAGCCGCTTCGCCAAGTCGAGCGTATAGGCGAGGTTGGCGAGCTTGGCGCGGCCGTACCAGTGGAAGCCGTAGTAGCCGCCGGGCGGTTCGACCGCGTCGAACACCCGCTTCGCGACCCCGACCGCGCCCGAGGTCACGTTCACGACCCTGCTCGGCGCGCCGGCTGTCAGCGTGGGCAGCAGGAGTTCGGTCAACAGGTAGGGCGAGAGGTGGTTGACGACGAACGACGCTTCGACCCCGCCCAGTTCCTGCCGAACCGAGAACATCGCCCCGACGTTGTTGACCAGTACGGTCAGCGGGGTGCCTGCGGCGGCATGGTCGGAGGACAGCCGACCGGCCAGCGCGCGCACCTCGTCGAGCGAGGCGAGGTCGGCGGCGAGGAACCGGGCGGTATGCGCCGGGTCCGCTGCGTTGATCCGTTCGACCGCCCGCGCGCCCCGGTCGGGGTTCCGCCCTATGACGGTGACCGAGAACCCGGCCGCAGCCAGACCCAGTGCCGTCTCCAAGCCGATGCCGGCTGTACCGGCCGTGACCACAGCTGTCTTCCTCATGGCTCATCCACCCTCGGTAGGCATACGGATAGGTCATCCGTTTGATTGACCGTAACACGGATACGGATGATCCATCCGGTTAGGATGTCTCAACGACGGCCTGCTGTTCTGCGTCGCCGTCGACGCAGTGCACGGCCCCCGGGTGAGGCTCTGGGGGAGGAGAGTTGACCGCTTGCGTTCCGGCTGATCTGGAGCGCCTCCTCCTGCATGCCGACGATCGTGGGGTGCTCGAGGTGAGGCACGGTCCGCGGGGAAACCCCGGAGCCGACGGCTCGGTCTGGTCGTGCGGGTGCAAGAGGCCGCCGGAGGCGTCGTGACCCGGCCGGTCATGGTGGGCCGGGCCTGGGCCGACCGCTGCACCGACGACCGGGAAGGCGCGATCCCGGAATGCGAGTGGGTGGGCCGTCAGTGGATGCACCCCGGTCGTTCAGAGCACCGGCCTACGCCGGGCCACGCCCCGAACCGGGATCCCAGAGGTCCATCTCGGAACTGCCGACCACATCGCCCGGTTCGATCCTGCACGGATCTTCAGGGAGACCGAAGCCAGACAAGCCCTGCTGGACCACTACGAAACCGCGCAGGCGACGCCCGGCCTGACAGCCGGATACCTCGCCGGCCTTCGACGAGCGCTGGCCCTGCTCGCCCTGGCGTACGCCGATCACGCCGACTACCGCGAGAGCTGGAGACCGTAGCCGAAAGCCAGTTGCGGATGGGCGATGCGCTGCCCCCCGGGGAATCCGGCGCGCACGGATCTGCTGCACCAGCCTTCAGTACGGCCGGGCCCGGGGTGCGAAGGACGGGGCCAGCTCGTTCTGCGAGGCGCGGGGGAAGGCGATCGTGTTCGGGTCGCCGTCGGAGACGTACCGGTTCGTGCCCAAGGCGAGCTTGTCGAGCCAGCGCGACGAACCGAACTCGGCGTCCGCGTCCTTCGGCCCCGCCGAACGGATCCGCGGGATCGCGCCCGGGGTGAAGGCCTTGGCGTACGGCGAGACCGAGGGGTTCGCCCCCACGAGGTACACCCCGTCGTAGCGGTAGCCCGTTCCCCGTGCGGCGACCCCGTCGGACTGGGGCATGGCGCCGAAGGGCAGGGCGAGAGAGGTGACCCGGGTGCCGGGCGCGGCCGTCTCGATCGCGCGCTGTCCGGCGGTGATGGCCTGCGCGGCGCCCGCCTCGTCCAGGGAGCGCAGGTTCTGGTGGTGGTCGGTGTGGTTGCCCACTTCGTATCCGTGCGTCTTCAGCCAGGTCAGCGCCTTGGCGGAACCGGTGGCCGAGAACGCCTCCGCGTTGACGAAGAAGGTCGCGGTCGGTCTGAACGCGGGATACTTCTTCGCCGTCTCCGCCAGGATGGCGACGGCCGTGTCCGCTGCCGGGGCGCCGTCCGGGCCGAGGCGCAGCTGGCTGTTGGTCGAGTCGTCGAACGTGAGGACCACGGGGTGCGTTCCGGCCGGGATGTCGATGCGGCCGGTCTGGAAGGCCTGTGCGGTGACCGGGACGTAGTTCTCCCGGGCCAGGCGCTCCAGCTCGGCCCGGAAGTCGGCCGGGCTCCGGTCGTAGACGCTGGCCGGTTTCGCGGTGAGCTGGTGGTACATCAGAACGGGCACGTCGCCGAGCTCGTTGGCGCCCACTTCGGCCGGGGACTTCGCGGCGCGGTAGCCGGCTGCAGCCGCTGCCGACGGCGCCGTCTGGCGCTGGCCGGCGGCCGGTGAGGCCCCCGGGGAGCAGCCCGCGGCGAGCAGGGCGGCGCCGGCCAGGGCGCTGAGCGGGATGAGCGGGTGGCGCATGTGGGACCCCTCACGAGGTGGACCTGACGAGGCATACCTACCGGCGCCGAGGGTTCCCCTATCGCACTGTCCCTGAATGGCGCAGCCGCCACGCCGGGGTGGGACCCGGCCGTTCGCGTGAAATCCGCTCGGAACGGAGGATCCGCGCGGCCGTACGGCAATCAATGGAGGCACCATCCGGTCACAGCGCGAAGGACGTCATGATGGCCACGAGACACATATCCCGCTCCGCCTCCTCTTCCTCCGGTCTTCGCCGCCCGGCCCGTCGGCGCAGCCTCATAGCGACGACCGGAGTGCTCGCGTTGGCCGCGGCGGGTGGCGGGGCCTGGGTCTTTCTCGCGTCGGGGCCGGGCGTGGAGGGTCTCGCCGACGGAGCGGTCCTCGATGCCCGCAAGGCCGCGCACGTCAGCGCCTACCTCGACGCAGGGACGGCCGGCCAACGGGAGAAGGTGCACGTCGCTCTCGACGGTGCGACGGTTCCCGTCACCGCGGAGCAGGGCGCCCGGCTGCGACTGGGCCTGCCACGCCTGACCGAGGGGCGGCACGCCCTGGTGGTGGCGGGTGACGCAGGCCTCCCCTTCGCCTCGTACCGCAGAGTCGTCGGCTTCACGGTGGACTCCACGCCGCCCGACCTGAAGGTCGCGGACCCCGCGGTCACGAACGCCGGCGCTCCTGTGACCATCACAGGCAACGCGTCCGCCGACTCCCGCGTGACCATCGACGGCAAGAAGGTTCCCGTCGACAGGTCCGGGGCCTTCAAGACCACGGTGCCCAAGGGCACCCGCGTGGTGACGGTCACCGCTGTCGACCGCGCGGGGAACACCACCACCAAGGCCGTGTCCGCCCGGGGCCGCCGCCCCATGATCCGCGCCGCGCACATCACCGCCATCGGCTGGGGCGACGACACCCTGCGGGGCAACGTCCTGTCCCTGGTGCGACAAGGCAAGCTCAACGCCGTCGAACTGGACGTCAAGGACGAGGACGGCGAGGTCGGATACGCCTCCCAGGTGCCGCTGGCCCGGCAGATCGGCGCGGCCAAGGGCTACTACGACGCCCGCAAGGCGATCGCCGAGCTCCACGCCGCCGGCGCTCAGGTCATCGGCCGCATCGTCGCCTTCCGCGACCCCAAACTCGCAGCGGCCGCCTGGAAGGACGGGAAGCGCGACCAACTCGTACTGACCCCGGAGGGACAGCCCTACGACGGCGGCCACTACGGAGCCCTGTCCTTCACCAACTTCGCCGACCCGACGGTGCGCAAGTACAACCAGGACCTCGCTGTCGAAGCGGCCCGGCTGGGCTTCGACGACATCCTCTACGACTACGTGCGCCGGCCCGACGGGCCGCTGGGGCACATGCGCTTCCCGGGTATCGCGTCCGCCACGCCGGAACAGTCCATCACCTCCTTCGTCGCCGACACGCGGACCGCCCTTCGTCCGCACGCGACGTACCTGGGCGTCTCCGTCTTCGGCATCGCCGCGACCCGGCCCACCGAGATCGCCCAGGACATCGGGGCGCTGGCGAAGGTCACCGACTACATCGCGCCCATGGTCTACCCGTCCCACTGGGGACCGGGGGAATACGGCGTCGCGCAGCCCGACACCGCGCCGTACGCGATCGTGCAGCGCTCGCTGGCCGATTTCGCCCGGCAGGTGAAGGGGACCCAGGCCGAGGTCGTGCCGTGGCTGCAGGACTTCTCGATGGGCAGCGCCTACGGGCCCACGGAAGTAGCCGCTCAGATCAAGGCCGCGGCGGCGAACAAGATGAACTCCTTCATCCTGTGGAACGCCGGCGCCCGATACCAAGGTGCGGCGCTCCAGCAGATCGCCACGCACTGACACGGCCGGCGCAGGCACCGCTCCCGGTGCAGGCGCCTAAACCCCGCTGATCGACCGGGCTTTCCGCGTCGCCGCTTGGCGCCCCGTCCGGCACGCCCGGGAGTGAGAAGCGGCCGTCTTCCGGTGTCAGAAGCGCAGGCTGAACCCGCACTAACGGAAGACGGCCGCCGTTCGTGGGGCGCAGGCCCTCGGGCCTGCGCCGCGATGGGGTGTCTAGGTGTGGCTGGTGGCGCGGAGGTCGGCGAGGATCTCGGCCTGGACTTCCAGGACGCCGGAGAGGATGCCGCGGGCGACCCGCAGCAGCTCGGCGATCTGCGGGTGGGTGAGGCTGTAGTACACGTTGGAGCCCTCCCGGCGGGTGAGCACCAGATTGGCCTTGCGCAGGACGGCGAGCTGCTGGGAGAGGCTCGCGGCCTCCACCCCGACCTCGGGCAGCATCTCGGCGACCGCGTGCTCGCGTACGGCCAGGAGTTCCAGGACGCGGATGCGCGCCGGGTGCCCCAGGGTTTTGAAGAACTCCGCCTTGAGCTGGTAGAGCGGCGTGCTCACCTGGGGACCCTTGCGCTGACTGCCCATCTCATCCACCCGGAACCGTTCCGTCGCGGGGGCATCCATGCGCCCCTCCATGCGTTGTGACCTCTACAATTGCAGATCCCTGCAAGTCCTGGGGCCCGGCGGGCAGCCTTCATGACCTTGGACCCGGGAACAGGTCTTCCGCCGCTCAGGCCCCCTTGGGGGACCGGGTCCGCCAGGACCGCGCCCCGGCCTGCTGTGCCTCCTGCTCGATCTCGACCGTGGTTCTGGTGATCAGGTGAGGGCGGGTACGGCCGGATGGTGCGGGTCGGGCCAGTCGTCGGTGCTCCACTGCCTGACCGCTTCCTGGGCCCCATGGGCGACCAGGGCGGCAGCGAGGTCGCAGTGGACGGTGACGGGCGGGCAGGTGGCGTCCGGGACGAGGGAGCCGTCTGCGGGTATCGCCGCAAGGTCGAGGCGGCGCCCGCTCTCGGCCAGGCGGCGTGCTGCTCGGGCGACGGCGACCTGCCCGCCGGCCGACCAGCCCAGCAGCCCGGTCAGGTCGAGGACGACCGGGCCCGTACCCCGGGCGAGCGCCCAGCCGACGGCGCCGGTGAACCGGTCCACGGCATCGGCGCCGAGGTATCCGGCCAGGGACAGCACGCCCACGTGCCGACAGGTGGTGTAGCGCCATTCGATCGTCATCGTCTGTTCCTCGGCTTCACAGGGGGAGGGTGATCCGGACGGCCTTGCCGCGCCCGTTCGCATCGGCGCGCACGACGGCGGTGCCGCCGAGCTCCACCGTCATTTCGACCACCATGGCCAGGCCGCTGCCCGGGGCGTCGGCCAGCGCGCCGAACAGGGCCGGCTGGTAGGGATGGCGGTCGTGGACGGCGAACGCGAACACGCCCGGTCCGTGCGCGTACGTCACCGTGATCACCGGCGAGCACACGGCGGCGTGGCGGACGGCGTTGGTGACCAGCTCGGCCAGGATCAGCAACGCCGGACCCACGCTCGGATGCCGCAGACCCACCCCGCACTCCGTCAGGACGAGTTCTGCGGTCTCGCGGGCGATGCGTACGGCCGAACCCATGGCGGGTACGTCCAGCACGTGCCGGTAGGGCATCGTCTCGAGCTGAAGGCTCACCTGCCCGCTCCCGTCACGGTGCGGGCCAGGCGGAACCCGGACACCTGCTGCGGGTGCAGGCGCAGCAGGGTGTCGTGGGGGCCGTGGGTCCACCCCGTGAGGGTGCGCCGGTGGTGGGCGGCCTCGACGGGATTGCCGATGACGTCTGCCGGGCCGTGGGCGGTGACCATCCAGCCGGTTCCGGTCGCGCTGTTGATCTCGTCGACCTGGTAGGTCAGCAGGGACCGGCCGAGCACGGCAGCGGACTGAACGGGCACGCGTACGATCAGCCGCCCGTACTCCATCACGTGCGTGGCGGGACGGACCATCGCGATCTCCCGCTGAATGTAGACGAGGCGGCCTTGGCCGGAGCCTTCGAGCAGCCACAGGGCCTCGGTGCCGGATACCTCGATGAGGTGGCGTTCGGCAGGGACGGTCATCGTGCGGCCTTCCGGATGCGGTGCGGTCGGTGTGTGAACGGCAGCAGGCCCGCCTGCTCCAGGTACTTGCGGGCTCCGGCGATAGCCTCCGGGGTGGTCGCGCATTCGCGGCCTTCCTGGCGCAGCAGGTGCAGGGCTCCGACGGCGTCCAGGGCTTGGCGCTGGCCGGGCCTGATTCCGGAGGTGAAGACGGCGATGCCGCGCCGGTTCAGCTTCTCGACCGCGTCCTTGAGGACGAGGGCTCCGGTGGCGTCCAGGGTGGTCACCCGCGACATGCGCAGGATCACCGCCTTCACGTCGGCCACCTCCGCCAGTTCCAGGAGGAAGCGGTGGGCGCCGGCGAAGAAGAGGGGGCCGTCGATGCGATAGGCGACGATGTGCTCCGCGAGCAGTGCGTGCTCCTCGTCGCTGTGCTCGCCGGGCAGATCCGGGCGGAAGTCGACCTGCTCCATCCGCACCTGGTTCGCCACCGCCTTCAGCGCGAGCACCCCGGCCACGAGCAGGCCGATGATCACGGCCTGGACCAGGTCGAGGACCAGGGTGGCGGCGGCGGTCAGGACGAGCACGACGGCATCCGAACGCGTCGCCTTGGCCATTGCCCGCAGGGAGCCGACCTCGACCATCCGGATCGCCGTCGCCAGCAGGACGCCGGCCAGCGCCGCAAGGGGGATCTTCGAGACGAGGGGCGCGGCAGCGAACACGATCACCGCCAGTACGGCGGCGTGGGTGAGGGCGGCGAGGCGGGAAGAGGCGCCGGTGCGGACGTTGACGGCCGTACGGGCGATGGCGGCGGTTGCGGGAACCCCGCCGAACAGGGGAGCGGCGAGGTTGGCGATGCCCTGTCCGAACAGTTCCTTGTCGGGGTCGTGCTGCTGCCCCACGGTCATCCCGTCCGCGACCGTCGCCGACAACAGGGACTCGAGCGCGGCCAGGGCGGCCACCGCGACCGCCGGGGCGAGCAGTGATCCGAACGCGGAGACGTCGAGGAAGGCGAGGGAAGGGGCAGGGAGGCCGGAGGGGAGTTCCCCGATCGGGGCTGCCCCGTCCAGGTGGAAGACCTGAGCGACCAAAGTCGCGGCGATCACCGCGACGATCGAGAACGGGATCGCCGGCTTCCACCGGGCCCCGAGCAGCATGACCGCCGCGACACCCACGGAGAGGCCGATCGCGCTCCAGTTCGGGAAGGCCACGGAGTCCGCGAGGGCCCGCCAGGCCACCAGCAGGACCTTCTCACCCTCCGGCTTGTCGACCCCGAGTGCGCCGGGTATCTGCTGGAGGCCGATCACGCATGCGATCCCGAGGGTGAAGCCCTCCACCACCGGCGCCGGCACGTACCGCATGTACTGTCCGGCCCGCAGCAGGGCGAGCCCGATCAGGAGGGCACCGGCCATCAGCCCGACGGTGAGAACGCCGCCGGGCCCGTACTGGGCGACGATCGGCACCAGGACCACGGTCATCGCCCCGGTCGGACCGGACACCTGGAGGTTCGAGCCGCCCAGCAGCGCGGCGAGCGCGCCGGCGACCACCGCAGTGGCGAGCCCCGCCTCGGCGCCGAGCCCGGAGGAGACACCGAAGCCGAGCGCGAGCGGGAGGGCGACGATCGCCACGGTCAGGCCGGCCAGAAGATCCCGGCGGGGGCTGCGGCCCATCGCCTTGAAGTCGGCCCGGGCCGGCAGCACCGAGCGGAGCCGCCCGAGCGCCGCGGTCAGGAAGCCGTTCACGGTCACGAGGCCTGGACCCCGGACTCGCGCAGCTCCTCCAGCAGCACGCTCTGCCCGGTCAGCACCTCGGTCAGGATGCGCCGCGCGGCGAGCAGCAGCTGCGCGACGTCCCCGCCCGCCAGCTCGTAGACCACGGTCGAGCCGTCACGCGCCGAGGCGACGATCCCCGAACGGCGCAGGACCGCGAGCTGCTGGGACAGGGCGGAGGGCTCGACCTCGATCGCGGCCAGCAGGTCCCGCACCGGCAACGGGCCGTCTTGCAGCAGCTCCAGGACCCGTATCCGCACGGGGTGCCCGAGCATGCGGAAGAACTCGGCCTTCGCCTGATACAGCGGAACCGGCACGATCGCGCACCCTTCTCACCGCCCCGAGCAGCGGGGCACATGCCTGGTGCTGTGCCCGCGGCCACCCGCGGTTCCAGCGCCCACAGGATGTATGAAATTGCAGACTTTTGCAATTCGCAGGTTCTGTGGGCGCTGACCGCTTCGGCGCGGCTGCCGATCGCCGTGCTCCGCGCGACGCGGGCGTCGACGTAGCGCCGCCGCCTGGGATGTAGTTAATTGCAGAAGTTTGCAACTTGATATCATGACTGTTCCATCGCGTGAATGCCCGTCGGTCGGCCAGCCGGTCGTACTCCAGGGCGCTCCCGCTTCCCGACGTCCAGAAACCTGCGTGAATGAGCGACAACCTGCCTCCGTGCCCGAAGTGCTCCAGTGAGTACACCTACGAGATGAACGCTCTGATGGTCTGCCCGGAGTGCGGCCACGAATGGGTACCCGCCGAGAGCACTGATGGCGACGCCGGCGCCACCGCGGAGCGGGTGGTCAAGGACGCCGTCGGCAACGTTCTGCACGACGGCGACAGCGTGACTGTCATCAAGGCGCTGAAGGTCAAGGGCAATCCCGCGGGCATCAAGGCGGGAACCAAGGTCCGGAACATCCGCTTGATCGACGCCGTCGACGGGCACGACATCGACTGCCGGATCGAGGGTTTCGGGGCCATGCAGCTCAAGTCGAGCGTGGTCAAGAAGGCCTGACCCGCGGATCGCGCACGCGGGACCGCCGCCTCGGCTGTCCTGAGCGCAGAACGCGCCTTCCCCGCAATCCCCGGCGGCCTGGCGACGAGCACCCCCGGCGGGCCGGCACAGGAGAGGGCCATGCGGCCGGGGGTGCCCTGCAGTGGCGCGGTGGGCGGTGGCCGCGCCTCGGTGACCCCGGCTGAGCGCTGCATCATGGTGGCGTGATGAGCAATGAAGCTGAGCCGGTCGAACACGAAGACCGGTGGATCTTGAATCTCCGTGGGCGGAGCGTCACCGGGGTCACCGCCGGCCACCGCCACACACTGACCCTCGGCGGATGGGAAGTCGTGCTCGAAACCCCTGCTCGACTCTCATCCGGGCCGGCCCGGACCAACCCCGGCGTGGCTCTGACGCCGGAGACTCAGGACGTGGCCGCAGTCCTCCCTCCCTTGGGGACTGAGGTCGTCTCTGCAGTCGCCTTCAAGTCCGGCACGCTGCGCATGGTGTTCGAGGACGGCACGCATCTGACGTGTCCGGCCGATGCGGCATGCGAAGCGTGGCAGATCGCAGGACCAGGAGGATGGCGGTTCACGTCCCTGCCTGGACGCGACCTGGCCGTCGGGTCCGCCTCCGCACCGCACGAGAATCTGCACGCTCGTTCTGCGGAGTACTGAGCCCCTGCCAACTGGTTTGCTCCTCACCGCGTGGGCGAGCTGATTCCGGTCCCTTCGTGCGATCGGGAGACCGAAAGGCCTGCGGGCGGCTACTCAACACCGGCCGGCCTGCGCCGGGTCGGCCCGAGACGTGCGGCGTGGCTGAAGAGCCGCAACGCCCGAGGCACCCAAGCCACGGCTGACACGGCCATCGCCGCGGCGCAGGCCCAGCACACCGCCGTGGCCGGGGCAGAGCACGGCCGCCGCCGTGGAACCTCAGAGCGTGAAAAGCGGCTCGTAGGGGTGTCCTTCCGGCGTGAAGACCAGGACGAAGCCTTCCCCCAGCCGAGTGGCCACCTCCCTCAAGCGAGCCAGGACCGCGGCCTGACCCGGAAGATCGAGGCCAAGGGCTGCGGCAGCACGGTCCCTCCTGGCTGCGAGATCCGGCATGTCCTCCAGATACTCAGCCTCGAGCTCGCGACTCTCGTCCTCCGTGAACGCCTGGCAGTCCTGCCACCACGGGACGACCAGGAGAAGCCGCACCAGCTCGGGCAGGCCGATGGCAACGAGAGCCGCACCTCCTTCGGAGTCGGCATAGAGGATCGGACGTTCCTCGCCGCCTTCACCGCAGAAGAAGAACGTGCCGCCGGCACCGTCGCCGGCGAACCCCTCAAGCGCGGCGCCAGAGGCGAGGTGCACTTCCTCGACGTGATCACCACGGTCAAGGTCGAAGTCACCCGGCCAAGCGAGAAATCGGGCGGCTTCTTCCTGCTCACGGACGGCAGCGATCAACGATTCCATGGGCCGCAGCCTACGGCCACTGCTTGCGGTTCAGCCGTGGGAGCCCGGCGGGGCAGGCTCGGCTCCGGCGGCGGCGAGCGTGACCTGAGCGGTCCATGACCAGGGCTCCCGAGGGGGATCCCAGCTCACCTCGACGTCGGTGTCGTGGAAGTCCCGGGCGAGTTCCCTCACCATCCGGGGCGCCGCGGCTCGCGCCTCTTGTGGGTCGGTGTCGACCGGCACGTCCAGACGCCCGCAGAGCATGCCGGCTTCCATGGTGAGGACGCTGTGGCGCCAGCCCTCCGGCGTCGCCAACAGCACGATCCCCTTCGGGATGCCCCATGCGGGCCGTCTCTTCTTCTCCTTCTTGCGTTTCACCATGCGGCTATCCGACATCGCCGGGGTCGTGGCGATGAGGTGGGGTGTCAGCTTGGCTTGCAGGTCGGGTACAGGGCTCGCCGACGGCGAGGACGCGTCCGACGCCGTAGCAGGTGGCGGACCGCTTGTTCCGCGAGCTGGGCGGGGCCGCTGGTTGCGCGGAGGGCAGGCGGTCCTTGGCCCTGCGCTCCATCAGGACGGGCTTCCCGCCAGGCACGTCACCCTTGGGCAGGGGGTGACATGGCCACCCGGCCGGTACCAACTCGACGCGGTGTGCAGGGGGTCGCAGGGCGGGAACCGGCAGGTGGCCTGGTCGGCGAGCCTGGGGGAGACGTACCGGGCGAGTCGACTTCAGGCCGAGGCCAGGGCGGCAGCGCCGAAGGAGACGTCGAAGCGGTCGCACCAGATGGTGACGCTGCTGTACTCGGACAGCTTCACGTCGGCAGGGATCGGGTAGTTCTGGTCGCCCTTGTTGCCCTTGAGCTTGCCGAGGCTGACGTACTTGCCGTCGTCGAAGACCCGCCAGCCCGCCGTGCCCTCCTTGACCGGGGCGTCGGTCAGCCACACGCGCAGGTCCGGCCCGTTGCTCGTGTCCAGTCCCTCCAGACGCAGGGTGTGCGAGCCGTCCGGCAGCCGGACGATCTTCACCGTGCCCGTGGTGGTGTGCTCGTGGCTGATCAGGGTTCCCTGGGCGACGGTCCGCGGGGAAGGCGGAGCCGGCGCGGCGGAGGCGGAACCTGTCGCCGGCACGCTCGGAGCCGCACTGGGCAGCGCCTCGCTGACCCTCTGGTCCTGCCACAGCTTCCACGGCTCGAACCAGTACAGCCCCACCGCCACCAGCACGGCTGCCACGGCCACCGCCACGATCGTCAGCGGCCTGCGCCGCCCGCCCTCACGTCCCACTTCGCGCTCCTTCATCGTCGTTCAGGAGGCATTCAACGTCATCGGGAGCACGGGTCCCAGAGCATCCGTGATGACGGAAGTCTTACGGCGAGAGGTCTTCGGGAAGACCGAGGGCATCGGCGAGCCGACGGGTTTCCGACAGCAGGCGCACCGAGGAGCCGAGCTAGCCGCCCGGTGCCCTTTTGTCGACGATGACAGGGGCGAAGTCGACAGGGACGTAGTCGCCCTCGCAGTCCGAATGATGGACAGATGGTCGAACGGCCCGGGAGGATCACCTGGCAGAGCCTTGTAGATCGCGCTCAGGAGCGGGTCGTCCGTCGCATGCCGGGCCTCATCCAGCGGCTCGGGCAGGCACCCGTGCAGCGCGAGGTGCACGGCGAGACGACGAAGCGTGTGCAGGCCCGAGTAGCCCCGCATCTCGAACTCGGCGTCCTGCACCTCGACCAGACCGGGCTCGGTCCACTCTTGCGCTCCCGCGCGCTTCAGCAGCTCGCCGATCGCAGCGAAGTCGGCGCGGCCCCTCTCGTTGTAGTCGTCGTCAGCATCGACGAGTACGCTGCTCGCCACCGACTCACGCTGCACGCGGCCATCGACGCCCTCGTACGCTGCGGCCTGGCGGCGGCGATGATGGGCGGCGTGGCAGAAACCGATGCACATCGCCGGGTGCGTGGCGACCTGGCTGGGTTACGGCGGCTCCCTCGATGAAAGGCGGCTCGGGATCCTGCGCCGGAGGCTCTCCGACCTGGAACAGGTCCTGCCGGAGCTCGACGAAGCAGACAACCCCCGCTTGTGGCGGCTATGGCACCAGATGACTCGACTCATCACCGAGACCGATCCGCACGCCACCGACTGAGACGCCGGCTGGGGGCGTCTCGAAGGGTGGGGAGGCCAGCGGGGAACCGAGCTGTGCTCTGCGGGTGGTAACTCGGTTGCGGTCAGCTTGGCCGCTTGAGCGAGGATGCCCGCATGAGCCAGGAATCAGATGACGTGCGCGAAGCGATCGCAGGCGAGCTGCGCCTCATGGACCCCAGCGTGCGCAGTTCACGCTCGCTCACCCGACAGCTGCTGGACCCGGACTTCACGGAGGTCGGCGCCTCGGGGCGGCGGTGGACGTATGACGAGATGCTCGCAGCGATTCCCGAGATGGACGGTGCGACAGAGAGCGGTCCGCGCTACGAGCCCTCAAAGTTCACCGGTGTCCTGCTGGCACCCGGGCTGGTGCACCTCACCTACGAGACCACGCTGAATGGGCTCCGGGCGCGGCGGAGTTCGCTCTGGCGCAAGCAGGGTACGGCCACGACGTGGCAGATGTACTACCACCAGGCCACACCCATCCCGCCCGACAGCATGTAACTGCGATTCTCGGGAGGTGATCGTTCGTTGTTGCCTGTATGGGTATGGCGGAGCATCTCTGGCCGGGTACAGGTGTGCGTCAGGGGTCTTCAGCGGCTCGGGCGGTCGGTACGTTCGAGCACACCGAGCTCGAAGGACGAGAACGGCACCCGCCGGGTGCGGGGCAGCGAAACCTCAACCAGTCGGCCATCATGGATCATCCACAGCCCGAAGCAGTCGTCGTCCTGGTCATGCACGAGGATCTGCACCGAGCCCGGGTTCGGCCATGGCAACGATTCCAGGTGCGCCAGCAGCCCGGTCCAGGCGTTGCTGCGGCCGAACTGCACGACCCATGCGTAGCACTCCTCGGAGGGGCCGCCCCACCCGCCGAACATGTGGTCGTCCACACGCTGGAAACACTGGTGCCACTGCCTGCCTTCGTCGGGCCGGGTGAGCGGCTCCATCACTTCTTCCGCCCCGCGCGCCAGGACGATGACCTCTGCATCTCTGCTCATCCAACCAGCCTTGCAGCAGTCGGCCCCGGTCGCATGGACATTTCCATCCCCTGAGCCCAACGGAGGCGCACATCGGTTCCTGCGGACGAATCCTTATCCGGGACGCCGACAGCCGCTGCGACGGGTGTGCAGAAGCTGTGCCAGAGCCTTGGCCGCCTCTGGGCAACGACGGGCCAGCAGTGGCATCACCGCATTGCAGCAGGTCAGTTGTACCTCTGAGAATGGTGCCCGTGGTTCACCGAATCGAGGCGCCCGGTCCCGATGATGCGGCATCCGTGAGCCGTGTGCAGCTCACGGCCTGGCTCCAGACCTACCCCACGGGGGGCGCCGGCATCGATGAGGCGTGGATCCGCTAGCAGCGACGGCACGCTGTCACCGCCGAGGGCACTGCGCAGTGGCGAGAGCGGTTGCCCAACGTGCGTGTGGCGCGCGACCCCGTGCAGCGTCCTCGGGTCGGATGAGACGCGGGCGATGCGCAACGTGATGTCGTCGGGCTGTTGGGCGACGTGCCGGTGTCAGTACGCGCCGAAGGACCAGAAGACCCCGACCTCGTCGCCGGACACGGCGATGAGGCCCAGCTCTTCGAAGAGGTCGAGCCCGTTCATGGGCTCGCCGGTGATGAAAGTGTGGACTTCCGTGCCCTTGAGGCCGGCCCGGACGAAGTCCCGGGCGGGGTGCGAGGACGCGTCCCGGGCGTTCGTCCAGAACCGGGCGTGCGGGCCGTAGCGGTCCAGCAGGAACTGTGCGTCGGCCAACAGGGCGTCGCGCTCCGGCCGGTCCCGTACGGGCCGGTAGCCGTCCCACTCCTCCGCCATGACGGCGAGCGCGGTGACGGCCCCCGCAGGCTCCAGTTCGTGGAGGCGGTCCCGGAATCCGGCGGCGGGCGGCGGCTCGAAAGGGTACGTCGGCACGGTCGAGCGGGCACGGTTGGTGCGGTCGCCGTCGATGCGAAGCCAGCCGCGCGGGTCAGGGACCTTCCGGTGCATCAGGGCGAGCACGTCTTCGGCCCAGTCCTCGTGCCGGCGCGGACCGGTGGCGAGGAAGACGTACGGGTCCTCCAGCAGGCGCAGGGCTGCCGCGTTCCAGGGGCTGCGGCGTCGCCCCAGCTCCATGAGCGTGCTGCCGACGCTCCGTGCGAACACGTCGCCCGGCGAGTGCGGGAGGCCGGCCATCTCCCCGTACCCCCACCGCAGGAGCTCCGTGGCGGCGCCGTTCGCGGCGGTCTCGGCCAGTCGGTGCGGCGTCTCGGGGACGACGGCCCGGTTTCCCCGCTGGAGCTCGTCGGCTGCCCGCCACAGGTCTTCCAGGTGGGCATCGAGGAGGTCGAGGGCGATGCGGTCGTCGTCTGCCGTGCTCATGAGCCGACCCTAAGGGGTGTCCCGTCCGTGCTGGTCAGGGCTGAGCCGCTCACGCGTTCGCGAGGTGCGCGCGCCGTGCGGGAGGACTCGCCGTGGTGGCCTTCGGTACTCGGTTGCCACCCGCCGCCTCCCCCGGGTGGGGGAGGCGGATACGTCCGGCGGGGGACGTGGCCGGGGCCGGTCAGGCCAGAGGCTGGGATTCCTGCTGATGGAGGGGGAGTTCCGGTGGATCGCTGGGATCAGGTCGGGCGCAAGGCGGCGTATGGAGCTGCTCTGGCGCTGTCGCCCTACTTGCTGATCAAAGTCTCGTGGGTGGTCGGCTCTCTCGTGGGGGCGCTGCCGATCGGCGATGGGTTCGGCTTGGCGGAGTGGGTCGTGCTCAACACCGTCACGGTCGGTATGGCGGTGATCGGGATCGCTCTGGCGCTCGCGCTGGTGCGGCCGTGGGGGACGCGGATACCGGGGGCACTGGTCGCCATTCTGTTCCTGGGTGGGGTCGGGGTTCCTCGTCTCGGTGCTGCCTGTCGGTCTGTTCAGTGCGCTCCTGAACGTGGGCGGTGACTCGCAGGGCGGCGGCGGTGACGACCCGGCCATGCCGGTCTGGGAGGGAGTACTGGTCGAGTTCAGCTTCGTGGGGATGGGGCTGGGGCTGGCCCTCGCCGTCCCGGCGTATCTGCGGCGCCGGTGGCCGGATGCGTTCACCGGGCGCGTCGGTGACGGGCCGCGGACGGTGCCTCCGTGGGCGGCTGTCGTCGGTGCCGCAGTGGGTCTGGTCTGGCTCTACTGGGCGGCCGGCGGCACTCTTGGAATCGCCCACCCGGGCCGCCGGAACGCCGACTGGTACGTGCTGGCCGCTGTATGGGGGTTCTGGGCCCTCGCTGGATCCGCCGGGATCTGGACGGTCGCCCGGGCGCGCCCTGCCGGGATTCCGCGCTGGCTCCCGCTGACACTCGGGTGGGTCGGATCGGGCTCACTGTTCGCATGGAGCGCCTGGAAGCTGCCCCTCATGCTGTACGTGGCGTTGGCGGATCCGGCCGGTCTCACGCCGCCGGAGAGCCTCACCGTCGCGGTGGTGCTGCATCTCGGCGCCGTGCTGGCAGGCGCGGCGATGATGCGGACACTGGTCCGCGCGCGTATCCGCATGTCGGAGTCCCGTGCCCTGCGCGAGGCTGGCATCCGGGTCGAGGGCTGACTGCTTCAGGCGGGCCAAGGGCGCCTGCCGAAGCGGTCCGGGACAATGGCCGAGTCACCCCCGATGCGTGTGGCATGCTCCTCCGCATGATCGATGTCCCGGCCGACGGCTGGTCGTTCGCAACAGCGCGGGAGCCGGCCCGGTTCGGCGTCTGCGAGGTCAACGGTGCTCCCGGAGTCGAGCACGCGGTGAGCGCGCGCGGAACCCTGTGCGGAATATCGGCGCGGCACACCACCCTGTATCTGCACCTGTTCGTTCCCGGCGCCCTCCAGTCGTGCCGACGGTGCCGCCGGCAGGCTGAGGCCGCACCGACAGTGCCATGCGCACAGGAACGTCTTCACGACAGGGTCCGGGGCGCTGCTCAGGGGCAAGCTCGCGATGACCTGCTCGCCGCGCTTCGCCGAGGCGCAAAGGTCGGCTTGTGGATCAGCGGTCCATCCGCGTCCCTGGCGAAGGACTACGCAAAGCTCGACGGGTTGACCGACGGGGCCGGGCCCGCCGCCGAGGCGTTCACCGCCGCTACGACCATCGGCTTGGCCCGCGTCGAGGACGGCCGTTGGCGGTTCCTCGTTGTCCTGCCGGAAGACGGCGGCCGCCCGCTCGTCGCACGCGGACCACGTGTTCTTCCCTGATCCGGTCGGGGCTTCGTGATGGCGAAAGCTCACCGACCACCAGGTCCAGGACCTCATCCGGCAGCACGCTGATGACGCACACGTCCCCGCCCTGGCCGAGAAGTCCGAGGTCGGCCAGTCGAAGTGCCCGGCCCCGCTCATCTCCGGGGGCCACTCGACGCCACTGCAGGCGCGCGGTGCCGGCCCCGCGCTGCCGCCCCTCACGGGCGAGCGCTTCTCGGTACGCAGATGCACCTCGTGCGAATCCGGGGATACCGCCCTCTCCGTGACGCCGAAGAGCGGCAATGCCGCAGCCCCGGTACTCACGAAGCACGGCGCCCTGTGTGCGGGGCGCGATGGTGAACCGCTCACCGGAGGCCGACCTGCACCGGACGGTCGAGGGGCGTCGTTTGCCTGCATCGCCCTGCGCGCTGGTGCGGTGCTCGCGCACCAGCCTTCCTGATACCTCCCCGAAACCCTCTGATCCGTAGCGTTCGATCAAGAGTCCCGGTTCCGTCCGTGCCCGGTCGCGGACGGAGCAGCCAGGAACCTCCACGAGAGACGGAGACGGACATGCAAGGTGCCTCTGGCCGCGGTCGCCCGAACAGCACGAGCATCGGTCGGTCGCGGCGGGCCCGGAAGCCGACGGCCTCGATGGCCGGGGTGACGGCCGTCATGCTGCTCGCGGTCGCGTGCAGCGGTTCCGCCGACGACGACGGGGGCGCGGCCGCGCCGAGCGCCTCGAAGGGGGCGGTCTCGGGCGACAAGAAGAGCACGCTCGCGTACGCCAAGTGCATGCGCGAGAACGGAGTCGCCGACTTCCCCGATCCCAATGCCCAGGGCCTGCTCAACATCGACGGTTCCGTCGACATGAAGTCGTCGCAGGCCCAGGCCGCGGACAAGAAGTGCAAGGAACTCCTGCCCGCGGTCAACGCCACCCCGCCCGCCGGGGTGCAGGAGGCATCCCTGGCGTACTCCAAGTGCATGCGGGAGAACGGGGTCCCGAAGTTCCCCGACCCCAATGCCGAGGGCGGGCTCGACATCAACGGCGACACGCTGGGCGTCGACCCGCGGGGCCCGGTCTTCAAGGCGGCCGAAAAGACGTGCCAGCCGATCCTGGAGAAGGTCGCAGGCGGCCCCAAGGAGTTCCAGTCCGGGGGACCCGGGCCGGCGCCGCAGTAGAAGGCCCGGCCGGCATGACGCCCCGTACCGCTCCCGTCGACGAGGCGAGCGGTACGGCACCCGTCGCGCTGCGCCCCGTGGTCAGTGCACCGACAGGGGTGGCCGGCGCCGGGCGGGCGGCGCGGGGTCGCTCGAGGCGGGAAAGGTGACGGTGACGCTCAGGCCGCCGCCCGACCTCGCCCGGGCGGTGAGGCCTGCGCCGTGGGCGTGGGCGATGGCCTGCACGATGGACAGGCCGAGCCCGAGGCCTTCGGTCCGTGCGGCCCGGGTGGCGCCGAGCCGCTGGAACGGCTGGAAGAGCCGGTCGACGGCCTCCGGCGGCACCGGGGGACCGGTGTTGGTGACGGTGAGGACGGCGTGACCGCCCTCGGTCGCGGTGGTGACCCGCACCTCGCCGTGCGGGGTGTTGTGCCGCAGAGCGTTGTCCACGAGGTTGACGACGAGGCGTTCGGCGAGCGGCCGGTGCCCCAGCGCCGCGGCCGTCTCGAACGACGTGCGGACCGTTACGGTCCGCAGGTCCGCCTCGTCGGCCCGCGCCTCGACGACGTCCTGGGCGATCCCCGTCAGGTCGAAGGGCCGGCGGACCTCGATGCCCGCGTGGCTGCGGGCCAGGGTGAGGAGCGCCTCGATCAGCCGTTCCTGCTGGGCGCCCGCGGCGAGGACGCGTTCGTGCGCCTGCCGCAGGGACTCGGCGGTCGCCGCGGGGTCGGACAGGGCGACCTGGCCGAGGGCCCGCTGCCGGGCCAGCGGCGTACGCAGTTCGTGGGAGGCGTTGGCGACGAACTGGCGGTGGGCCTCGAACGACGTCTCCAGCCGGCTCAACAGGCCGTCGAAGGTGTCGCCGAGTTCCTTGAGTTCGTCGGAGGGACCCCCGAGGGCCAGCCGTTGGTGCAGGCTGGTCGCCGAGATCTCCTGCGCCGTGGCCGTGATAGTCCGCAGTGGGAGCAGCATCCGGCCGGCGACGATCCAGCCCAGCACGATCGAGACCACCAGCATGAGGGCCAGCGCGATCCCGGACTGGACGAGCAGTTGGTGCATGATGCCGGCGATCTGACCGGCCATGGCATCCTGGGCCTGGTCCGCGAGCGTCTCCATGGAACTGTGCCTGCTCCCGGGCGGCTGCCCGGGGACGACGCCGGGCTCCGCGTCCGGTTCGCTGACCGAGAGTTCGAGCGGCTGCCCGGCGATGGCCCGATGCACGAGGCCGTAGGTGATGCCCAGCAGGGCGGCTCCGGACAGGACGAAGAGCCCCCCGTACAGCAGGGTCATACGCAGGCGCACGGTGCGGCGGGGGAGGCGTCGGCGGGCCCTGCTCCCCGCGAGACGGGCGATGGCACGCATGGGCTCCTCAGATCCGGTAGCCGTGCTTGGCGACGGTCTCGATGACCGGGGGGTTCCCTAGTTTGGCCCGCAGCCGGCTGATCGTGATCTTGACGGCGCTGGTGAAGGGGTCCGCGGCATCGTCCCAGACCCGTTCCAGGAGTTCCTCGGCCGCAACGGCGCGTCCACCGGAAGCCAGCAGCACCTCCAGGACACCGAACTCCTTGGGTGCGAGCTCCAGTAACCGTTCTCCCCTGCGGGCGTCGCGCCGGGCGGTGTCCACGACGAGGTCCCCGTGCCGGAGCACGGGCGGCACGGCGGGATGAGCCCGGCGCGCCAGGGCGCCGATCCGGGCGATCAGTACGGGGAAGTCGAACGGCTTGGGGAGGTAGTCGTCGGCGCCCAGACCGAGTCCGTCGACGAGGTCTTCCGAGGTCGCCGCGGCGGTGAGCATCAGGACCCGGCTACGGTTCCCGGACGCGATCAGCTCCGAGCACACGGCGTCACCGTGCATGCCGGGCAGGTCCCGGTCGAGCACGATCACGTCGTAGTCGTTGCACAGCGCGCGTTCGAGGCCGCTGGGCCCGTCCAGCGCCACGTCGACGGCCATCTGCGCGCGGCGCAGACCGACGGCCACCGTCTGGGCCATTTCCTCGTCGTCCTCCACCACGAGCACCCGCACTTGTCGCCCTCTCAGCCGGTACATCGGACACGCTCGTCCAGGAGCGAGCTTCCAGGATGTTCTATCAGCGGTTTCCGCACGGTTTCGCCCGCAAACCCGTCTTCCGGATCGGCCGGGGGCACGAAACTCCGCCGAAACCGCCGCCGCCGTAGAAAGGAGACGGCCGGGAATCCAGCGAGTAATGGAGAGTCGAATGGCTGTCATCGCCAACAGCGCGGCCGAACGGAATGGGGCCGGGAAACAGCGGATGCGCCCCCACCGGCCGCGCCGCCGCGTCAGGGCGGCGGCGATCGTGGTCTCCCTCGTCGCCGTGGGCGGTGCGGCGGGGATCGCCGCAACCGGTCCGTTCGACGCCAGGACGAAGGACGACGCCGCGATCGCGAGTGCCGCTTCGGCGACCTCCCTCGCGCAGGTGACCCGGGGCACCCTCTCCGCGCAGACGCAGCAGAACGGGGCATTGGGGTACGTGGGCGACCATCCTGTGATCAACAACGCCGGCGGTACGGTGACGCAGCTGCCCGCCGCCGGCGAGGCGATCGGTCAGGGCAAGGCCCTGTACCGGGTGAACGGCAAGCCGGTGATCCTGCTCAAGGGATCCGTTCCGTTGTACCGGGATCTGTCCCGCGGTACGGAGGGCGCGGACGTCCAGCAGCTGAACGTAGCCCTCGTCGCCCTTGGATACGCCACCAAGGACGAACTCGATCCCGCGTCGGACTACTTCAGCCGGGCCACCCGCCGGGCGCTCATCGAACTCCAGGACCACGTCGGCCTCAAGGGGACCGGGCAGCTGACGCCCGCGGAAGCGGTCTTCCTGCCGGTCGACGAGCTCAGGGTCACCAAGGTGGAAGGGACGGTCGGTGGCGCCGCGGGACCCGGCGCGGTGCTGCTGCGGGCCTCCTCGACCAAGCGCCAGGTCACCGTGGCCCTCAATGCGAGCCGGCAGGCCTCCGTGAAAGCCGGCGACAAGGTACTGATCACCCTGCCGAACGGCAAGAGCACCGAAGGGGTGGTCTCGTCGGTCGGCAAGGTGGCGACCAAGACGGACCAGAGCATGACCGTCGAAGTCCTGATCGAACCGCTGGACGCGAAGGCGACCGGCGAACTCGACCAGGCGCCGGTGCAGGTCGCGATCGTGTCCGAGACCGTGAACGACGTGCTGTCCGTGCCGGTGGCCTCGCTGCTGGCGCGCGCCGGCGGCGGGTACGCGGTCGAGGTCGTCGACGAGAGCGGCAGGCACACCCTCGTCCCGGTGACCACGGGACTGTTCGACGACAGTGCAGGCACCGTGCAGGTCACCGGCGAGGGTCTGCGCGCCGGTCAGAACGTGGTGGTGCCGGGTTCATGACCAGGTCGGAGACAGAAGCGCGCGCGGGCGGAGCAAGGGCGGTCGGCGAGCCGGTCCTCCAGTTGCACGAGGTGTCCAAGGTGTATCCCGGCGCGTCGCCGCTCGTGGCTCTGGACAAGGCCGGCTTCTCCATCCACAGCGGCGAACTGGTCGCCATCGTCGGCCCGTCGGGCTCCGGGAAGTCGACACTGCTGCAGATCATGGGCAGTCTCGACCGCCCGACCACGGGAACCGTCCGGATCGCCGGGGACGACCTCGCTGCGATGTCGGACCGCGCCCTGGCGGGTCTGCGGGCCGGCCGGATCGGGTTCGTGTTCCAGCAGTTCTTCCTGGCCCAGCACGCCACCGCCCTGGAGAACGTCGCTGACGGAATGCTGTACTCGGGCGCCGGGCACCGTGAGCGGCTGAAGGCGGCCGCCGCGGCGCTGCGCCGGGTCGGGCTCGCCCATCGGGCCGGTCACCGCCCGCCGGAGCTGTCCGGAGGCGAACGCCAGCGGGTCGCGATCGCCCGGGCGCTGGCCGGCAACCCGGCGATCGTGCTCGCCGACGAGCCGACCGGCAACCTCGACAGCGTCAGCGGGGCCGCCGTCTTCAAGCTGCTGAAAGAGCTCAATGCCGAAGGCACCACCATCGTGGTGATCACACACGACCGCGAGCTGGCCGCGCAGATGCCGCGCCGCATCGAGGTCCTCGACGGCCACATCGTCACCGACGTCAGCTCGGAGGGCGAGGCAACGACCGGGGGAAGGCACCTGCCATGACCAGCACGACGACTGCCCCTCCCGGCCGGATGCGTCCGGGCGATCTGGCCCGGACCGCCGGCGTCGGGCTGCGCACGAGGCCGTTGCGGGCCGCCTTGTCGGCCCTGGGCATCGCCATCGGCGTCGCCGCGATGGTGGCGGTGATGGGGCTCTCGGCCTCCTCGCAGGCCGGACTGCTGGCCGAGATCGACGAACTGGGCACCAACCTGCTCACCGTCACCCCGGGCCGGGTCCTCGGTGGCGGGACTGCCGAACTGCCCATCGACGCCCCGGCGATGATAGGCCGGATCAAGGACGTCGAAACGGTCCAGAGCACGGGCAAGACCGACGCCAACGCGTTCCGCAACCCCTACATCCCGGGCATCAACACCAACGGGATCTCCGTGAACGCCACGAGCCTGGACCTGCCGGAGGCGGTGCGCACGACCGTGGCCGAGGGTACGTACCTCAACGCGGCCACTGCCGAGCAGCCGGTCGCCGTGCTCGGCTCGGCGGCCGCGAGCCGCCTCGGCATAGACCGCATCCATCCGGGCGCCCGCATCTGGGTCGGCGGGCAGTGGTTCTACGTCACCGGGATCCTCAGCCCCGCGACCCTGGCGCCCGAGATCAACTCCTCGGTGCTGATCGGGTTCCCGGCCGCGCAGAAGTACCTGGACTTCGACGGCCACCCGACCATGGTCTACGTACGGGCCGACACCGACCACGTCGCCGAGGTCCGGGGGCTGCTGGCCGCGACGGCCAACCCGGCCGGCGCCGACGAGGTCGGCGTCAGCCGGCCCTCCGCCGCCCTGGAGGCCCGGGCCGCGACGCAGTCGGCGCTGGGCGGCCTCTTCCTGGGCCTCGGGGCAGTCGCTCTGCTCGTGGGCGGCATCGGCGTGGCCAACACCATGGTCATCTCCGTCCTCGAACGGCGCTCCGAGATCGGCCTGCGGCGGGCCCTCGGAGCGACCAAAGGGAACATCCGTCTCCAGTTCCTCGCCGAGGCGATCCTGCTCGCCGCACTCGGTGGCGCGCTGGGAGTGGCGCTGGGCACCTCCGCCACCGCCGTCTACACCGACGTCAAGGGCTGGGCGACCGTGGTTCCGGTACTGGCCTGGGGAGGCGGACTCGGCGCGGCCGTCGCGATCGGCGCGGTCGCCGGACTGCTCCCCGCACTGCGCGCGGCCCGGATGCAGCCCACCGAAGCATTGCGCACCGCATAGGGAACACAGCGGGAAGGGCCGGCCGGGTGATGACACGCCTTCAGGCGCTGGAATCCGCTCGTACGGTGAGGGACGCGCCTAGCCTCGCGGCATGGGTACCGAGAAGGTGTCGGTGGC
This sequence comes from Streptomyces sp. NPDC085524, assembly GCF_044541755.1. Classification (NCBI taxonomy): domain Bacteria; kingdom Bacillati; phylum Actinomycetota; class Actinomycetes; order Kitasatosporales; family Streptomycetaceae; genus Streptomyces; species Streptomyces sp. NPDC085524. The sequence goes on from NZ_JBITTH010000002.1 coordinate 87,456, forward strand.
CGATCTGATCTTCGATCGGCTGGACACGAATGGTGACGGAGTCCTCGCCGAGGACGACTACCGGGCGAGTGCGGAGCAGCTGCTGCAGTCGTACGGCATGGGGCCGCACTCGCCCAAAGGACGCGCCCTGACCGAGGCGAATCTCGAGCTGTGGCAGCGGCAGGCCGAGCTCGTCGACCGCGATCACGACGGGAGCATCACGCGGGAGGAGTACCGGGAATGGTTCGGCTCCCTTCCGGCCTCGGAATCGGGCGGGCCCTCGGGTTCACCGGAGGTGATGGCCGTGCTGCACGCGCAGTTCAACGTCGCCGACCGGGACGGGGACGGGCGGATGGACAGCCACGAGTTCACGGTGTGGCGGGAGCTCGAAGGCGTGCCCGTTCAGGCGGCGGAGCAGTCCTTCGAGCTGATCGACTCGGACGGGGACGGTTCGATCAGCTGGAGTGACTTCAACGATGCGGCGGCCCGGCAGGGCCTGGGAGCGCTGCTCTACACGCCGAACTGACCCAGGGTCTTCACGAGCGCGACCGGACCGCCGACCCTGGGTCGCCCGCAGGTACCTGGTCCGTGCAGAGGGTCCGGCGGACCGGCCCTGAGCCTGCACGCGTGGTCTCTCGGGTCCCGACCGTGCACCGGATACGAGCCCCCTGCACACCGGCACGGGTACCGGGTGTTGTTCCACGTGCCTGTTGTGACTGCGTTCTACGGTGGGTTCTGTGACGGAGCACGTGGCGGACCCCACGGCCATGGCCACGGCCCACCTCAAGGAGCGGCTCTACGCGACGATCACGATGATCTCCGTCGTCATCGGGCTTGCCGGCGGCAGCCATCTGGACGTCGTCGGAGCCGTCGCGACGGTCGCGACCGCCGCCGTGGGTCTGTGGCTGGCCGCGCTGGTCGCCGATCAGCAGGCTCATCGCGTGACGCATGGTGCCCTCGCGCGGGGGCGGGAACTGCGCGCGATGCTCTTCGTCAGCAGCCCGCTGCTGCTGTCCGCGGTGGGCCCGCTCATTCTGATCGGCGTCTCGGCCCTGGGCGTGATAGGCCTGGAGACGGCGCTGTACACGGCGGCCGGGGTCAACGTCGCCACGCTGTTCGCGTGGGGCTGCTACGGCGGAATCCGGATGGGCGGGGGGACGGCGTTCGCACTGCTGGCCGGCGCGATCGACGCGGCGATCGGGACAGCGGTCGCGGTGGTCAAGGCCGCGAGCGGCCACTGAGGGCCGCCCCCGCGTGGGCCGCACGGGTGGACCGGCCCTCGCGGTGTGCGCGTGCGCTGGCGGCCGTACGCGTCCGTGAAGTGTGATGGATTGCGGTCGGCCTCCGCGTACTCGTCCCACGTGCACCAACTGCCCCGGAGGTCGAGAGGAGGAGACGAGGAGCGCCATGAACGACCACGCGCGCATCGACGTCCATCACCACGTGATCCCGCCCGACCGGAGCCGCGCGATCGCCGACCGCGCCGCTTCCCTCGGCTGGCCGGTGCCCGCCTGGGACCGGCAGGGCGCGATCGCGATGATGGACCGCCGCTCGATCGCCACCGGTATCCTCTCGTACGCCGCCCCGCTGGGGGCTCCCGACGACATCGAGGGAGCCCGTGCCACGGCCCGGGACGTGAACGAGTTCACCGCGGAGCTGGTGAAGGACCGGCCCGACCGGTTCGGCAACCTCGCCGTCCTCCCCCTGCCGGACGTGGACGGAGCAGTCGCCGAGGCGGTCCACGCCCTGGACGAGCTGGGCGCCGACGGCGTGATGATCTTGTCCAACGCCAACGGGCGCTACCTCGGAGACCCGGAGTTCGAGCCGCTCTGGGCCGAGCTGGACGCGCGCGCCGCGGTCGTCCTCGTCCACCCCACCGCACCACCGGGTGCGATGGTCCCGGGCCTGCCCAGCCCGCTGGTGGACTTCCCGTACGACACCGCCCGCACCGCCCTGCACCTGGCCGTTTCCGGTGTTCCGGGCAGGTACCCCGGGCTGAAGATGATCCTGCCCCACGCGGGCGGCTTCCTGCCGTACGCGGCCCACCGCTTCGCGGCCGCCGCCCACCTGCATCCGGGCGCAGCTCCCGAGGACCTGCTGGCCGAGCTGCGCCGCTTCTACTTCGATACCGCGTTCTGCGCGGGCCCCGCCTCGCTGCCCTCGCTCCTCGCCTTCGCCGAGCCCGGGCACGTCCTGTACGGCAGCGACTTCCCGATGGTGCCCGAAGAGTGGTGCAGCGGCTTCGACGACGGGCTGGACGGCTACCCGCACTGGGAGGACGGGCAGCTCCACTCGATCAACCGCGGCAACGCCGAGCGCCTCTTCCCCCGTCTCGCACGATCCTGATCTGCCCGGCTCGGCTCGGCCCGTTGCCCGTGCACGGATCCTGCGCTCCGAGGTCCTCACGCGCCGCCCGTGAACTGCAGCACCGCGATCCCCGCCAGGAGGGCGATGCTCGCGGTGATGCGCCGGTGGCCGAGGCGCTCGCGGAACACGACCGCGCCGATCAGGGAAGACGATGCTGGTCTCGCGCAGCGCGGCGATGGTGGAGAGGTCGCCGCGGGACTGCGCCCATACGACGAGCCCGTACGCCAGCAGTGAGATCAGTCCCCCTGCCAGGCCCCGGCCGCACACCGGGCGCAACGTGGCGATCCCGCCCGGTGCGAGGAGACGCCGATCCGGGCGGTCGCGCGGGTGCTCAGCCGGTGGGCGAGTGCCGGCGGCGCCGCCGAGGGCCTCCGGCCGAGACCCTGTTCAGTAGCCCGACCTGCTGGATTACGTCGCGTCGCCGTCGGCTTCGTACACGTGCGGCCGTCCTCCCTGCCAGGCGATGACCTCGGAGTCACCGAGGACCAGATCCTCCGGGTCGGGTACCTCGATGCGTCGCAGGAACTCGATCAGGTCCGCGTCGGAGTGCGCGATGCCGAGGGCGGTCTCGATACCGCGGATGCGGATGACGACGCGGCGACCGCCGGTCGGGGAGATGCGGTGAACCAGGATCGGCGCTCGGTCCATGGCTCAGCCGTCCCACGGGCGGCCACCGGCGATGACCGGGTGGAGAACGATGTGGACGCGATCGGTCATGGCTCCAGCCTGCGCTGAGAGGGTCGGTCCAGCACCCCGAGGGTCGTGTCGGGGAGGTCCGGCAAGGCGCGACGCGACGCCGCGGGAGCGCTCTGCTGCCGGCACCCGCCTCCCAGCTCGCGGCGGCGGGCCGTCGGGTCAGTGGGGCGCGGTCCGGTGGCCGAACCAGCGGCCTCGACGGCGGGGGGCGTCGGCGGCCGGAGCGTCGTCGGGCTGTCCGGTCAGTCCGTCGCGCTCACCGTCGATGGCCGCCTGCTTGAGCGCCGTGTCCAGATCCCGTCGGGCCTGTGCCGAGCGGCGGGCTGTACGGCGGGCGCCGATCATGATCAGGGCCAGGCCCAGAAGAGCTGCGGCTCCCACGATGATTCCGGTCAGAAAGAGAGCTCCGGTCGAACCGGTGGCGTGATAGCCGAAGATCGAAAAGTCGCCGCCGACGCCGAGACCGTGCGCGGCACCCGTATTGCCGAACACACCGGCGAGTCCGACGACCGCAGCGGCGATCAGGATGATGAGTCCGAGGATGAGAAACATGAAGGTTCTCCTTGTATCCGCGCCCGGACGATCCACCGGACACGGTCGGCGCCTACCCGGGTTGTGAACCGTCAAGCGAAAGCGTCGGCGTGGGCCGAATCCCGTGATCTGCCGAAACGGACATCAGCCGACTGCGGCGGGCTGCTCCGTTCGCTCGCGGCCTGGCGCCGCGGATCCGGTAGGCGCCGGTGCCGGTCTCAAGGAGTTCCCCGGCGGGCAGCAGCGCGCCGAGTGCCCGGCCGAGGAGCTCGGTGACCTGCCCGGGCGCCACCTCAACGTGCGCGCCCCCGGCGGCCACCACCACCTGGGCAAGAGCCACACCTGCCGGGATGTCCCGGTACTCGCTCAGCCGGTGCAGGAGCGCGCCGGTGGCCAGTAGCTCTGCCCAGTCCGTGATCGGCCGCTCCGGAGGGCCGGGCAGCGGCACCACTGCCTGCGGGACGAGCCGGACGACCTGCCGGCACCCGCAGTCGTCCATCCTCGTTCCGACCGGCAGATCGCAGTCCAGGCAGGCGAGGTTCGGCCCGTCCCTTCCGTCGATCCCCATGCAGTAGCCCCCGGTCCGCTCCAGGATCAGCTTGGTGCTGCACAAGTCGCCCGGTGCGAGGAGAACTGTGCCCGAAGGCCCGTCGGACAGCGCGCCGAACGGCGCCGGGTCGACGGCGTACGACCCTGCCTCCAGCAGTGGCGGGTGGAGCGTCTCCCAGTGGGTGTCGGCCAAGTGGATCGGCAACGCCACCTGCGACACCGCCGTGGTCACTCGGGCGTGGGGGACGGAGAAGCGGTGAGGGGGGTGTCCCAGTTGATGCGCACCTGATCTGGGTCGCTACGGCTGACCTGACAGGCATAGTTCTTGGACACCGCGACGATCTGGGCGACCTGGATGGCGTTCAGTACGGGTTCTCCCGAGCCCTCGTGGTCCGGCTCGCCGGGAACGTGCACGTCATAGTGCACGAAGTAGCTGGAGTTGGCGCCATGGAGTTCGTCGCCTTCCCTGATGTCGGTCACCGTGATGGTGCAGGGGATCAGGTCGGTGGCCTTCTTGGATTCCTGCTGATGCCCATCGTCGGATCCGCAGGCACCGAGCAGCAGGCACATCGCTCCCGTGGCGAGCAGGTACGAGAACTGCCGGATGCGCATGTCGTCTCCTCATCATGACCCCGTCCTCGATCGGCACGTTGTCGACATTGCTGCGAAGGGCCGAAGGAGGACGAAGGTAGCCGCAACCTCCGGTGAACTCATTCGGCAGCCTGCTCTTCGGCATCGGATGGTCAGCCAGGGTCAGTGCATGCGGACGGTTATCTCGGGGAGCGGTATGTCGGACAGGTTGAGCTGGAGCCCGGTCATGGTCAGGTAGGTCTGCGAATCGCTCAGGGTGGTGGACGGCGCCTGGGTCTTCCCGCGTGTGCTCACCAGCAGGTACCAGCCCCCGCGCTTGTAGCTGCGGGAGGCGTCGGCGCCGTCGCGGTTCGGGTTGAGCACCCAGCCCTGGCGCTCGAGGTCCGCGCAGATCGCCTTCATTTCGGACTGTGCGGCGGCCTTCTCACGGACGGCCATCCAGCCCGTCCTGTTCAGATTGGATCCTGCCGGGACCGTCGACTTGCCCTGCTCCGGGTCGAGGCCCGCCGCGCGCACCGCCGTCCGGATGACTTCGTCCACCTCGTCCCGGTTGAGGGGCGGCGAGCTGGGTTCGGGCTCCGTCGCGGGCGCCGGCGTGGATCCCGACGGCTGCGACGAGGGCGCGCCCAGGTGCACGCGCCCGTCGTCGTCGATCTGCACCTGGTCCGGCCAGGCCGCGGCAGCCAGACTCACGATCAAAGTCGCGGCCAGTCCGATCCACACTCTCTTCAAGAACGCGTTCAACGTGGAATCTCCCCCCGAATGATCATCAGAGGGGAGTCTCACACATCCCGTTGGGCGTCCGGCAGTCGAAGCCTGGGGAGCTGGGCCCGCTGCTTCGCATCTCCGCGGGCCCGGAGCAGCTCCGTCGTCGCCGGGAGCGACACGTCGACGAGCGACGCCCGGCCATCGGGCATGGGCGTTGCTCGAGATGGGTCTGTTTTCAGGATGCCCCTGGGCCGGCTGGCTTCTCGGTCTCGGTGGTCACCCGAGCCCCTCGGAAGAGCACCGGAAGCCACAGGAGACATGCGAACAGGGGGACCGCGGCGTAAGTGGCCATGCCCACACCGGAGCCCAACCCGTCCATGAGCGCGCCGAGCACGAGATAGCCCATGCCGATGAGCGTCGACTCCACGAATCTGATCACCGACAGCAGGCTGGCCCGGTGGCGGGACGGCACCGCCTCGTTGAACACGTTGTCCACGATCACGGCGGTGATCTCGGGAATTCCGACCAGGAGCAGGAATGCGGCGACGGTGACCCAGACGAGGCCGAGGCCGCTCAGGCCGAGGGCGGCGGCGAGCGCGACGAGAGACACCGGGACGATGACCCGATAGCCGATGCGCCGGTCCGCGCGGTCCGACAGCAATGGAGTGAGCCCGCCGGCAAAGAATCCCGCCGATATGACCACGCTGACCAATGCGGTGTCCGCTCCCTGATCGGAGAGGGTCTTCTGCGTAAAAATGATGTACGGCGTCAAAGTCGCATGCATCAATCCGGACACCACGACAAGCGTCACGAGCGCAGGCGTGGAGACCCGGAGCATCGCCCGCCATGCTGTGGCGTCTCCGTGTCCCTCATCGGCTCCGTCCGGCTCGTCCACCGCGTCCGTGCCGCGGATCTCGGGTACCCGTGACATCAGCACCACCACGGCCAGGACGAGGCACGCCGCCGAACCGACGTAGACGACTCCCCAGGAAATCCGCTGCAGTTGGCCGCCGAGGACGATGGCGGCTCCCGAGGTGACCGTCCCGAGCATGGTGAACCGGGAATTGATCTTGACGTAGCCGGCCGTTGCACCACGACGCACGAGCAGGTCGTACAGCAGGGCGGTGTCCGAACCGGACACGCATGCCATGCCCACGCCCTGCCCGATGAACAGCGTCAGGAACACCCAGTAGTTGGAGAACGCCATCTGACCGAGCAGACATCCGGCTGTCAGCACCTGGCCGATCGCCATGCCGGCACGCCTGCCGATTCGGTCGGCGATGATTCCCGTCGGCAACTCCGCAAGTCCGCTGACCAGGTAGAGGAGTGTCTGAAGTAGAGCCACTTGCCCGGCGGAGAAGCCTCGCTGCTGAAGGAAGAGGACGAATACGCCGCGCTGGAACAGCGTGTTGGTGAGCACGGCGTACATGTAGAACGGGCGCGTGATGCTTCGCACCGCATCGCCGACTGCAGCCGACCCGTCAACGGCAGCCGTGGTGCCGGTCATGCCGCGGCCTCCCCCTGGTGACTACGGTGATCATCGGAGATTGTCTCACGTGGCAGGTTTTGCGGGCTTCTTGCAGCAGGTCAGGGCTGCGGGCGTAGCCCGGCCTTGGCTCTGCCGGCCGTTGCGGACCCCGTACGGGATCTTGAGACCACGAACGGCCCATGGCAGGCTCATGCCGCATGATCGATGAATTCGCGAAGGACAACCTGCACGGGAGACTGCGCCGGGACCGCAAGGCGCTGCTCTGGAAACTCGACGGCCTCTCCGAATATGACGCCCGCCGACCTTTGACGGCGACCGGGACCAACCTTCTCGGCCTGGTCAAACACGTGGCCAGCGTCGAGGCCAGGTACTTCGGCGAGGTCTTCGACCGCCCTTCCCCGGAACCGCTGCCCCGGTGGCAGGACTCCAACGGCAGCGATCTGTGGGCGACCGAGGACGAGACCCGCGATCAGATCATCGGGTTCTACCGGCGCACGTGGGAACACTCGGACGCGACGATCAACGAGCTTCCCCTCGACGCCCCCGGCCATGTGCCGTGGTGGCCGGAGCCCCATGCCGACACGAACCTGTTCGCCGTCATGGTCCATGTCCTCGGCGAGTCCATCCGGCATGCCGGACACGCCGATATCCTGCGCGAGGGCCTCGACGGCCGGACCGGGTTGCGCGCCGAACACGAGACGCAGATCGACGACGAAGCCCGTGCAGCCTACTGCGCGAAGATCGAGCAGGCCGCGAGGTCGGCTGCATCGATCAAGGCTTAGAGGTTGCCTCACGTGACTTGATGTCCGTTCGGCCTGAGAAGCCGATGTCATGCCGATCATGGAGCCTGTCGATCGAACGGGAGTCTCGAACGGGCGATCGCGGGCCTTGTCCGGCATGAGGGCGGGGCCTGGCGGTATGCGGGGAAAAGCCAGGGGAGCGGACGGCCACGCGCTGCTACTGTCGGGCGCTATGAGCTGGCTTCCCGATGACTTCGTCCACCCCGTCCTGGTGCCGCTGCCGGGCGGTGGCCATCACCTGCGGCCGATCCGGGAGGCGGACACCGCGCTCGACTATCCGGCTGTGATGGGTTCGCGCGAGCGCCTGTGGACCATCTTCGGTCCGGCCTGGGGCTGGCCCGCGGCCACCATGACCTACGAGGCCGACCAGGCCGACCTGTTGCGGCACGAGAAGGAGATCGCCGCACACCAGTCCTTCAACTACGCGCTGTTCGACGCGGCGGAGACAGCTCTGCTCGGCTGTGTCTACATCGACCCGCCGGAGAGGGTCGGCGCGGACGGCGAGATCTCCTGGTGGGTGGTGGACGAGCTGGTGGGCAGCGAGGTCGAGCAGGCCTTCGACGCGCTGGTGCCGCAGTGGATCGCCGCCGACTGGCCGTTCGAGCAGCCGCGCTTCCTCGGCCGCGAGACCTCCTGGTCGGACTGGCTCGCCCTGCCGGAGCACCCCGACAAGTAAGTGGTTGTTGCCTGTACCGATCTCGAAGGTTGTCGATCGCCCTCGACCTCGTGGCTCCCGGCGGGGCCTATCTGATCGACGACCTCTTCCCACGGGGCCGAGCAGGACGCCCAGCGCCGGCCTGTCCCGACCAGCCGTAGGCGTCGCAGCCCGACGTCTCGACCTGCCCGCAGATGTCCGGGACAGGACAGCCGACGTCGGCGGGCAGCCTGACGCAGTGTCTGTGCGCCCTACTCGGCCGAAGCGGTGGCGTGGGACAGCGCTACGCCGCCGACGATCAGGGCGAGGGCGAGGAGGCGGCCCGGGGTCACCGGGTCCTTGTGGATCACGACGCCCAGTGTGATGGCGCCGGCCGCGCCGATCCCGGTGAAGACGGCGTAGGCAGTGCCGACCGGCAGGCCCTTCATCGCCAGGGAGAGCAGATAGACGGCGACGGCGGCGAGCGCGAAGCAGAGCAGCGTGGGCAGTGGGCGGGTGAACCCGGCTGTCGGTTTTATGCTCTGCGACCAGCCGACCTCCACCAGGCCGGCGGCGATCAGGAGGAGCCAGCTCACAGGGACCCTCCCGTCTTGCGGGCGGCCTCGAGCGCGGCCGCTCGGGACGCGTCGTGCGCCCCGCGCCGGCCGGCGAGGACGGGGTCGGTGAGGGAGTTGACCAGTTCGGTGCCGAGGAAGGTCATGGCCTCCTCCGGTACGGCGAAGTGTCCGGCGAAGAAGTCGCGCAGGTAGCGCTCCTGGTGGTCGTACGGGTGGCGCGGGGTGCCCGGGCCGTACGCTCCGCCGCGGGCGTACGCCACGACGAACCGCCGTCCGGCCAGGGACATGCGGGGGAAGGTGACCTGGTCGATCCAGGCTTTCAGGGACGCCGGGACGGAGTAGTTGTACATCGGCGTGGCGATCAGCACGGCGTCGGCGGCGACGAGTTCGGACAGCAGCGGCTCGACGACGGCCCAGGCCGCCTCTTGCGCGGGAGTGCGGACGGCTTCCCGGTAGCGGGCGGGGTCGGTGATCTCGTGCTCCAGGACGTGGTCGCACAGCTCGGTCCATGCCTCGCCGATCTGCGGGACGGGGGTCCGGGCCAGGTCGCGGTGGACGTAGGTGCCACCGGGATGGTGCGCGCGCCAGGCGGCGGCGACGGCGTCGCCGGCCTCTCGGCTGAAGGACTGGCGGCGGGCGCTGGCATCGAGGTGCAGAAGCGTGCTCATGACGGGGACCCCTCGGTATCGACGGAAACGGTAACCGGACACGGCGTCCAGTTATACCGGACGAGAGGCTCAACCGGACATGGTGTCCAGTTATTCCGGTAGACTGAGGCGCCATGGGGACGAGTGAACGTGCGGACGCCGCCCGCAACCGGGCCAAGGTGCTCTCCGCCGCCGCCGAGCTGTTCGCCGCCGGTGATCCGCGGTCGGTCACGATGGAGGACATCGCCCGGGCGGCCGGCATCGGCCGCGGCACGCTCTACCGTCGCTACCCGGACGTCACGTCCATCGCGGCGGCCCTCCTCGACGAACACGAACGCCGCCTGCAGGAAGCACTGTTGCGCGGCGCGCCCCCGCTGGGCCCGGGTGCGCCGCCGCGCGAGCGGCTCACCGCCTTCTACGCCGCCATGGTCGACCTGCTCGACACCCACGGCCACCTGGTGCTGGGCGCCGAGACCGGTGAGAAGCGCTTCACGGTCGGGGCTTACGGCTTCTGGCGCGTCCATGTCCTCGCCCTGCTGCGCGAGTCCGGCGCCCCGGACCCGGAGGCGCTGGTGGACGGCCTGCTCGCACCGCTGGCACCGGAGGTCTTCCTCCAGCAGCGCGCGCAGGGAGTGACACCGGACCGGGCCAAGGCGGCACTGGGGAGGCTGGCGAGCGTGTTGCCGGCCGGCTGAACAGGCCGGCGGGCCGGGCAGGGCGCTTCCCACTGCGCGATGAGCAGGGACCGTCCGCCGACGAGGTACGGGGCGGCAGGACACTCGACGACGCCGGAAGCAACGGGGAACTCGTGATGAGCGTGATCAGGCCATGCTTCCGTCACCTGATCGGATGGGCAGGACCTAGAGTGTGCGCGTGACCGAGCAGAATCCCGAACTCATCGCCGGCCGGTACCAGCTGGTCGAACGCATCGGCCAAGGTGGCATGGGCCGGGTGTGGCGTGGCGTTGACCAGCAGCTCTTCGGACGCGAGATCGCGGTCAAAGAGATCCTTTTCCCGCAGGGCATGGACGACTCCGATCGCGCCACGCTGCTGAGGCGGTTCATCGGCGAGGCTCGCGCAGCGGTCACTCTCAGCCACCCCGGCATCATCACCATTCACGACGTCGTGGAGCACAAGGGCGCCCCCGTCATCGTGATGGAACTGGTCCGAGGGCAGTCCCTGGCCGCAGCGATTCGCAGCGGCGGGCGGTTGCCCGTGAAGCGGGTGGCCGAGATCGGCGCCGCCATGCTCGATGCGCTGAGCGAGGCGCACGGGGCGCATATCGTCCATCGTGACATCAAGCCGGACAACGTGCTCCTGACCAAGGACCGCGTCGTCCTGACCGACTTCGGTATCGCCCACCTCGCGGACGCCACGACCCGGCTGAGCCACAGTGGGATCGTCATCGGCACGCCGCACTACATGCCGCCGGAGCAGCTGGAGGGCAAGCGGCCGACCCCTGCCAACGACCTGTGGGCGCTCGGCGCCACCCTGTACCACGCCGTCGAGGGGCACCCGCCGTTCGAGGCGGAGGGGCTCCATGCCCTCGCCGTGGCCGTCTTCACCCGCCCACACCGGCCGGCCGTCAACGCCGGGCCGCTCGCACCCGTCCTGGACGCGCTCCTCACCAAGGACCCGTCGCAGCGCGTGGGCGTCGCAGAAGCGGCCGAGATGCTGGCGTCGGTACTGCGATCCTCCGCACCCTCCGCACCCGGGTCCCACGCATCTGCCGGGCGGGCGCACGAACCCGGACCGGCTGCCCCGCACACCCCCGACCCACGGGCGAACCCCGTACCGGCACCGGACGCCGCGACGACCGTTCCCGCTCCGACGGAGCCCGAGCAGCCGCCGTCGACGCCCCCGACACAGCAGACCCCGACGGTCCTGGACTCCGCCTCTGGCTCCGGCTCGGGCACCGTCCCGCGGGTGCCCGAGCCCCCGGCCGAGGAGCCGGCCACCCGGACGCCACGCGCCCGGCGCTCCGTGGTCCTGGCCGCGGTGCTGGCCACGCTCGTCACGGGTTCCGCCCTGACCTGGACCCTCAACCGCGACGAGGACGCGCCGCACGGCGGGGCCGGTGCGGCCGGCAGCGGTTCGGCGGCTTCCTCCGTCACGGTGGTGATCGGCGTGGACGCACCGCTCAGCGGCGGACTCTCCTCCATGGGCGTCGGTATGAGGAACTCGGCCGAGCTGGCGGCCAGGACCGCCAACGAAACCAAACACGTCCCCGGTGTGAAGTTCGAGATCAAGGCCCTGGACGACGGGGCCGATGCCGCCAAGGGTGCGTCCAACGCCGCGCGGTTCGTCTCCGACGAGAAGGTGCTGGGAGTGGTCGGCCCCCTCAACTCCGTCGTCGCCAAGACACTGGCGGCCCCCCTCGCCCGCGCGAACATGGCGGTCGTGTCACCGGGCAACACCGACCCCGTGCTGACGCTGGGCCCCGACTGGGCCGCGGGTACCACGTCGCGTCCCCACTCCACCTACTTCCGTACCATCGCCACGGACGTGGACCAGGGGCCGTTCGCCGCCAGGTACCTGTACGGCGAGGCGAAGAAGACCAAGCTGTACGTGGTGGACGACGCGAGCGCCCACGGCACCGCCCTCACCTCCGGCCTCAAGGCCGAGTTCGCGAAGCTCGGCGGAACCCTCGTCGGGACCGAGCAGGTCGATCCCGCGGAACGCGCCTTCGCGGGTCTCGCCGAGAGGGTGCGGTCCTCGGGAGCCGACGCCGTCTACTTCGGCGGCTACTACGACACCGCAGCACCGCTCTCCCAGCAGCTGAAGCAGGCGGGAGTGAACGCCCCCCTCATGGGCGGCGACGGCATCTTCGACCAGCAGTACCTGACGACGAACCCGAAGGCCGAGGGCGACCTCGCGACCAACATCGGTACAGCCGCGGAGGAATCGGCGGCGGGGCAGGACTTCCTCGCCCGATACCGCAAGGCGGGGTACCCGGAAGCGGCCGGCTGGTACGGGCCGTACGCGTACGACGCGACCTGGACCCTCATCGAGGCGGTGAAGGCGGTCGTGACGGCCAACGACGGCACCCTGCCCGGCGACGCCCGTGCGAAACTGCCGCAGGCGGTGGCAGGGCTGGGCTTCGACGGAGTCACGGGCCGCGTCGCCTTCGACCGGAGCGGCGACACCGTCAACCGTCGGCTGACGGTGTACGCGGTGAACGGCGGCAGCTGGACGGCCGTGACGAGCGGACCGGCCGCTCGCTGAAGCGAACGGTTTCACGCCGTTGATCAGCCGATCAGGGCCTCGGTGACCTGGCAGCCGGACGGACGAGTCCTCGCCCGGCCTGTGGGAACTGCGTCCCGCCTGGCTGTCCTCCGCTACGGCCCCATGCCTGCGTGCCTGTCCACCTGCACGGTGCAGTACGGGCGAACGTGCTCAGCCCGTCATGTCGTACGCGTCGACATCGAGCACCGCACCCGTGGCAGCGAGGAATGCCAACGCATCCCGGGCCAGGTGCCAGCCGAAGAGGTTGGGCTTTCCGGCGGGGTCCGCCTGACCGGGCTCGCCGGCGTCTCCGAAGTAGCGGACGATCTCCAGCACCGCGGCGTTGCCCGTGTCAGGCTCCTGTCTGGTTGATCAGATGGGTGCGTGCCTACGATCGGTTCATGACGACGACAGATGGCTCCCGCTGGTCGCTCTGCTCCCGCGACTCGTTCCTGTCGATTGGATCCGTCGGATCGACGCTGTCGATCGGGTCTGTCGGCTCGTTCCTGTCGATCGCGTCGGTCGGCTCGGCCGCGTCCGTCCTCTCGGTCGGCTCGTGGGTGAGCCTCGGCTCGCTGCTGTCCGCCGAATCCCGGTGGTCGGTGCTTTCCTGGCGCTCCCGCTGCGGCGTCCTGGCCTCAGGCACGGCCGTGGCCCTGGCGACGACCCTGGCCTTCACCCGGCGGAGGACCGGCTGATGCCGCCCACTTCCACGCACATCTCGCCATGGTTCGGGACGCCGCTGTCCGGAGGCCGGGCTCACAGGCCCACACGCGGTCCGGGACGCATGCTGCTGGAACGCTCGCGCGGACGCGCGACCACGAGAAGCCGCCCGTCCTGATCATCCCGGAGCCGGGCTGCCGCACGGTGGCCATGGCTGCCCTTGTGAGCGGGGGAGGGGGCTCAGGGCGCGGGCGGGTGTTCCAGGGTGGTGTCGAGTGCGTGGAAGAGCCGGTCGATGTCGTGCGAGGTGGTGTGGAGATGGGGGCTGATCCGTAGGACGTTGCCGCGGGCTCCGACGAACACACCGGAACGTTCCAGTGCTCGGGCGGTGGCGTGCTGGAGGTGGGCCGGGAGGGTGATGCCGAGCATGTGCGGGCCGTGGGGGCCGGGGATGTCCAGACCGCGCCGACGGGCGTGCCGTGCGATGAGGTCGGTGGTGGTTTCCAGGGTGGCGGCGATGCGGGGGACGGTCCAGGTGGTGAGCTGACGCAGCGCGGCGATCGCCAGGGGGGTCAGCTCGAAAGCGGTGCGCGCCCCGGCATCGAAGCGGCGCGCACCGGGCTGGTACGCGGTGCGGTAGTCGACGAGGCGCGCGAAGTCCTGGGCGTCCTGGCGCAGGATCCAGTTCTCCTCCAGCGGGCGCCCGTCCTGGCGCGCGGGAGCGACGTACAGGTAGCCCAGACCGAAGGGTCCCAGCAACCACTTGTATCCGACGGTGACCAGGAAGTCGGGACGCAGCTCCGCCACGTCCAGCGGGACGGCGCCGGCGGACTGGCTCGCGTCGATGACGAGCGCCGCGCCGACGGCGCGGGCGGCCGCGGCGATGCGGTCCAGCTCCAGCCACGTCCCGTCGGTCCAGTGCACCTGCGGCACCGACACCACGGCCACCGTCTCGTCCAGAACGGCCAGCACGGCATCGGTCCACGTCTGGTCCGCCCCACGCCGCACGGTCAGCATGCGGGCGCCGGTGCGCTCGGTGAACCGCCACCAGGTGTAGATCCCCGATGGGTACTCGTCGGCGAGGACCAGCACCCGGCTGCCGGGCGCCGCCTCCAGATTTGCCGCGGCCACCGCCATGCCGTAACTGGTCGCCGGTACCAGCGCGACATCGTCCGCGCCCGCCCCGATCAGTGCGGCGAACAGGCCTCGCCGGTCCTCGGCCGCATCGAACCAGTCGGCGGCCTGGATCCGCCAGGGCTGCGCCCGCCGTTGCAGTGCCGCACCTCCCGCGTGAAGGCCTGCGCGCAGGGTGGGAGCCAGGCTGGCGGTGTTGAAGTAGGCGATGTCGTCGGGGACGTCGAACAGTGCACGGGCCGGCGCGAGCGGGGCCTCGCGGTGGGGTGCCGACATGGGGGAGCCTTCCGGTAGGAGGGGCCGCAGAGCCCCGGCCGACGGGGATCGCGGGCGGATGGCCGCTGCCGCCAGCATGTCCCGATCCAGCATGTCCCGATACCTGGCAGCCGCGGGGGAGCGGCGCGGAACTGTACGGTGCACAGGGCTGTTCGTAGACTCGCGGCGTGAACGAATCCATCGGCTTTGCCACGTGTTCGCTCGACAAACAAGACCGCACCGCCCGGGACCTGAATGCGGGGCTGCGATGAACTCCCCGGTCTGGCCGGAGCCGCTGCGGCAGGGTGATCCGCATGCGGTGGGGGATTTCCGGCTGGAGGGGCGGCTGGGCGGTGGCGGGATGGGGCAGGTGTTCCTGGGACGCTCTCCCGGCGGCCGCCCGGTCGCGGTCAAGCTGGTGCGGCCCGAGCTGGCGGGCGATCCCGGATTTCGGCGCCGGTTCGCCATAGAGGTCGAGGCAGCCCGCCGGGTCGGCGGGTTCTACACCGCCCAAGTGGTCGAGGCCGACCCCGATGCCGACCCTCCGTGGCTGGTCACCGCATACATACCGGGGCCGTCCCTGCATCAGGCCGTCGAGACGCACGGCCCACTGCCGGCGGAGGGGACCGCAGTGCTGGGAGCGGGACTGGCCGAGGGGCTTCGGGCGATCCACGCCTGCAACCTGGTGCACCGCGACCTCAAACCCTCCAACGTGATCCTCGCCGCCGACGGCCCCCACGTCATCGACTTCGGCATCACTCGCGCACTTGACGCCACGTCCCACACGCTCTCCCACGCCGTTGTCGGTACCCCGTCGTTCATGTCGCCGGAACAGGCGCGCGGCCACGAGATCGGCCCGGCCAGCGACGTGTTCTCCCTCGGGCTCGTCCTCGCCTTCGCCGCCACCGGTCGTAGCCCGTTCGGAACAGGCTCGGCCGAAGCGATCGTCTACCGCATCGTCCACGACGATCCCGACCTGACCGGCCTGCCCGGCTACCTGGCGGACCTGGTGCAGCGCTGTCTGGCCAAAAGCCCCGGCGACCGCCCCGACGTGGCAGGAATCCTCCGGGAGCTCACCCGACCCACCCGGACAACCGGCTCATGGCTCCCGGCGCCGGTCGCGACGATGATCGCCGAGCGCGAAGTGCAGACCCCGACGGCCCTGTTACCTTCGCCATCCCCTGACTCCGGTGCTCGCGAGGACCGGACGCCGGGCGGTCCCGGCAACGGTCGTCCCGGCAACGGCCGTCCCGGTGAATCGCCCTCACAGCGGAGGCGGTTCGGCCCCGAACTCGTGTGGATCGGCGCCGCGTGTGCCGTCCTCGGCCTGCTCGCCGTCGCCGTCGCCGGCCTGGACTTCTACAAACGGCACGCCGCCGCCACGTCAAGCAGCCCCACGAGCAGCCACACTTCCACGCCGAGCCCCACCCGCACGGCGAGCCCCACGCCCACCCCCACGCCGAGCGCCAGCTCCTCGCCGAGCCCCAGCACCAGCACCAGCCCCACACCCAGCCAAGACGCCGTCAGCCGGGCTTTCATGGCGGTACGGGAGGGCGACTGCTTCCACGTAGGAGACGGAAACCCGAGTGACTTCGTCTACAGCCAGCCAAACGACTCCCTCAAACCGGACGTAGTTCCCTGCGACGCGTGGAACGCGTACTACCGAGTCACCCGCGTGGGGCCCATCGGCCCTGAGTGCCCGGGCCCTCCCCGTGGGGGCAGCGCGGAATGGACCCACCAGGGACCCCCTGACGTCAGCCTGTGCGTCGACCGCCAATTCCGCGTCGGAGACTGCGTACTCGGCAACGCCAAGGGTGGTGAACTGGATAGCGTCCAGCTGCTCGACGGCTGGGACTGCGCCGATGCCCGTTTCCCCAGCGGATACGACCACCGTGTGCAGATCACCCAGATCCTCGGCCCTGACAAGGGCAGTCAGTGCAAGACGAAATCGGTCCAAGCCCTCCACGGCACCGTGACGTTGTGCCTCAAGGTGATCTGAGCGTCCGGGGGAGAGGCCTGACGGAGGGCGTGTCAGGCGAGGCCTGCTTCGATGGCGCGGCGGACGGCGTCCGACCGGTCCCGGATGCCCGCTTTGGCGAACAGGTTGTTGATGTGCGTCTTGACGGTGGCCTCGCTGATGAACAGCTTCTCGGCGATGCCCCGGTTGGGCAGCCCGAGGCCGATGAGCGCGAGTACCTCGCGTTCCCGGGGCGTGAGGTCCGCGGGCAGGTCCCGCCCCGGCGGCGCGGGTTCCCTGGCCCGTGCCGTGGCGAGCAGGCGGTCCTGGACCGCGCGGTCGAGTACGGACTGACCGGCCGCTGCGGCCCGGATCGCGCGGGTGATGTCGCGGCGGCCGGCGTTCTTCGTCAGGTATCCGCGGGCTCCGGCGCCCAGTGCGCCGAGGATCGAGTCGTCGTCGGCGAAGGTGGTCAGGACGACCACCGCCACATCCGGGTACTGCTCGGCCAGTCGCCGGGTGGTCTCGATCCCGTCCATCACGGGCATTCTCAGGTCCATCAGCACGACGTCCACCGGCCCGGCGCCGACCGCCTCCAGCACCTCGTGGCCGTTGGAGGCGGCTGCCACGACGTCGATGTCCTCGGCCAGGTCGAGAACCGCCGCGAGGGGCTCGCGGACGGCCGCCTGGTCGTCGGCGACGACCACCCGCAGCTGCTGCTGCTCAGCGCGTTCACTCATGTCGGGATCACTGCCTCCACTTGCCAGCCGTTGTGGTGCGGTCCTTCGGTGACCGGGCCCGCGGTGACCGTTCCGCCCAGCAGGGCGACCCGTTCGCGCATGCCGATCAGTCCCATCCCGCTGCCCGCGCCCGCGTTCACCTCGCGGGTGGCGGGCCCGTTGCGGACGCTCAGCGTGATCGAGGCTTCGGCATACGTCAGCTCCACCTCCACGGCGCCGCCGGGAGCGTGCCGAGCCGCGTTGGTGAGGGCTTCCTGTGCGATCCGCAGCAGGTTCTGGGCGGTCCGGGCCGGCACTTCGCGTACGGTCCCGGTGACGGTGAGAGCGTCGTGGTGGCCCGAGGACTCCAGCATCGCGGAAAGGCTCTCCAGCAGGGGCAGCGTGTCCTCGCGCAGTGCGTGCACGGTCCACTGCGCCTGCCTCAGGCTCTCCTTGACCAGCCCGTGTGCCTTGTCGTGGGCCTGGCGGACCTTCTCCAGGTCGCCGGTGTCGATCAGCGCGTCCGCCAGTTCCAGCTGCATGTTGATCCCGGCGAGTGAGTGCGCCAGCACGTCGTGCACGTCCCGGGCGATCCGGCCCCGTTCGGTCAGCACTGCGGTACGGGCCTCGGCCCGGGCGGCGCGTTCGGCCGACTCCGCCGCGTCGAGGGCCGCCCGTACGGCCTGGCGCTGGGTGCGGTTGACGATGCCGATCAGGACGGGCAGGCCGGTCAGCAGCCCGAACGCCCACGGCAGCGCCTCGTACCCCGGTCCGAGGCGGAAGGAGAGGACCGCGGCGCACAGAAGACTGCAGATCCCCGCGAGCACGAGGGCCGGCCTGGTCTCCAGCCGGTATCCGATGTGGCCGGCGAGGAAGAAGGCGAAGAGGTAACCCGCTCCGCTGCTGCTGACACCGATGAGGGCGGCTGCCGCGACGACGCCGAGGGTGAGCCAGATCAGCGCGAGACGCGGGGACACCTTGTGCTCGGGCAGGCGCCTGGCCAGCAGCGCGGCGGCGTTGACCACGAAGAGGACCGCCACGGCCAGCCCCCGGCCGCTGAAGCCCATGGGCCGGATCGTCAGGGCGCCCACCACGACGACCGCGAGGCTCGCCACCCACTGCACGCGCGGGTCCTGTCCGGGAACGGGGCGCGGTTCCGCCCCCCGGCCGGTGTCCGTCCTGGGGGGCGGGGCGCTCTGGTCTGCGGGCACGGGCCGAACATACTGCACGGTCAGGCCGTACGGTCGAGGAGGGCCACGGGGCGGAGTGCCTTGACCGTCCGGCTGCGCACGTAGATGGTGGCCACCCGCGTGACGACCTCGGTGAGAGCCATCAGCACGAAGGCCGCGACCCATGCCTGCTGACCGGTGATGTGGTGCGCGAGGCTGAACCGTGCGACGCCGTCGGCGCCGCCACCGTGCTCGACCCATACCTGGAAGCCCATTCGCGCTCCCATGCCCACGACCCACAGGACCGCCGACACCGCACCCGCCTTGATCAGGAGGTGTCCGTCGAGGGCGCGGATCCGGGTGTAGACGCCGCCGCCGATGCCGAGTGCGGCGCCGACGGCCATCAGTGCGGCGATCAGGACGAGGTCGTTGCCCCCGGTGGGGACGGTGTCGAGGTACGAGTACGCCACGAAGGCCACGATGCCCAGCGGCAGCAGGAAGGTCTTGCGGTCGAGACGGCCTTCCCGCAGCTGCCGGAAGACGATCAGGATGAGGGCTGCGTCGGTGATCCATTCGGTTGCTGTCATGTCCTACAGACTGCTGCGACGCAGCTCGCGGCACCTGGACCCACGGGTGGAACCGGGGGTGGAGATCGCCGGGCCGAAGGGGCGTGCACCACGGAGCATGCGCCGCCACAGACGTACGGTGCCCATGGCCCGCCCGCGGGTGGTCGGGCGGGGCAGCTCCGGGCCATCCCGCTCGACACGGTGCTGTCGGCGTGCATGCCGGGCGTAGCCCGGCAATGGCGGCAACGGGGGACGGGCCCGGATGCACCCTCTGAGACGGAGCGCCCCATCATTCGTCCAACACCGAAATGATGGGGCATTCTGGAGTCATGGACCACGTACTTGCTCCCGGACAGGCGGATTCCCCGGCTCCGGCCGCGCGGCTCGCTTCTCTCGCCGCGGCCCTGGCCGACGAGACCCGGGCCGCGATCTGCATGACCTTGCTGGAGGGGCGCGCCTGGACCGCGGGCGAGCTGGCCCGGACCACCGGGGTCGCCCCCTCCACTGTCAGCGGGCATCTGACCAGGCTCCTGGACGCGGGGATCTGTGTGACGGAGCGGCAGGGGCGGCACAGCTACGTGCGCATCGCCGACGCCGCCACGGCCCGGCTGGTGGACGAACTGGCCTCCTATGCCGTCCCGGGCCGGGACGCGGCACACACGGTGCCGGTGGTCGCCGCGCCCGACCCGCTGGCGCGGGCCCGTACCTGCTACGACCACTTCGCGGGCCGGCTCGGCATGGCGGTGACCGACGCGATGGAAGGCAGGGGCCTGCTGCGCACGGAGGGCGTGTTCGAGCTGACCGGGGCCGGCCTCGACTGGTGCCGCCGCGCGGGCGTCGACGTGACGGGCGCGGGTCGCAGGCCGCTGGCGAGCTCCTGCCTGGACTGGACCGAGCGCCGCCGCCACCTGGGCGGCCTGGCGGGGGCGCGGTTGTGTGCGCGGGCCCTGGCCGAGGCGTGGGTGGTGCGACCGGAGGGGGGAGGGCGGGGCCTGCTGGTGACGGGGGAGGGGGAGGAGGCCTTCGGTGGACTGCTGGGCCTCACGCCCGGGGCGTGGAGCTAGCAGGCGCTCCGGAAGTTCCCGTCGTTCCGGGAGCCCGTCGGGAAGTTGCAGAGAAAATAGTTCGGCCAACACCGAAGTGTTCGGTGTAGAGTCCGGAGGTATGAAGACCCCTCCGCGCGCCCTTCCGCCCGGCCTCCTCACCGCCGCCGCCGTCTGCTGCACGGTGTTCGCCTGGGCGTCCGCCTTCGTCTCCATCCGCAGCGCCGGAGCCGCCTACTCGCCGGGGGCCCTCGCCCTCGGCAGGCTGCTCGCCGCCTCGCTGGTCCTCGCTGTGCTCCTCCTCGTGCGCCGCGAGGGCCTGCCGCCGCGCGGGGCCCGCCGGGGCATCCTGCTGTCCGGACTCGTCTGGTTCGCCGGCTACACGGTCGCGCTGAACTGGGGCGAACGCCTCGTCGACGCGGGTACCGCGTCCCTGCTCGTGAACACCGGTCCGATCCTGATGGCGCTCCTCGCCGCGCGCCTGCTCGGCGAGGCCCTGCCGCCGCGGCTGCTGACGGGCATGGCGGTCTCCTTCACGGGCGCCGTGGTCGTCGGCCTGTCGATGTCGTCCGGCGGCAACGGCTCGACCCCGGTGCTCGGAGTGGCGCTGTGCCTGATCGCAGCAGCGGCGTACGCGACGGGGGTCGTCGCGCAGAAGCCCGCGCTCTCCTTCGCGACGCCGCTGCAGGTCACCGCCTACAGCTGCTTCACCGGGACCGTGGCCTGCCTGCCGTTCACCGGTCGGCTGGTGGACGAGGTCGCGAGGGCTCCGCTGTCCGCAACGCTGAACATGGTCTACCTGGGCGTGGTCCCGACCGCCCTCGCCTTCACCACGTGGACGTACGCCCTCGCGCGGATGCCGGCCGGGAAGCTCGGGGCGACGACTTACGCAGTACCGGCCATCGTCGTCCTGCTGAGCTGGGTACTCCTGGGTGAAGTGCCGGTCTGGCTCACCCTGCTGGGCGGTCTTCTCTGCCTCGCCGGAGTGGCCGTCTCCCGCTACCGCCCGCGCGCCCGGCAGGAGTCCGGGGTCCGCGCAGAGGAGCCCGCTCCCGAAGCCGCCGACGCACGGGGGCGGTAGCGGGAGGCGGCCTGCATGCGGGTGGTGCGGGGTGTGATCAGCCGGTCCGCCGCCAGGTCGATCCGTGCCGCACGCGCGTGACCCGAGCTCTGCCAGTGCAGCTGTTCCGGGGCGTGCGCGTCCGTGTCCACGGCGAACTTGCAGCCTGCGGCGGCGGCCTGCAGGAGCAGGTCGTCCGGCGGGTCACGCCGTTCGGGCCGGCAGTTGATCTCCACGGCGGTGCCCGCTTGCCTCGAGGCTGTCGGGCAGGATCTTGTCGGCCGTGCCCTGCACCTTGGTCTGCAGCGATCCTGCGACGACCCTTGTCCATCCCCGGGAAGGAAGCACTGCCTCCGCCCCTCAAGATCTCACCGACCGGACGCGCGACGGGGCGGTTGGCACCCGGTGGCGCGGGCAGGTGCCCGGGGTGACGGAAGGCGGCGACATGGGTCGGACCGCACTCATCGTGATCGACATGCTGAACACCTACGAGCACGAGGACGCCGAGGTGCTGGTGCGTTCCGTCCGCGAAGCCCTTCCAGGGGTCGGGGCGCTGCTCAAGCGGGCGCGGGACGCCGATGCGCCGGTCGTCTACGTGAACGACAACTTCGGCCGCTGGCGCTCCCACCACGGCGAGATCCTCCAAGCCGCCCTCGAAGGCCGGTACTCCGACCTGGTGGAGCCGGTCGCGCCCGACGAGGACGCGCTCTTCGTGGTCAAAGCACGGCACTCGGTCTTCTTCGAAACGCCGCTGGCCTACCTGCTGGATCAACTCGATGTCCAACGGGTGGTGTTGTGCGGGCAGGTGACCGAGCAGTGCGTGCTCTACTCGGCACTGGACGCCCATATCCGGCACCTCGACGTCGTCGTGGCCCTCGACGCGGTGGCGCACATCGACGCCGGTCTCGCCGAGGCGGCCCTGCACATGATGGAACGCAACATGGCGGCCGAACTCCGCCCGAGCGGCGAAATCACCTTCGAGGACACACCGTCGGGGTGACACCGGCTCGTAGCGAGTCCGGCAATCCCTTCGCGCCCCGGACAGAGCCTTCGGTACGCCACCCTCCCGGCGGGAGCCGGATGGTCCAGGGTGCCGGCTGGTCACCGCCGCGAGGCTGCTCGTAACGTAGCCGGAAGGCCGGTGAGCGGACGGCCGGCTTGGGACCGGGTCGCCCCGACTCCTCCGGGCACACCGCCGCGGCCGTCGCCTTCACCACGTCCGGGGCGCGCTACCCCACCGATCTTGCCGCCGGGGTGGTCATCGGCTCGTCGGCGCCCGCTTGACGCACCGGGCGGCGCGGACACTCACGTGATCATGGCTCGGACACGACGCGCAGGGTGCGCGCCGAACCGTCCGACGCGTCGGGCAGCAGCACACCGTGTTCGGCGCCGCTGCGCAGGTAGTCGAGGACTTCGCGGGTGATGACCTCACCCGGGGCGATCGCCGGCACGCCGGGCGGGTACGGGCTGATGGTCTCGGCCGAGATGCGGCCCACGGCCCGATCCGCGTCCACGTGCTCGGCTTCCGCGAAAAAGGCCTTTCGCGGAAGCACGGCCTGCTCCAGTTCCAGCCCGGAGGGCCCGGGCAGACGCACCTCGGTCCGGGGTTCGATCGCCGGGGCGCCGTCGACGAGGGCCTTGAGGGCGGTGAGCAGGATCTCCTCGGTCTCGTCGTCGTCCGCGAAGGTGATGGAGACGCTCATCCGGCAGGTGTCGGAGCCTCCGGCGTCCACGTGGCGGTGGGTGCGCAGCCACTCGGCGCCCTGCATGCCGCTGATGCCCAGGCCGCGGACGTCAATGACGATCTTCAGGGGGTCGAGGTCGGCGGTCAGGCCCTGGTCGACGACCTCGCGGCCCATCACCTCCAGGCCCGGGAGGTCGGCGATACGGGACCGGATGCGTTCCGCCCGGTGCAGTGCCGCGCCGAGCAGTGCGTGGCCGTGCTCGACCATCTGGCGGCGCCAGCCGTCGAGCGTGGCGTACACCAGGCTCGAGGAACTGGTGGTGCCCAGGAGGTCCTCGCGTTGTTTGAGCACCTCGGGGGACACGCGGTCGTACTGGAGATGGAAGACGGAGCTCTGCTCGATCGCGGCGCCCATCTTGTGCACGCTGGTGACCACGAGGTCGGCCTCGTGGTCCATGCCCCAGGCCGGCAGAGCGGGGTGGAAGGGCAAGTGGGCACCCCACGCCTCGTCCACGATCAAGGGCACGTCCGCGTCGTGGCACGCCCGGGCGGTGCCGCGGATGTCGGCGCAGCTGCCCCAGTCGGTGGGGGTGATCAGGAGCATGCCCTTCGCGTCGGGGTTCTCGCGCAGTTTCTTCCGTACGTCGTCGGGCTCCGGCGGGTGGGCCAGGTGGCGGTCGGCATCGAACTTCGGGTGAACCCAGACCGGCTCGACACCGTTGATGATCACGGCGGCGATCACGGACTTGTGCGCGTTGCGGGAGACCAGCAGCTTCTCCCCGGGCCCGGCGACGGACAGCATGGCCGTCTTGACCGAGAGCGAGCTGCCGCAGGTGGAGAAGAACGCCTGCTCCGCTCCCACTGCGTCCGCCATCAGCTCCTGGGCCCCCTCCAAGATGCCGCGCGACTGCCGGCGGTCGTCCAGTCCGTTGAGCATCAGGACGTCGGAGCGGAACACGTCCGGGCCGACCACGTCCAGCACACGCGGGTCCACCCCTCGCCCCTGTTTGTGGCCGGGGGGTCCGTAGGCGACGTCACCCCTGCGACGGAACTGCTCCAGAGCCTCCAACACCGGTGCGCGGGAGTGGTCCATGGCTTCGTCCTTCCTCGCGGCACCCCGCTGCCCCTCACGGTAAAGGGCTTCCGCCTGACGACGGAGGGCCGCTCCTTCCGCGTCTGACCCGCAGAGGCAAGCCGAAACCCGTCAGGGCGTGCTGCGCGTTCAGGGAGTGAACAGGACCTTGACGGCGCCGTCCTGCTTCTTCTGGAACATTGCGTAGGCGTGCGGTGCGTCGGCCAGGGGTAGCCGGTGGGTGGCGAAGTCCTCGACGCCCAAGGGGTCTCCGTCGCGGACCAGGGGCAGCAGGTCGTCGACCCAGCGCCATACGTTGGCCTGCCCCATGCGCAGCTGGATCTGTTTGTCGAACAGCGTCAGCAACGGCATCGGGTCGGCCATGCCTCCGTAGACCCCGGACAGGGAGATGGTGCCGCCCGATGGGGCCCAGGCCGAGGACGGCGAGGCTGCCGCCCGGCGGCACATCGGCGTACTGGACCGCCTGCCAGGCCGTCGGCAGTACGTCGGAGAGGTAGACGAACCGGTCGTCCGGGGGGCCGTCCGGGCCCTTGATGGGCAGCGTGTTGCCGAACGGCACCCGCAGGTACTCCGCTTGCCCGCCGGGCACCTGGCCGTAGAGCTTGGTGTAGCCGAAGAGGGAGGCGCCCATGCCGTGTTCGCGGACCTGCGTGGTCTCGCACTGCGAGTGCAGGCCCCGTACGCACATGAAGCAGGTGCCGCAGGAGACGTTGAACGGCACCACGACCCGGTCGCCGGGCTGGACGGCGGTGACGTCCGGCCCCGTCTCCACGATGATGCCCATCGGTTCGTGTCCCAGGATGTCGCCTTCTTCGAGGAACGGACCGAACACCCCGATCGACCTTCAGGGCGGAAGCGGGAGGTCTGCCCAGACCGTTTTGCCGCTGCCCTCCTGTCGGGTTCCCCAGTTGACGGTGAGCCGGTCGACGAGGAAGAGGCCGTGGCCCCCGATGGCGTCGGGCCGGTGCTCGCCCAGGCGGGGCGGATCGGGGCTGGGGTCGGTGACGGCGATCCGCAGCACGCTGCCCCGGTGATCGAAGGAGAGCCGCAGGACGCCGCCGGCGTGCTGGGCGGCGTTGGCGAGCAGCTCCCCCGCGACCAGGACGGCGTCGCCGTTTTCGGCGGGCAGGTGCCAGTCGTCCAGAGTCCGGCGTATCCAGGCGATCCCGGCACCGCATGCCCCCGCCGTCTCGGAACCGAATTCCAGTTCGCGGTGGGGGAGTGCAGGAGGAGGGGACGGCGGTGGGCCCATGATCGATCCCTTGAGAAGCGGGCGGCGTTGCCTTGTAGCTCGCCCCTGCCCGCCTTCGTACCCCCTACGCAGCGGCCGGTGTCCGGGATCAGGGCGCGTGGCGTGCGGCGGCTTCCGCGACGGTCGGATGGACGTCGAACGAGCCCGCCGCACCGGTCACCTCCAGCACGTGCCGGACGGCCTCGCTGGGGGAGACGAGGGCCAGCGGCACGCCTCGTGCGCGGGCGGTGTCGCGCAGGCCGAGGAGGAGGTTCAGGCCGTCGGCGGTGAACAGTTCCACGGCATCGAGGTCGACGGCGAGGAGGGCGGGGCGCAGGTCGAGTGCGGTGCGCAGGGCGCGGTCGCCGACGTCGTGCGTGCCGACGTAGAGATCCCCGGACAGTACGCACACCACGGAGTCACCGACCCGTACCGTGTCGGTCTTCAGCTCCGGCGCCGACATCGGCAGGTCGGCGGGTTCCGGCGGGTTGCTCCTCATGACCGCCTCCTCGCCCCGCCGACCTCCGCCTTCCGGGAGCGCTGGAGACGAAGGGCGCCGTCCTGGGAGTGGTCGGCGTCCTACCGGGCTCCTTCCACCGTACGCCTTCGACACGCATGCGACATGGGGAGCGCGGGTCCCCGGGGGAGCGAGGGGAGCGTCTCGGTGGGGTGGAGCCGGACAGCGGTTCGCGCAGGTGGAAGTACGTACGGAACGGAATCATCTGCCCGAGCACCGAGAACGGAGCGGCCGGCACCTGGCGCATGGCGATCTGGACGGCGAAGAGCGTCAACGTCCGACCAGCACCCTGCGGCGCGTCCGACGGGCGGTGCGCGCGCGCGATGCGTTCGGGGGTCGCCATAGACGGGAGGGAACGCAGCGAGCGGCCACTGTGGTTCGCCGGGTGTCGGAAGAGGTGTCATGGGGCGCCACCGGGTGGGTAGGCGCCGGACGAGCCCGGCCGACCCGTCGGCAACGCAGGGGTACGAGGAGGCAGACATGTCCGCACCCATTCCAGACCCAGAGCCGCGTAACACGTTCCGCCGTCTCATCGGACCTGCTCCTGGCCGCAGGGCGGCCCGGCTCAGAGGTTCAGCATGACGGCGTAGGCCAGGAAGAAGAGGGCGCAGGCCACGGCGACCAGGCAGATCACCAGGAGGGGGCCCTTGGCCCAGCCGCGGGTGAGAGGGCGGTACGGGCCGGCTCCGGAACCGGTGCTGGACTCGCCGGGCGGCGTCTCACCCGGCGGCACGCCCTGGTGGTCGCGACGATCGGCGTCTACGGCTTCACGGCCGATGCCTTCCTCGAGAAGCTCACCCGTGCGAACGTAGGACTGCTGCTCGACCTGGGCCAGCGTCGCGGTGTCCGGGGCGCCGACTACTCCTGGGCCAACTCGGTACGCCTGCAGCGCGCGCTCGGCGCGGTGGGCACCGGCTACCGGCACATGAGGGGGCTGGCGCCGACGACAGAACTGCGTCACCTCCAGTACCGCGAGGACGACCGCCAGTGCGTGGGGAAGCGCAGCCGCATCGTTCTGGCGCGTGAATACGCCGAGCGCTACACCCGGGAGATCCTCGACCGGTTCGACCTCGACGCGGTCGTGCCGGAGCTCCCGAGGAACTCGGTGACCGCCCCCTTCATCGCGACCGCTTTCATCCACAGCAGTCATGTCCGCCCTCGTCGCGGGTCAGTCGGTGCGGGTGCGGGAGTAGGCGCCGTGGAGCTTGCGGCCGTCGAGTCGGAACGAGACACGTGCCCCTGCTCCAGTGCCTCGGGAAGCGGGATCTCGTGGCCGTCGTGGTTGGAGATGCCGTTGCGGACAGCAGTGGTCGTCCCGCTCGACGCCTCCGCGGTACTCCGCAAGTGACAGCCGGAGCGCGCCCCGCGCGACGGCGATGCTGTTGAGGCCCCTCGGCACGCCCCTGCCGCTCGGCTTCTTGGCGCTGGCGGGAGGAGCCTTCGTCACCACCGGGCTCCAGCTGGGGTGGGCGCCGCCCGCTGAACGGCACCCGGCCGCCGTGGTCATGATCGCGTTCTCCTTCCCGCTGCAGCTCCTGGCGTCCGTGCCGGGGTGGGAGGACCCCGCGGGCGTCATCGGACTGGTCCTGACAGATGTGACCGGCCCGGGCGGGGCAGTGCGGGTGAACGCCGAGCTTCTGGCGGTGCGGGGGCCGGAGGCGGGCATCGCCTACGCCACAGTATGGGCGCTTCTGTCCCGTTTTCATCGCCGGGAGTTCCGATGCTCGAACGCAAACAGCTCAAGGGCCGCACCCAGGTCACCTTTGTGCTCCCCGAGGACCGCCCGGCCGGGCCGGTCAGTGTGGTGGGGGACTTCAACCACTGGAACCCCGCCGCACACCCCCTCAAGCCCCGCGGAGACGGCACCCGGGCTGCCACGGTCACGCTGCCCAGCCACGGCGGGCATTCATTCCGCTATCTGGCTGCCGCCGACTACTGGTTCGACGACGAGCACGCCGACGCCCACGACGGCGTCAACAGCCGTATCCACACCTGAGCCGGGGCACTGAGCATGGATGCGATCGTGCTGCTGCGCGAGGACCACAAGACGGTCGAGAAGCTGTTCAAGAGGTTCCAGAAGACCTCGGACGAAGACACCGGCGAGCGCCGTGAGATCGCCGATCAGGTCATCGAGGAACTGACGGTGCACGCGTGGATCGAGGAGAAGTATTTCTATCCCGCCGCTCGCGAGGCCGCCCCCGAGACGACCGATCACATCCTGGAGAGCATCGAGGAGCACCACGCGGTGGTCTGGACCGAACTCGGATAACAGCTCCAGGCCGCGAAGGACGGCGCACCGCGGGACCCGCTGGCCGTTCCCAGCGCCGATTCGAAGTGACCGCACCACGCCTTCCCCGCACGCGGCATGGCCGGCGCCTGCTCGTGCCGTGCCTGCTGGCTCTCGCCGCGTGCGGGTGCGGGGGTCCTGCGGCCCGGGAGGACGCGGCACTGCGGGCGGGTCTGGCCTTCGAGGAGGCTCTGGCCGCCGGTGAGCACGTACGGGCGTGCGCGTTGCTGGCCCCGTCCACCCGCCAGGACCTGGAGCAGGGCGAGCGGCAGCCCTGCGCGAAGGCGCTTGCCGCCGAGGAACTTCCCCGGGCCGGCGCCGTCCGAGGCGTGGACGCGTACGGGAGACAGGCCATGGTCCGGATGTCGGGTGACACCCTGTTCCTGTCGCAGTTCACGAGCGGCTGGAAGGTGGTGGCCGCGGGCTGCACACCGGAGCCCGAAAAGCCGTACCACTGCCTGGTCAAGGGGGCCTGAGGTGCGTTTCCTGTTCGTCGCCACGCTGGGAGTGATCCTGGTCGGGCTCGGATACTTCATCACCATCGGGGTGCTGCAGCGATGACGGACGGCCGTGGAAGCCGGGGGAGTTTCTGGCGGGAGAACAGTCTCACTCTCGCCTCGGTATCGCTTTTCTGGTCGTCCTCGCCTGCCAGGCGGTCACGGGGCATGCCGAGTTCAACGAGCAGCTGACCGTGGACGGGATGCAGCCGATCGGCTTCGGGGACTATCTGCTGAGTTCCGATTTCGCCGTGGACGTCACGGAGAACTGGCAGTCGGAGTTCCTCCAGTTCTTCCTCTACATCTTCGGCACCGTCTACCTCGTCCAGCGGGGCTCGCCGGAGTCGAAGAAGGTCCACCAGGCCGGCCCGGAAAGCGAGGAGGAGCAGCGCATGGGCGACCACGCCCGCGCCGATTCCCCCGGGTGGGCGGGGACCAAGGACTGGCGCCAGGCCCTGTACGCACGCTCCCTGGGGATCGTGATGGGCGGCCTGTTCGTGCTGTCCTGGCTGGCGCAGTCCATCACGGGCACCGCCGCCTACAACGGCCGGCAACTGCGTCAGCTCGAGGACCCGGTCAGCTGGGCCGGATATCTGATCACTCCCGATTTCTGGAACCGGACCCTGCAGAACTGGCAGTCCGAACTCCTCGCCGTCGCGGCCATGGTCGTCCTCTCCATCTACCTCCGCCAGCGCGGCTCCCCGGAATCAAAACCGGTCGGCGCCGCGCACACCACGACGGGCGTCGAAGGCTGACAGGCTGCCGCTGAGCTCCGGGAAGTCTGCGGGAAGGCGGGCCATGGCACCGGACCTGCCACGGTCGGTCTCGCCTCCCGCAGCCGCCACTGCGTCCGGTTCCGACGGGCGTGCGGCCGCGCACCGAGTACCGGGTGACGGGGACGCTGGAGCACGACCGCGCAGAGATGCCGCTCGCGGTCGACTCGGTGAACGTCATCTGAGCATGTGCGAGTTGCCTGCGCGTCACGACCCGGTCCTACCGGGTTCGACCCCACCACGAGGACCTGGAGTCCGCAGTCGGTGTTCCTGAAGTGCCGGCGGTCGGGCCGGAACGGGCTCGGCGGGGTCACGGTTCGTGCAACGTCGGTCGGCCGCCATTGACGTAGCCCTCCGGACGTGCGAAAAAGGCCTCAGGCAGTCCCGCCCGGGCCGGCACGTTCCCGCGGGCCCCATTCCTGCTCGCTCCGCGCCGCCTCCCACGAGAAGGCTTCGCGCGCATCCGACTCCTCCACCAGTCGGGCAGAGACGCCTCCGAATACCAGCACGACGACGACGGGAACACCAACTTGACCCTCATGCCCGGATCCCGTGTGCCGGGGCGGACCTGGACGGTCCGGCTCACCGGTCATCCCGATCACACCGTGTCCGTCACCTGCAGCAGCGCCGCGTGCCGGATGCCGGCCCGCTCGAAGGACACCGCGAGTCTGCGGCGCTTCGCCGCAGACCACGCCAAGGCACACGCACGCCTCGCCACCATCCGACCCCAAACCTCGTGCACCTGCGGCAGCGCACAGTGCGCTCTCCACGAGGCCCGCGTCCAGTGTGCCGGGACCACGTTGTTGGTCCTCGTCCACAACCCGGCCGTCGGCCAGGTCTGGACCTTGGCGGAAGTGTGCCAGGCCTGCGCGAGGCAGATCCCGCACACCACGATCCTGGCCACGGGCAGGCCCGCCGTCCCGGCGCCCGCAGCAGCCGGCGCGGCGCAGCCCGTGCAGCGGGCCGCAGTTCCGGGCGGGTTCTCCTCACCCGACGCCGCGCTGGAGCCTTCGCCGGGGAGGCGTCGGCCCCCACGGCGACGGGGCTGACGCGCGGGTCGGCCCTGGAGGCCTGCGAACCCGGCCGGGGCTTTGCGTTCGCGGCCGCTCGGCGCGGTCACACCGCGCCACCTCGCCATGGGTCCGGCTCCCGCCGCACAGGGCGGTAGCCGGACGGTGATGCATCTGACGGTGCGGCATCACACGGCAGCGGTCCGCCCGTTGGCGACCGGCGCCCGGTGTCAGCAGGCGTCGATCTTGAAGATGGTGTTCCAGGAGCCGCTGCGGTCCTCGGAGTACGCCCCGGGCGTGGTGTAGCGGAGTTCGCCGCTGCTGCCGTACATCCGGGCCCGGGTACCGGACGACTGGTTGTTGCTCCAGGAGCCGGTGCCGGTCCAGGAGGAGACGTCGATGGTCTCGCTGCACAGCTTCTGACGCTTGACGTCCCCCGTGAAGTTCGAGCCACGGTAAGCGCAGAAGGTGTACGAGCCACAGCTGGACGGGGCCGCGAGGGAGCCGGCGGTCCGCTGGGCGGGGGCGTCGAGGTCGCGGGCGTAGGTCTCGCCGGGCAGCACCAGCAGGATCTCGGTGCCGTTGGCCAGCGTGATCTCGTTGGCCGCGGTCTGTGTACCGCCTTCCTGGGCCAGCCGGGCATCGACATCCGACTGGAGGGCACGGGACTGGGCGGAACTGAGACCGGCGGCGAGGGACTGCGCACGGAATTCCGCGGCGGAGCCGGCCGCCGTCCCTGCGGCGGCCTGCCCGGCGGTCGCCACGGCACTCGCCAGCGCGAGGGTGATCGCTGCTGCGGTGGTGAAGCGGGTGATCCTCATGGGAGCTCCTTCGGTCGGCAGGGTCCCGAGACCCTGCTGGGGGGGGTGAGCCGGGGATGACGATGCCCGTGGCGCCGAACCGCCGTCTTGGAAAAACGCGAAGCCCGCGGACCGGGCCCCCGATGCCTCGAGCCCGCGCCGCCACTCGATGCGGTGACGAGCGTCACAGGGTGCGAGCTCGGTCCGGCAGGGCAAGGTAGCCACTGACCGCCGCGGCCCACGGCCGCGCCTTGCACTTCCATGCCGCTGATCATTCAGGGGGACCCGTGCAACTGGTGGCACCCTTATGTCCGGGCATCGACATCCATGCCGGCCTCGGCTGGGAGGTGGCCCGCCGCGCCGGACCCGTGGGCCTGCCCGGGATACTCGGCTACCGCGGATTCCGCATCGACGCTCCGAGTGCCCGAGCACGCCTGGAGGCCCCGGACGGATGCGTGTACCTCGTCCTCGGATTCGCCGAACCCCTGACCCTGCTCTGCGGCCCGGGACGGGCCCCCATCAGCCACACTTCCCTGTTGTGCGGGCCGCAGCAGCAGGCGGGACTGGGCACTCACCACGGCCGGATCCACGGCATCGAGATCGCCTTCACCCCCTGGGCCGCGTCCGCCCTCTTCCGCATCCCGATGCATCAGCTCACGGACGCGGTCGTGGAGCCCGAGCAGCTCTCCCTGCCCTGGCTCTTGCAGCTCCACGGGCGATTGGCCGGCGCCGGCAACTGGTGCCGGCGCTTCACCCTGCTGGACCACGCCCTCGCCTCCCGGGCGGCCGATCCGCCTCCGGGGGCGGCCGAGATCCGCCATGTCTGGGACCAACTGACCAGGGGCAAAGGACGCACCACCGTCCAGGAGCTCGCCGAGGCCGCCGACTGGAGTGCCCGCCGGCTCCAGCAGCGCTTCCGCGAACACATCGGCCTGAGCCCCAAGGTCGCGGTCCGGATCACCCGGCTTCAGCACGCCCTCCAGCTTCTGCAGACTCCGGCATCGCTCAGTCAAGTAGCCGACACCTGCGGCTACTTCGACCAGTCGCATCTGAACCGCGACTTCAAGCTCTTCACGAGTGGCAGCCCGCGCGATTTCGCAGCCGGCCGCAGCGCCCATGCGAGCGGTCCGCCCCTCGCCCGCGCCAGCGGTACGCAGGCCAGCAGCACGCGGGCGGTGGCCGCCTGAACCTGCCGGGAACATGGCGGATGACGGCACGTCCGATGGCTCTGGAGCGGGCGGGGTCGACCGTGGCCCGCACCCGCGATCGCGGAGCATCGATGAGCCGGGTCGCGCGGGGCCGGCCCCGCGGGCATTCCGCTGCGCCCTAGGGTGGGCTCATGGATCTTCATGGCGAACTGATCGAGCACCCGTATTCCGTCTACGAGCGGCTTCGGGACACTGCGCCCGTGTGCCGGATCACGGGCACCGACGGCACTCCCGCGTGGCTGGTCACACGATATGACGACGTCCGTGAGGCGCTGGCCGATCCCAGGCTCTCCCTGGACAAGAGCAATGCGGCGGAGGGTACGTACCGTGGCTTCGCCCTCCCGCCGGCTCTGGACGCCAACCTGCTCAACATGGACGCTCCGGATCACACCCGGATCCGTGGTCTGGTGGGCCGGGCCTTCACCTCTCGGCGGGTCGAACAGTTGCGGACACCGATCCGTGCGACCGCCGACCGTCTTCTCGACGAGCTGGGTCCGGCCGGGAGTGCGGACCTGGTGGCGGAGTACGCCGTGGCGCTTCCGGTCATCGTGATCTGCGACTTGTTGGGGATACCCGAAGAGCATCGCGTGGACTTCCGCAGCTGGACGGATGCTCTGGTCGCGCCGGACCCGGCCCGGCCGGGGGCCGTGAAGGAGGCGCTGGTGGCGATGCTCGGGTTCCTCACCGGGCTCGTGGCGCACAAGCGCAGCGAACCGGCCGACGACCTGCTGTCCGATTTGATTGCCGTCCGGGACGCCGACGGGGACCGTCTGAGCGAGGACGAACTGCTGTCGGTGGTCTTCCTCGTCCTGTTCGCCGGCTACGAGAACACGGCCCAGCTCATCGGCAACGCCATCCACACCCTCCTGCAGCAGCCGGACCAACTGGCCCGGCTCCGCAAGGATCCCGCCCTGCTTCCGGCCGCGGTGGTCGAACTCGCCCGGCTCGAGGGACCCGCCCTCCTCGCGATCCGCAGGTTCCCGACCGAGGACGTCACCATCGCCGGGGTCACCGTTCCGGCGGGGGAGACGGTGCTGCTGTCCCTCGCGGCGGCCAACCGGGACCCGGCACGCTTCTCGCACCCCGAGGTGCTGGACTTCGACCGTGACACGGCCGGCCACCTGGCGCTCGGCCACGGTGTCCACTACTGCATCGGCGGACCTCTGGCGCGCGCCGAGGCGGAGATCGCCCTGGCCGCCCTCCTGGAGCGCTACCCCACGCTGGAACTCCTGAATTCAGCCCCCCGGTGGCGCCGTTCGCTGCGTGCGCGGGGCCTGGAGGAGCTGCCGGTCCGGTATCGAGCGGTGGTCGAATCGGTCTGAGACGTTCCGGGTGGCCGGCAGGTTCCCGTCCGGCGGCGGGCCGCGTCACCGGTGGCGGCCGGCCGGTCCTGAATACGTACTCGTCCCCACAACACGGCCCTGCCTGCGCCATGGAAGCGCCGGCAGGGCTCGTGTACCGAGGAGCACCGGGGCGGCCGCCGGACCGGGGCTTGTACGGCGGATGAGGGCCGGACAGGCCTCAGCCCGCAGCCAGAGCCCTCTTCTGGCGGAGTCGCTCACGCAGGGTGCCGACCATGGGGAGCGTCAGGCCTGCGAACAGGAAGAGCACCGCCAGGCCGCTCAGGGTGGGGCTGATGAACTCCTCGGCCTTCAGCGACCACGGGTTGTCGAGGGTGAAGAAGATGATGTAGCTCCCCTTGGTCAGTGCGTACGCCAGCCCGAAGGCGGCCGCCATGGCGGACAGGGAGAACCCGGCGCCGCTCCAGGGGCGGATACCCCAGTTGCGTCGTGCCGTCCTGCCGCACATGAACGCCAACTCCCCGCAGGTGATCATGACGTAGGAGAGGTAGAGCAGCAGATAGGCCGCGATCTTCGGGTTGTCGACGTAGGCGGTGGTGAACTCGATGGCGGGTGCGTTCGTCGCCAGGAAGAGCGGCACCATGATCGCCAGCTCGACCGCGGCGGCGAAGCCGCGCTGGAAGATCGCCGACCTCACGTACTCGGGGCGGTAGGCCAGGTCCACCATGGTGATCTGCAGTGCGGCGCACCACAGGATCGCGCAGATGTGGGCCACGAGTTTGCCGAAGTTGGCGACGCCGGTGACGTCCTGTGCGGCCTGGGCGACCACGGGGACGGCGCACATGACGCCCACGGTGCACACTCCGAACGCCGTGGCGATGGCCCATGTGGAGATCCGCGGATTCCCCAGGGCCCTCCGCGTGCAGAGCACGGTGACCAGCAAACCGGCCACCGTGCACGTCCCGAAGACTATGCCGTCCACTGCCTACAGCCCTTCCAGTGAATCGGCCGCATACCGCGCGGCCTCGTCCGTACTCCGCCGTCGTCGGCGCTTGCTCGGCGGCGCCTCGGCCGCACTGCGCGGAACCTCCAGGCCGAGGTGGGCCCTTCGCCGTTCCAAGTCTGTGATGACGCCCGCCAGCTCACTGTGCGGGAGACCGCTCAGCAGTGCCAGGACACGTCGCGCGAGAGGGTCCTCGAACGCCTCGAGCGCCTCGAGATCGTCATAGGGCCCGTGCGGGAGCAGGTGAGCGGGTGGGACACCCAGAGCTTCGCACAGGGCCAGCAGGGTGCCGACGGTCGGGTTGTCCTGGGAGCCGTTGGCGACCTTGGCGATGGTGGCGAAGGAAACTGACGGGTGGTCGCCGGGCAGGGCGTCGACGGAGTCCGAGAGCGACCGCGATGTGTGGCCACGGCCTCGCCGGCCGGCCATGAGGGCCTTGAGTTTGTCCGCGATCGACAGACGGCTGTTGCTCACCTCGGGCGCAGGGTGCCGCTCACGGCCCCAAGGGGGTCCCGCTGATGAATGCACACAACCACGTACCGGTCTCTCGCTCTGCCTGCCCTGTGCTTGTGTACTTTAGTTGACACGATTGGGTGTGCAAGGCAGGATCCCGATCAGGAACGCAACCTTACGCACCCGCGTGTGTGTACAGGCTGTCAGGCCTGCGAGCAGGGAATATCGAGCTGCCATGGTGGCCCTCGACCCGCCGCGGCCGACAGGCCGGACACGGCGGAGACACCGGCCGGAAGTGGCCGTACATCTGGCAGCTCGCGCCTGCCTGCTCGTGCTGCACCACACAGGGGGAGAGTTGAGTCCGCAGTTGGCATCCAGGGCCGCCGGCCGCACGGCGGCGGCCGTGGCACGGGAGGCGTGTCCTCCGGCGGTGGCATTCCAGCCGCCGCCCGGCACACCTGAACGTCCTTTCCGTACAGTGCGTCGCGCAGGCGCAATACCGCTTCCGTACGGGCGCTCCGTGCTCGCAGGAGATCGGGCGTGAGGTCGTGACCGGGGTGCCGATGCCGTCCTCGAAGGCGGCACGGGCACCGCGTGGGCGACAACTTCCGGACCGCTTCGAGGAGCGCTCGATGCCAACCCTGGGCGCACTGCCCACCCTGGGCACACTGCCCTCCCGCAACCCCGAACTCGAACTGACACTCGTCAGCCAGTGCAGTGCTGCCGCCCAGGCGGCAGAGGTGACGGGCGTCTTCTCCGTGACCCCGGAGAAGCTCCTGGAGGAGGGGGTACCGGCCGCCCTGGCCGACGGCGCCGTGGTCCTGATCACGGGCTCGGTCCCGTTCCGGCTGCGCGGCCGCATCACCACGGTGGTCGAGGTCCTGCTGCAGCGCATGGGCCGTGACCGCAGCGCCGGACTGATCGTCAGCACGCAGCCGAGCTCCCGTCAGCCGTACCCCCAGGCCATCGTCGACCTGGCCGAGAGGCTGGACATCCCCCTCCTTGCCACCACCGCGCCGGTGGAACGGTGGCAGGGGGTGCACGAAGGCATCCAGCAGTTCCGGCTCACGTTCGCCGAGCGCCGGGCCGCCCAACTCGCCTCACTCGTGCAGGAACTCCCGGCGCAGCTCGCCGACCAGCGGGCCATGCAGCGCATCGCCGACTGGCTCGCCCGGGCCCTCGACGTCCAGGTGATGGTCAGCGAACCCGACCGCGTCCTGGTCGCATCGCCGGCCACGGCCGCGGAGGAACTCGCGCAGGCCATCATCCGCCAGTCCGTGGACGGCGGCACCCCCGACGCCCGTTCGGGTCCGCACACCCAGCTCATCTCCCTGGGGCCGTCCTCCGCCGCGGGCACCGTCCTCGCCGTGGCCCGGCGTACACCCTTCGACGACGCCGATCTGCGGCTGCTGCGCCATGCCGCCAAGCTCCTGGGGCTGGTGGACCAGGCGCGCCGCGAATACCGGGCGGCATCGGACGCCTCCCGGGCCGCGCGCGACGCCGCGGTCGAGCTGCTGCTGGACGGTGAGGTCTCCAAGGCCCGCCGGGTCATGAGGAACCTCGCGCCGGGCCTGCTCGACCCCGACACGGCCCGCGTCTTCGTCGTCGAGACCTCGCCCGCCCGGCGGGACGCCGCCATGAGCCGCTGCGAGTCCATCACGGGCAGCCGCGCCCTGGTCGTCGCGGACTGGCGCCGCCACGACCGGATCCTGGTGATCCACCCGATCCGGGGCGGAGAGGGGGACGACAGGGTGGCCCTCGCACTCACCCATCTGGTCTCCGCGGTCGGCGCCGGGGCATCTCTGGGCGGTAGCGGCGTCTACTCGATGTCCCTGCTCGCCCACGCTCTTCACGAAGCGACCACCGCCCAGCGGTTCGCCCTGCACCAGCCGGACTCGGTGGCCCTCTCGGTGCAGGACACCGACCTGGTCAGCCTGCTCCCGGCGCATGACGCACAGGTGTGGGCCCGCCGACTCCTGCGCCCCCTCATGGAGACCGAAACGCAGTGGGAGCTGCTTCGCGAGACCCTGCCCACCGCCCTCGCCTACCCCTACACCGTGGCCGCCCGGCGTCTGGACCTGCACCGCAACACCGTCACGCGGCGGGTGGCACGCGCGGCCGAACTGCTGCACATGGACTTCGCGGCTCTGGCCGACCGCGTCACCGTCGGCCTGGCGCTCGAACTCGTCACCCATCGGGAGCTGCCCGAGCCCCCCGCCGGGAGCCCGGAATCCGATGCGCCCACACTCCGGGGGCTGCTCCACGGGCCGCAGATCCGGGCCTGGGCCGAGACGCTGCTCAGATCTGCCGGCGAGGACAGGCGTGGGCTGCTCGCCACGGCGACGGTCTGGCTCACGTGCGACGCGCACCTGGAGACGACCGCGCGTGAACTGGGCCTCTCGGAGGCAACGGTGCGCTCACACATCAGGGCGCTGGAGGGACTCCTGTCCCGTGACCTGTCCTCGCTGACCGGTATGCGCGACCTGCTGTTCGCGCTGCACCTGATGACGGGTGCGCCCCGACTCCCGGAGCCATCACGCGAACTGTGCGCGGTTGCCTGAGCCGAGAGCCCTACGGCTCCTGGCCGGCGTGTCCACCGGAATAGGCCCCGGGCCGGGTGGCGCTCCGCAGATCCTGGCACGGTTTGGATATTGAGCCCTTTCCGCAGGCCGGGGATGGCGTGGGCCAAAGGTTCGGAAGAGTCGCAGGAGATTTCTTCGGAAACACCGATCTGTGACGGTTGATCACGTGCATGCTCCCGCCCGTCGGGGCGTTTCTGTCGACCGTTAGAAATCTTGTCTGTTTCATCCTGTTCGGGCTCCGGGTAGAGCCCCCGTGGAGGATGCGCGAACGCCTCGGCCATTCTCGTCGCCGGCGGTGTGTGTGCAGTGAAGGGTTCGATGGGATTCGGCCACGACGTGAGCCGCACGCGAGTCTGACGTGCAGTGATCGTCGCCTCCATGGCGTGGCGAGGGATCTCTGGGTGGCTGGAAATCGCCTTGAAATGGCCGTAAAAATGCGGCGCCTGCAGATTTCTCTCACCTCTCGTGTTTCGGTGGGTCGCGAATTGAACCATCTGGCTGAAAAGCGGGGTGCTACCCCGAGCGGTGTGATGAAAAGAGGCCTGATGTGCAAGTCCGCAAAGCCGGAGCCGCATCATGTGCATCTCCGCGGCATGCGCTCCGCGAGTGGTGCAGAACCCGCAGTCCATACCGCTTGGTTGGTGCACCTGTGCAGTGGTGGGTCTTTCTGTGAATGCATAGCGTTGCCGGTGCAAGCGCGGCCGGACCCACATGCGAAGGTCCAGATGACCGGAGAACGAGAAATCGCGCAGTGCCGGACCACGGGGGTGTACGGCACAAGAGCGGGCTCGGAAGAGGGCGAAGGCAATGCTTGCGGCGACCTGGTCGTCGTGTGCACCGGTAGGCGGGTGCCGGTGGGAGTGAGCCACTTCCACCCGGTCACCCGCCACCCGTGCGAACCAGGCCTTTGCTCCGACCCCGCGCACAAGGACCCTCGGCCGGCGGGTGCCGGGAACCGGATCAGCCGAGAGGGAACGGGAACTGCCCGGCCAGGTCGCCGAGAACGGCCCGTTCCACGGCCGTCGGGGGCGGGCCCCGTACCGATCAGCAGGGCGTCGGCGTCGGGGAGGTCCGGGGGGAAGGGGACAGCAGTGATCCGTTCCAGCATCGTGCGGGAACGGGCAAGGGACTCGGCCGGTGGTCCGGCTGCGTCGGGGACGCCGACGGCGAGGTCGAGGTGGTGGAGCGTCCACTCGAGCACGTACGCCCCCAAGTACTCGCGCGCGGTGAGGACCTGGCCGCGGGTGCCCTCCTGATCCTCGGGGTCGGCGACGGCCGCTCGAAGTCTCCGTCCGCGAGTTCGTCGACCGCGGTGCGCAACGCCGACCACGAGAGTGGGAAGAGGTCCATCACGGCACGCTACTGGACGTGAACGGGCGATGCCGGGGTCCTTTCCCTGGACTGGGTCGCGCCATGGAACGGGCCTTCCGGAGGAGATCCACCGCATGGTAGGGATGGCGACGTGATCACGAACCCGCCGTCCCCGGCTGCCAGGCTCCACCGTCTACCCATGCCGGGATACAGGGGACCGCTGCTTCTGGCCGTGCTGCTGGCCGTCGTCGCGGCGCCGGGAAGTTTCGTACGCGAGCGCGTGCTGTTCGGCACGGTGCTCACCGGCGTGTTCGCAGCGGTGCCGCTCGTGGCGATGCTCGCACGGGGTCTGGTGAGGCTGGCCGTGTCACCCGCTGCGCGAAGCCGCGTACGGCGGCTCCGCCGCCCGGGCAACAGTGTGCTGCTGGGCTGCCTGCTGGCGTCGGGTGCCGTCGTGCTGGGCTACAGCGTGCCCGGTGAGGACCTCGGAATGCTGGTCATGGGCCTGGTGGCGCTCGGCCTGTTGCCGTTCGTCTGGTTCGCCTGGCAGATGGCGGGTGCCGCGGAGCCGGCCGAGGAGGCCCGAGAGGGGCGGCTGCGTGGCCTCTGGCGCTGGGCGGCAGCCCCACTGCTGGTCGGCACCACGGTGCTGCTGATCAGCCAAGGCCTTCCCCTCGAGGCGCGATTCGCGATCGCCCGGCCCGCACTCACCTCCTACGCCGAGCAGGCCCTGGCCGCGGGCTCGGCGGACCCCCACCGGGCCTGGATCGGCGGCTACCCGGTCCGGGACGCCGAACTGGCCGACGGCGGCGTGAAGTTCCTCATCGGACGTTCCGGCTTCTTCGCCCACCACGGCTACGCCTACTTCCCGCTCGACGGACCGACGCAGCACAGCGGCGAGTACGTCCATGTCAGCGGCCCCTGGTACAGCTGGTCAGGACCCGATCACTTCTGAGCACGCGCCCGGATCCGCTCCCGTGCGGCCCGCCCGGCGTCGGCCAACGTATGTTGATCATTGCAGAGGACGAGGGAGCGGCGCGCACAGCACGGGTGGAGAAGTGGAGGCTTCGATGGGAGCGGCCGATGAGGGCCGGCACTGGCCGGACGAGGTCAGTACCGACAATGCGAGGACGACTCTGGTGCAGCTCCTCGCGCGGGCGGGAGTCGGCTCCGGCGACGCGTGGCAACTGATCGGGCTGGTAGAGGCGGGTGCGCTGGCCCTTGCGCACACGGAACTGAGCGGCGCCCGCAGCGCGCCCGGGGACGAGGGTGGTGCGTACGGGGCGGGCTGGCTCGACGGTGCGGAGGACATCCTGAAGGGTCTGGGCGCGGTTGCCGAGCGGTCCCTGGTCCGGGCCGTGGGGGCGGTCGGGGAGCCGGGCCCGGCGGGGGAGCGGCAGCGGGTCCGCCGCATGGAGGTGGAGCGGGCGCGGGTGGCGCTCACGCCGCTGTACCTGTCCTTCACCGAGGCCTCCGACCTGGATCCGGAGGTGACCGAGGAGGTACTCCGCGCCGTCCTCGTCACCATGACCCCACGGGAGCGGGCCGGGTATCCGGGACGGCTGACGGAGTTCTCCGAGGTCCACGCCACCCGGCTGACGCGACTCTTCGAGGCGTTCGGACCGGGCAGCACCATCACCGTGCACGGCCGCTATTCGCTTCTCCACTCCGTCACGAGCATCGCCGTGCTGGAGCGGCTCCTCGCCGTGCCGCCGGAGCTGCGGGCGGAGTGGAACGCGGCGGAGCTGCCGCCCGTGTGGCTGGACGGCCTGATGACCGCATGGGACGCCTCGGCCTGACGACCGTACGGACCGAGCCAAGCCACGGCGGCCTCGGACCGGCCACCCTGAGCGAGGCCGGCGAATGCACGCCGGTCGCGCCGGTGCGTGCGTTCGCAGGCCGCGGCGGTCGAGGGCGTCCGCCGACCCGAGTGGAGTCCTCGGATGTCGCGGGCGGGTGATTCTGAGGCAGCCACCGGTGCGGTGCCGCGTACTCGAAGCGGCCCTCGTCAAGGGTCAGGGCTCGTTGGCTCCTGCACCTTTTACGTCTCGGAGGATCGATGCTGTTCACCCGCCGGACCGTCGTCCAAGCCGGAGGCTGCGCCGCGGCCGCGCTGGCGGTCGGGAACGGCTCCGTGATCCCCGCCGCGGGAGCCACCGCTGCTCCCCGCCCCGGGGTCACGGGCGAGGCCCTGCCCCTGCGGTCGGACACCACCACGCAGGGCGA
This sequence comes from Streptomyces sp. NPDC085524, assembly GCF_044541755.1. NCBI lineage: Bacteria > Bacillati > Actinomycetota > Actinomycetes > Kitasatosporales > Streptomycetaceae > Streptomyces > Streptomyces sp. NPDC085524. The sequence goes on from NZ_JBITTH010000002.1 coordinate 128,792, forward strand.
CGTCCTCGCCGGCTTCCGCAAGGACCACGTGTGCCTCTTCTTCATCCGGTTCGGGCATTTCGCCAGGGCGCGCCGCTGGCTGGGTGATCTGCTGCCCGAGCTGTCCACCACCGTGCAGGTGGCCCGGTTCAACGAGCAGTTCCGCCGTGCCCGGCAGCTCCGCAACGGCGTCGATCCCACCACCATGGCCGCGCTCTGGACGGGCATCAGCCTCACCCACGCCGGGCTGGGGCACCTCGCCCAGCAGGACCCGTTCCCGGCCGTCCCGCCCGGGGGCACCGCCGAGGCGTTCTGCGACGGCCCGGGAGCGCGGGCAGGGCAGCTCGGAGACACCGGCCCCAGCGCCCCCGAGTCCTGGTTGTTCGGGGCGGCGGCGGACAGCGTGCACGCCGTGCTCACCCTCGCCTCCGACGAGCCCGGGGAGCTGGAGCAGGCCATCGGTCGGCACCGGGACTCGCTGCAGCGCGCCGGTGCCGACGTCGTCTTCCGCCAGGACGCGGCCACGCTGCCGGGGGCCCTGCACGGCCACGAGCACTTCGGGTTCCTCGATGCCATCAGTCAGCCCGGCGTACGAGGTTTCCACAGCGCGGACGCGACCGGCACGGGCGTGCAGGGCAAACCCGGCACCCGCCTGATCCCCGCCGGTGAGTTCATCGTCGGGCAGGAACGGGTGGGACAGCGTCCTGCCGGGCTGCCCGCCTGGGCCACCGGCGGGTCGTTCCAGGTGGTCCGGCGCCTCGCCCAGGACGTTCCGGGGTGGTGGGAGCAGGCCCGCGTCCTGCTGAAGGAGCTGCAGAAGTCAGGGGCCGCCCCGGCCGACGCGACGCCCCGGTGGCTCGCCGCCCGCTTCGTCGGCCGCTGGCCGGGCGGGGCTCCCGTCGCCACCTGCCCGATGGCGGAGACGGCCGTACCGCCCGGGGCGGATGCGGGGAACGACTTCGATTTCCACGACGACCCCCAGGGGTGGACCACACCCCTCTTCGCGCACATCCGGAAGGCCAGTCCGCGCGGCGGGCTGGTCACGGCTCCCGGACGACCGCCCCTGCCCGCCTCGGCGCTCGACAACCGCCGCATCATCCGGCGCGGCATCCCTTACGGTCCGGCCCACCGCGAGGACTCCGGGCCCGCCGACCGCGGGCTGGTCTTCGTGAGCTACCAGGCCGACCTCGTCGAGCAGTTCGAGTTCATCGCCCGGAAGTGGTGCAACAGCACGGACTTCCCGCCCGCGCGGCACCCGCAGCCGGGCTCGGACACGGTCATCGGACCCGCCTCCCCCGTCTGCTTCGAATCCGCCGCCCCCAGCGGCAGCCGTGCCACGACCCTCGACTTCCAGAACTTCGTGCGTACGGAGGGAGCCCTGTACGCCTTCACGCCGTCGATCCCCACGCTCCGGGCGCTGGCCGAAGGCTCGCTCGACAACGCCATCGAGGTGCATCCGGGTACGGTCCTGCGCCCCGGCGACAGCCTGGACGCGGGGTCGGTACGCCTGCGCTTCGATGCCGCCGGTGGACTGACGCTCCAGGCGGAGGACGGGCAGACGCTGTGGAGCGCCGGGGCGGCCGGGTCGGGCGTCGACGCCCTGTTCGCCGCGAACGGCGAACTCAGCGTGCGCGATGCCGCCGGCAAGCCGCTTTGGTCCTCCGGTACCGGCGGCGCGCCGGGCGCCCGCCTCCTGGTCCGTCCGTCGGGGGACGCCGTCATCCTCAGGAACGGCCGTCCCGTGTGGCGGGTGTCCGGGCCGTCGTCCTGAGCGGGCACCCGCCTCGCCGGCCGGCCGGGTCAGTTGCCGGCGCGGCCGGTGAGGAGCAGGTGCGCGGAGGCGTCGGTGACTGCGGGATGGCGATCGGCGAGGCGGGCTGTCTCGATGGCCCCGGTGAGGAGCGGCGACTCGTGCAGGGGTGCGCCCGCAGTGCGTTCGGCGGCGCGGAGGCCGTCGCGGCCTGTTCGAGGTGCTTGGGTACGGGGTCGATCAGGTGGACCTCGTGGCCGTCGCCGGCGAGCCGGCGGGCGTGGGTGCCGGGGCCTCCTCCGACGTCGAGGATGCGGGCGGGTGCCGGGGTCCGGTCAGGCGCGGACTCCGATGACGGTCTTGCCGCGGGCGCCGCCCCGCTCCACCTTCTGCAGGGCCTCGGAGGCCTCGTCGAGCGGGAAGACCGTCTCGACGATCGGCCGGAGCTGCCCGGACTCTACCAGGCCCGCGAGGTGGGCGAGCTGCTCGCCGTGCGGGCGCATGAAGAAGCTGCGGGCCTCGACGTTCCACCGGGCCTTCTTGGCCTCGGCGTCCGCGATGGGAACGATCGAGACCAGGGTGCCGCCGGTCTTGAGCACGCCGAACGACCGCTCCTGGGTCTCGCCGCCGATGGTGTCCAGGACGACGTCGACGTCGGAGACGACCTCGTCGAACCGCTCGGCCCGGTAGTCGATCACCCGGTCGGCACCGAGCTCGCGGACCAGTTCCACGCTGCCGGCACTGGCGGTCGCCACGACCTCGGCGCCGAGCTGCTTGGCGATCTGCACGGCGGCGGAACCCACGCCGCCGGCGGCGCCGTGGACGAGCAGGCGGGTCCCGGCCCGTACGTCGGCCTGCTCGGTCAGGGCCTGCAGGGCGGTCAGCGCGACCAGGGGCAGCGAGGCGGCCTCCTCGAACGTCAGGCCGGACGGCTTGGCGGCGACCAGCGACTGGTCCACGGCGGCGTACTCGGCGAAGGCGCCGCCCACGCGGGGGTCGACGCGGGAGAAGACCTCGTCGCCCACCGCGAAGCGCGTGACCTCGGCGCCGACCCCGGTCACCACGCCGGCGAGCTCGTTCCCGATGACCAGCGGCCGGTCCGGCTCACCCGCGCTCATGAAGCCCTTGACGATCAGGTGGTCCACCGGATTGACCCCGGCCGCGCGGACCTCGATGAGCACGTCGCGGGGGCCGATGGCGGGGACGGGTGCATCGGCCACCCGGACGACGTCTCGGACCTGGCCGTACTGGGAGATGACTGCTGCCTTCATGGGAATTCCTTGATCGAGTCTGTGCCGGGCCGCCGAGCGGCCGGGCCGTGTGCGAGAGAGGGGGCGGGGTGGTGGGACCGGGTCAGGCGGTGGGGGCGGGGCTGCGGCCGGCCGCGGCCCTCTCCAGGGCGCCGAGGAGGACCTCGGGGCTCTGGGCGCCCTGGAGCACCAAGGTGCCGTCGATGACGAAGGTGGGAACGGCCGTGACGCCGAGGGCGGTGGCCTCGGACAGTTCGGCGCGGACTTCGTCGGCGCCCTCGGACGAGGTGAGGAAGGCCAGCGTCGCCGCGCGGTCGAGACCGGCGGCCTCGGCGAGCCCCGCGAGCGCCTCGCGGTCGCCGAGGTCCCCGCCGTCGGTGAAGTAGTGGGCCAGCAGGCGCTCCTTCACTGCGGCCTGGCGTCCGTGACGCCGGGCGAACCAGAGCAGCCGGTGCGCCTGGAAGGTGTTGGTGGCCAGCGCCTCGTCCATCCGGAAGGTGATGCCCTCGGCGGACGCGGCCCGGGTCAGCGGCCCGAAGATGCTCGCGGCGGGGCGGCCGAACTTGCGCTCGTAGACCTGTGCAGAGGGCTCAGGCGTCCCGGGGGCCGCGGGGTTCAGCTGGAAGGGCCGGTAGACGACGTCGACGCCCGCCGCCTCCGGGAAGGCGGCCAGGGCCTTCTCGAAGCGGCGCTTGCCGATGTAGCACCACGGACACACCAGGTCCGAATAGATCTCGACCTTCACGACGCTCGCTCCTGACGGGTCTGTCTCACCGGATGGGCCGGATTCGCCTCGTGGGTTCCGGACCGCTCGTTCCATAACGTAGCCGATTCTGGAACGAGCGGTCAAATATGTGCTGCCGCGGCCGCTGACCTTCGCTACCGTGGGGTGCATGGCGAGACCACGCACGTTCGACGAAGAAGCGGTCCTGGACCGGGCGATGATCCTGTTCTGGCGCAAGGGGTACGAGGCGACCGCGATGAGCGACCTCGTGGAGGAGCTGGGGCTGGGCCGCGGATCGATCTACGCGGCGTTCGGGGACAAACACCAGCTCTTCATCCGGGCCCTCGGCCGGTACCTGGACCACCAGACACGGCTGCTCGGCACCGCGCTCGACGAGCAGGGGCCGGCGCTCGCCGGGCTGAGGGACGTCCTCGGCCGCCTGCTGGCGGCCGACGCGGCCGCCAGCAGCGCCGGGTGCTTCAGCGTCAACAGCATGGCCGAGCTGCTGCCGCACGACGAGGAGGTCGCGAAACTGGCCCGCGGCAACCTCCAGTACGCCGAGAAGGCGTTCACGGCTCAGCTGGAACGGGCCGCACGGGACGGGGAACTCGCTCCCGCCGTCACCCCGCGGCAGGGCGCGCTGCTCCTCCTCAACCTGGTCCAAGGCCTGCAGATCATGCGCAAGGTCGACCCCGACCCGGCGAACGCGGCGGCTTGCCTGGACGCCGCCTTCGCCCTCCTGGGCCGCCCGCCGGCCGTCACCGAAGCGCGCGGCGACGGCCCGGCCATGGTCCCGGCGGCGCCGTAGCTGCCGCGTACCGCCGGTACGGCAGACCGGGCACCCCTTACGGTGCGCCCCACCGGGACCCGCCTCGGTACCGCGTAGCGTGTGGTCGACGTTGGCTGACCGATGGCTGAGGGGCAGGTGGTCGTCCATGCAGCGGGAACGCGGTGCCGACGATGCGGTGATCGTGATCGGTGCGGGCGCCGCCGGACTCGCCTGCGCGGCCGACCTGCTCGCCGGAGGCCTCAAGGTCGTCCTGCTGGAAGCGGGGGACGTGGTCGGAGGGCGCATGCGCACCGACCGAGTCTCCGGCTTCGTGACCGACCGCGGGTTCCAGGTCCTCAACACGTCGTACCCCCAGGTGAAGCGACGTCTCGCCCTTCGTCCGCTCCGATTGCGGCCCTTCACCCCCGGAGTGCTCGTGCACACCGGTGAGGGACGGCTGCGCCGCTTCGTCGACCCCACCCGACGCCCGCGCGAGAGCAGCGACCTGCTTCCCGGCAGGCTCGCCTCGGCCCGTGACCTGGCCGCCCTGGGGGTCCTGACCGCACGGGACGTGCTCCTGCCGCCCCGGCGACTGCGAGCACGCGCCGAACGGACCACCCTCACCGCACTGGCGGAAGCGGGCCTGTCGGAGGAACTGGTCGAGAGCTTCTTCCGGCCGTTCCTGTCCGGAGTCTTCCTGGAGGACCAGCTGGAGACCTCCTCACGGGTCTTCGACTTCGTGTGGCGCAGCATGCTGCGCGGCACCCTGTGCCTGCCCGCCGACGGCATCGCGGCGGTACCGGCCCAGCTCGCCGGGCGCCTCCCCGCCGGCGTCCTCAGCCTGGAGACGCCGGTCGCCCGACTGACCGAGGACGGCGTGGCCCTGGCGGACGGCACACCGCTGCGGGCACGCGCGGTGGTCGTCGCCACCGGCCAGACCGCGGCGGCCCGGCTCGTGCCCGGGCTCGGCGTCCCGGCCGGACGTACCGTCACGACCCTCTACCACGCCGCCGCCCGTTCCCCCCTGCGCGAGCCCACGCTCCTCGTCGACACGCGGCGCCGGTTCCTCAACACCTGCGTGGTGAGCGAGGTGCACCCCGGCTACGCTCCCGACGGCCGCGCGCTCGTCTCCACTTCCGTCCTCGGCGCACCCGACCCGGCACAGGAGGCGGTGATCCGGTCTGCCCTGGGCGAGGCCTACGGCGCCGACACCGACTCCTGGGAGCTGGTGCACCGGTGCACGGTACGGGACGCCCTGCCCGCCATGCCCCCACCGATGCCGCTGATCAGGACGACGCGCCTGGGCCCCGGCCGCTACGTCTGCGGGGACCACCGGGCGACCGGATCGCTCCAGGGCGCACTCGCCTCGGGGACGAGGGCCGCCCGCGAGGTCCGTGCGGACCTCCGGGGCTGAGCGCCACGCTCGAATGCAGCGTGCTCCGGACGCTGATCCGCTTCCCGTGCATCCGCAGCCCGCTCGGCATCGGAAGACGAGAAGGGAGAACGGAGCCCACATGCGAGGTCGGCCATGACACATGCAGGCGACAGGACACGTGCCACATCCGCGGAAACGGGCTGCGGTGACAGCGGGCCGGCCCGGGTGCCGGACTCCGTGCGCCTGCCCCCGGCCGGCTGGCGGACCGCCCCGGACGGAGGACGGCCGCGACCACTCGCCTGCCGGCACCTCGACCAGGAACGGCCGACCCCGTCACGGCTGCCGGTGACCGGTTGCGCCGAGTGCATGGCCGCGGGTCGGCAGGACTGGGTTCACCTGCGGATCTGTCTGGACTGCGGCCACAACGGCTGCTGCGACAGCTCCGCCGCGGCCCACGCCTGGAAGCACGCTGCCACCACGGGCCACCCGATCGCGGTGGCGGTCGAGGAGCCCTGGGCATGGTGCTACACCGACGAGGTCTTCCTCGTTCCCGACAGCGCTGAACCGGAGGCCCAAAGCGGCGAGTGATGAGGCCGACCCCCGTACCGGGCAAAGCGGTTGCCGGCGCGTTACGCCGCCGTGGGAGCGAAAGCGTGCAACTCGTCGGCCCCGGCATGCACGACGCCATAGGTGCTCTCGGGTACCGCGTTCCAGGCGCCGGGCAGATCACCGAGGGGTTCGGACACGATCAGGCGGGTCTCGTCCGACACCTCCTGGAGGAAGCTCATGTCGGGGTGCAGTCTGCGCAGCGTGTCCACCCGGGTGCTGTAGAACAGCGACCTCGAGGCACGCCCGCTGGAGTAGCGGAAGGCCCAGAGGCGTTCGCCGTCGCTGATGGCGAGTGTCATCTGGAGGGGGAACTCCACCCCGTGCCCGCGTCCGGCGCTCTCCACCGCGCCCGCCATGCGCGCCACCGCGCCCGGCGGGTCCTCTTCGAGGCCGAAGGTGAGTGCCAAGAAGAACATCACCTCGGAGTCCGTCGTCCCCTCGATGTAAGGGAAGAGCGCGGGGTCGATCAGGAGGACCAGGTCGCGGCGGACGAGGTGGAAGTCGGCGATGGCGCCGTTGTGCATGAACATCCATCGGCCGTACCGGAAGGGATGACAGTTCGTCTGCTGCACCGCCGTGCCGGTCGTCGCCCGGATGTGCGCGAAGAACAGCGGCGAGCGGACGTGGTCCGCGATCTCCCGCAGGTTGCGGTTGCTCCAAGCCGGGCCGATCTCCCTCAGGATCGCGGGACCGCCCGTGTCCTCCTCGGTGTACCAGCCGACACCGAAGCCGTCCCCGTTCGTCGTCTCCACGCCCAGTTTCGAGTGCAGGCTCTGATCGATCAGAGAGTGGGCCGGCCGGTAGAGGATGGTGTCGAGCAGCAGAGGCGTTCCCGAGTACGCGAGCCATCGGCACATGAGCGATCACCTGTTGTTCCTAGTGCACGTGCGGCAGAACCACGCACCCCCGCTGTCGGGCGAGGCGAGCGTGGAACGGGCGCTCTCCCGGGGCGCCGCGAGCGACGCCGTGTCCGTCGGCCGGGGAGCACTCGTCCGGCCCATCTCATTCTCGTCTCCGCCAGGGCGCACCGCCACGCGGACCGTAGGCCCCCGCACCGGTCGCGGGAGGAGTGCGCGCCACGATCGGTGCGGTTCGGGCGAGCGACGGACGGCCCCGGGCCCGGTGGGCGTACAGGTCCCGGAGCACGCCGCTGCCGCGGTGCCCGGATACACGTACGTCATGTGGTCCACGGGCGGTCCGCCGAAGTGCGAGGCGCTGCGCGCCCCCAGCACGCCGACGAGGAAGCGGCCGAGGCGCCAGGCGATCGTGGTGACCGGCGGGGGAACCGGCTCCGGATGACCCAGTCGATGGTGAAGTCGCCGGAACCAGCCTGCACCGGGTCGTGCCGCTGCCGCGCGGCCGCACGGACCAGCAGCCGGGAACGGGTTCCCGGAAGAACGCGTCATCGGTGAGGCCGTCCAGCCGCCTGCGCAACTAGACCGGGGGCTACCCGTCTGCGCCCGTGCGCGGCGGGAAGGAGAGGCCGGTGGGGGTGTTGAGGCCGGTGGGGTTGAGCGTGGTCTGGGTGTCGTTCGGGCGGAGGCGGAGCACGCGGTTGTTGCCGTAGTCGGACACGTACAGGCTCCGGCCGGTGTACGCGTGGTGCACGTCGTGCGGTTCGGCGGCGTCCACGGTTTGCGCGGGCGACACGCACAGGAGCAGGAGTCCGGCGAGGGCGGCGCGTCGCCGGACCGGTCGCCGCCGGATCCGGCTCGAAGGGACCGGGGGTTCGTCTTCGTACGTCCTGACCGTGATGTGTTCCACGATTCACCCGCCTGTTCCGCGACCGGGCCGGCAGCCCTCCGTCGTGCCGGCCTGCTCCCGCCGACCCTAGGCAGCTGCTGCGGGCGTCAAGAGAGCCACGCCATCAACGGCGCCGCGAGCCACTCCGATGCACGGCTTTTGATCACGCCGGTACAGGCGCGCAGCTTCTGCTCGCAGCGGAGGACCGCCTCGGTCTCCACTCGTTCGTCGCGGGTGTGGGCGAGCAGGGCGTTCCCTGGCCCGTAGTTGACGGCCGGGACTCCCAGGGCGCTGAACCTGGCGACGTCGGTCCAGCCGAACTTGGGCACGGCCCGTCCGCCGACCGCCTCCATGAAGGCCGCTGCCGCAGGGTGGGAGAGTCCGGGCAGCCGTGCACGCATCGGGGAGGACGTCGCCGGGGGCGCCGCCGTCGATCCGTACGGCGTTGAGGCCTTCGCGGTACTCCAGGCCGTCGGCCACGGGCTTGCGCGGCTCGTATGCGGCGAGCCCGGCCAGGATCGGGCCGGCGGCGTGGATGGCGTTGCCGCGACGCGCTCCGGGCGGCCGAGCATCGTACGGGCCACCACGTTGTTCCCGTACCGGTCCACGATCAGGTGCGGCAGGGCGCGCAGCGCGTCCTCGACCACGTCTGCGAGGGGTTCCTCGGTGCCGCTGACGGACCGGATGTCGACGAGCCGGGCCGTCAGTTCGGCTGCGTCGAGACGGAGCAGACCGAGCGCCGCTGAAGGCCGAGGAACTCGGCGAGAGCATGCGCGATCCGGTCGAACTCGGCTTCCCCAGAGGCACTCCGAGAGCGTTGGACGGCGCCGTCCAACGCGGACCGCGTGCTGGGTTCGCGTCTCGGATCGCATGACGGGTTCCTTGACCGCTGCTTCGCCCTCCGCGATGCTGTGTTGCGAAGGACGAGATACGTGCCGTAATGGGCAACATCCCAACCTCTGTCAGCCGAGGAGTGGCCATGACTCAGCAGGTCCGTGCTGTCGTCGCGCGGAGCAAGGGCGCCCCCGTCAGTCTGGAAACGATCGTCGTGCCCGATCCCGGCCCGGGTGAGGCGCTGGTCGAGATCGAGGCCTGCGGCGTCTGCCACACCGATCTGCACTACCGCGAGGGCGGTATCGGCGACGGCTTCCCCTTCCTGCTGGGGCATGAGGCCGCGGGCGTGGTCGAGGCGGTCGGTGAGGGGGTCACGGAGGTGGCGCCCGGTGACTACGTGGTCCTGAACTGGCGTGCCGTGTGCGGCCAGTGTCGCGCGTGCCTGCGTGGGCGGCCCTGGTACTGCTTCAACACGCACAACGCCAAGCAGAAGATGACCCTGACCGACGGTACGGAACTCTCGCCGGCACTCGGTATCGGCGCCTTCGCCGAGAAGACGCTCGTGGCGGCCGGGCAGTGCACGAAGGTGGACCGGGCCGCGTCGGCGGCCGCCGTCGGGCTGCTGGGCTGCGGCGTGATGGCGGGCATCGGTGCGGCCGTCAACACCGGCAACGTCGGACGCGGTGACAGCGTGGCGGTCATCGGCTGCGGCGGCGTGGGGGGCGCGGCGATCGCCGGATCGAACCTGGCGGGTGCGGCGAAGATCATCGCGGTGGACATCGACGACCGCAAGCTCGCCACCGCGAAGAAGCTGGGAGCGACCCACACGGTCAACTCCCGGGAGACGGACGCGGTCGAGGCGGTGCGCAAGCTGACCGGCGGATTCGGCGCCGACGTGGTCATCGATGCGGTGGGCCGTCCGGAGACGTACCGGCAGGCCTTCTACGCGCGCGATCTCGCCGGGACGGTGGTACTGGTCGGGGTCCCGACCCCGGAGGTGAAACTGGAGCTGCCCCTGCTGGACGTCTTCGGCCGGGGCGGGGCACTGAAGTCGTCCTGGTACGGGGACTGCCTGCCCTCCCGTGACTTCCCGATGCTCGTCGACCTCTACCTGCAGGGCCGCCTCGACCTGGACGCCTTCGTCACCGAGACCATCGCACTGGACGAGGTGGAGAAAGCCTTCGAGCGCATGAGCCACGGTGATGTCCTGCGCTCAGTGGTGGTCTTCTGATGGCGGGCATCCGCATCGAGCGTCTCGTCACGGCGGGGACGTTCTCGCTGGACGGCGGCACATGGGACGTCGAGAACAACGTGTGGATCGTGGGCGACGGCGACGAGGCGCTGGTCATCGACGCAGCCCACGACGCCGACGCCATCGAACGGGCCCTCGGCGGACGCACCCTGCGCGCGATCGTGTGCACCCACGCGCACAACGACCACATCGACGCCGCGCCCGAGCTGGCCGACCGCACCGGCGCCCCGATCCTGCTGCACGCCGACGATCTGCCCCTGTGGAAGCAGACCCATCCCGACCGGGAGCCGGATGGCGTGCTGACCGACGGGCAGGGTCTCACCGTCGCGGGCACGGAACTGACCGTCCTGCACACCCCGGGCCATGCCCCCGGCGCCGTCTGCCTGTACGCCCCGGCACTCGCCGCCCTCTTCAGCGGCGACACCCTGTTCGCCGGCGGGCCGGGAGCGACGGGGCGGTCGTACAGCGACTTCCCCACCATCATCGACTCCATCGGCAACCGCCTCCTCGCGCTGCCCGGCGGCACCACCGTGCACACCGGCCACGGAGAGACCACCACCATCGGGGCCGAGGCGCCGCACCTCCAGGAGTGGATCGACCGGGGCTTCTGAGCGCGCGGCGACGCCCCCGCCCCGATGGGAGCGGCGACGGCCCCGGCCAGGTGGCGGTCCATTGCGGACGGCATCGGCGACGGGGTCGTCGCTGCGCCCTGTCACGGTCCTGTCCGCCCTGCTCACATGGGCTTTCGAGGTTGCTCCGGAAGCCCCGGAGAACCCCCGGCGGACCCTGCGCAACCAGGCCTCTCGACGCCTTGACAGCGGTTCAGGGCGGCCCGCAGACTTGCGTTGCGCTCATCGCAATCCGTTTCGTTATACGCACCGAGGTGTCATGATGATTCCCGCGTGCCGTCTCGCGGATCTGCCGCGAGGCGAGGCCCACCGGCTCGACATCGATCCGCCGGTCTCGGTGTTCCACACTGATGACGGCGAGCTCTTCGCCATCGACGACACCTGTACCCACCAGGACGCCTCGCTCGCCGACGGCTGGCTGGAGGGCTGCGAGGTGGAATGCCCCCTGCATGCCTCGAAGTTCGACCTGAGGACCGGAGCGGTGGACGCCCCGCCGGCCAAGCTGCCGGTGCGGACCCACGAGGTCGTGCTCGAGGACGGCATGGTCTACGTCCGGCTGTCGACCGGGGCCCCCAACCTGCCGCCCTGCGTCACCTCCCGCCTGACCGGGGGCCCCGCGTGAGGACCGTCGTCGTGGTGGGCGCCTCCCTGGCCGGACTGTCGGCCGCGCGTTCGTTGCGGAAACGGGGGTACGACGGACGGCTGGTCGTCATCGGCGACGAACCCCACCGCCCGTACGACAGGCCGCCGCTGTCCAAGGAGTTCCTCGCCGGAGCCCTCGACGAAGCGGATCTCGCCTTGGAGCGGGAAGACGAGGACCTGCGGGCGGAATGGGTGCTCGCGACCCGTGCCACCGGGCTCGACCGCAACCGGCGCGCGATCCGGCTCGCCGACGGCCGCGAGATCCGCGCCGACGGCGTCGTCATCGCCACGGGCGCGGCCCCGCGCACGCTGCCCGGCACCGAGGGCCTCGTCGGCGTCCATGTGCTGCGCACACTGGACGACGCCCGCGCCCTGCGCGACGATCTGGCCCGCGGCGGCCGGCTCGTGGTGATCGGCGGTGGATTCATCGGCGCCGAAGTGGCCTCCACCGCCTACGCGCTCGGCCTCGATGCCACGGTCGTCGAGGCCGCGCCGACACCGCTGGCCGGACCGCTCGGCGAGAACATGGGCGCCATCGTCTCCGCCCTCCACGCCGACCACGGCGTAAGGGTGCTGTGCGGGACGGGGGTCAAGGGGCTGAGCGCGGACGGGCGAAGCGAGAGGGAGGTCCCCCCGGACCGAGCCCGGGGGAGGGTCGACGCCGTACTGCTGGAGGACGGCCGCAGCATCCCGGCCGACATCGTCGTCGTCGGTGTGGGCGCGCGGCCCTGCGTCGAGTGGCTGGAGGGCTCCGGAGTGGCGCTCGACAACGGCGTGAAGTGCGGCGCCGACGGCCGCACCAGCCTGGCCGGAGTCGTCGCCGTCGGCGACTGCGCCAACTGGTACGACCCGCATACCGGCAGCCGCCGCCGGGTCGAGCACTGGACCGGTGCACTGGAACGGCCCGACGCCGCCGTGGCCGCACTGCTGGCACACGGCGCGACGCCGCCGGGTGCGCCCCGGCCCCCGTACTTCTGGTCCGACCAGTACGGAGTGAAGATCCAGTTCGTCGGGCACGCCGTCGGCGCCGACAGCGTGACCGTGGAGGAAGGCTCCACGGACGAGCGCAGCTTCCTGGCCGTGTACCGGCGGGCCGGCACACCGGTCGCGGTGCTCGGGATGAACCAGCCGCGCCTGTTCACACGCTGGCGCAAGCAGCTCACCGCCGCGAACTCGTGACACCGCGGACGCGGGCTCCCGCATTGCGTTGCATGCAGTACCCAGCGTTGCCTCATGCGCAGCGGCGGCTCGAAGTCGCCCCCCTGCCGCGTGTGACCGGTCCTTCCACGACGAATTCCGAGGAGCGCAGCGTGACCTCCACAAGCCTGCCGGACAGCCTGATCGCCACCCTCCCCGGCTCCTCCTACACGGACCCGGGTGTCTTCGCCCAGGAGCAGGAACGCATCTTCGAAGCGATGTGGTTCTGCGTCGCGCGCGCGTCCGAGCTCGCCAAGCCCGGCGCCTTCCGTACCGTCGACGTGGGCCGCGAGAGCATCCTCGTCACCCGGGCCCGGGACAACTCCGTACGCGCCTACTTCAACGTCTGCCGGCATCGCGGCGCCAAGCTCTGCACGGAGGAAGCCGGCGAGGTCAGGCGCGCCTTCCAGTGCCCGTACCACGCCTGGACCTACGACCTCGACGGCAAGCTGGTCGCGGCGCCGAACCTCACCAAGATGCCTGACGTGGGCCGTACCGAGTACGGTCTGGTGGGCATCGCCGTCCGTGAATGGCTCGGCTACGTGTGGGTGTGCCTGGCGGAGACCCCGCCGTCCTTCGAGGAGGACGTCATCGGCGCGGCGATCACCCGCCTCGGCGACGTGGAGTCGATCGAGCGCTACGACATCGAGAACCTGGCGGTGGGGAAGCGGATCGTCTACGACGTCAAGGCGAACTGGAAGCTCATCGTCGAGAACTTCATGGAGTGCTATCACTGTGCCACGATCCATCCCGAGCTGACCGAGGTGCTCCCGGAGTTCGCGGAAGGCTACGCGGCTCAGTACTACGTCGGCCACGGGGCCGAGTTCGGCGAGGAGATCCGGGGCTTCACCGTCGACGGCTCCGAGGGCCTGGACCGCATCCCGGGGGTGTCCGAGGAACAGGACCGCCGTTACTACGCGATCACCGTCAAGCCGCAGGTCTTCATCAACCTCGTGCCCGACCATGTGATCTTCCACCGCATGTACCCGGTGGCGGCCGACCGCACGACCGTCGAGTGCGACTGGCTCTATCTGCCCGGCGTGGTGGAGAGCGGCAAGGACGTCAGCCGGTCCGTCGAGCTCTTCGACCGCGTCAACCGCCAGGACTTCGACGCCTGCGAGCGCACCCAGCCCGGCATGAGCTCCCGGCTGTACGCCAAGGGCGGTGTGCTCGTGCCCAGTGAGCACCACATCGGGGCCTTCCACGACTGGGTGCACGAGCGCCTCGGCACCCGGCAGCCGGAGTAGGCCGGGTGGGGCCGGGTGCCCGAAGCGTGGGCGCATGCGCACGGACGCTCAGCCGAGGTACCCCATGCGATGGCTGACTTCCTCCGCGCCCTTGACCAGGACCGGAGCCAGTTCGTGCATGCGCTCCTCGGTGAACCGGTAGGAAGGTCCGGAGGCACTGATCGCGGCGATGACCTGGCCGTCGCGGTCACGGACCGGTGCCGCCATCGCGTGCAGTCCGATCTCGAGCTCCTCCAGCGTCCAGGCGTAGCCGCGCTCGCGGGCCTCGGTGAGGTTCTTCTCGAGTTTCGTCTTCGCGGTGATCGTGTGCGGGGTCAGCTTCTTCATGCCGGCCTCCGCCAGCAGCGCGGCGCGTTCCTTGGCGGGCAGGTGGGCCAGCATGATCTTGCCGCTGGAGGTGGCGTGCAGAGGGGTCAGCTGGCCGACCCAGTTGTGCGCGGTGATGGCGGCATGACCGCGCACCTGGTAGAGGTTGATCGCGTAGCGCTCCTGCATCACGGCGATGTTGACGGTCTCGCCGATCTCCTCGGCCAGGCGCTCGCAGACCGGGCGTCCCTGCTGGGTGATGTCGATGCGTCCCGTGACTGCCCCCGCCAGGCGAACGATGCCGAAGCCGAGCCGGTACTTGCCGCGCTCGCCCGACTGCTCCACCAGGCCGCGCGTCTCCAGAGCGCCGAGCAGCCTGAATGCGGTGGACTTGTGGACATCGATCTCGGCGGCCACCTCGCTGACGCCCGCCTCGCCGCGCTGGGCCAGGATCTCGAGCACGCTGATGGCCCGGTCGACGGACTGCACCCCGCCGGCCTGTGAACCGTGCGTTTCGGCATCCGGACTGAAGTTGCTCATAGCGAAACTATAGGCGCCGTAAACAACGTTTCCGCAAGCAACCTGCCCGAATTGCAGGTCCGCAAGTTGCGTGGTTCGCAACCTAGTGCGTATAGCGATACCCGTAATAGCATGCCTCGCGAATCGACGGCGCGAGCGAGACGAGGCACCATGGCTCCTCTGCACTACGACTTCGTCATCGTCGGCGGTGGATCAGCCGGCAGCGCACTGGCGAACCGGCTCTCTGCCGACCCCGGAAAGCGGGTGCTCGTCCTGGAGGCGGGTCGGTCGGACCATCCCTGGGACGTGTTCATCCACATGCCGGCAGCCTTGACCTACCCCATCGGCAACCGCTTCTACGACTGGAAGTACGAGTCCGAGCCCGAGCCGCACATGGGAGGCCGGCGCATCTACCACGCGCGCGGCAAGGTACTCGGCGGCTCCAGCAGCATCAACGGCATGATCTTCCAGCGCGGCAATCCCATGGACTACGAGCGCTGGGCCGCCGACCCCGGCATGGAGACATGGGACTACGCCCACTGCCTGCCGTACTTCAAGCGTATGGAGAACTGTCTCGCGGCCGATCCCGACGACGAGTTCCGCGGCCACGACGGTCCCCTCGTCCTGGAGCGCGGCCCGGCCACCAACCCGCTCTTCACCGCCTTCCTGAAGGCGGTCCAGGAGGCCGGCCGCACCCGCACCGATGACGTCAACGGCTACCGGCAGGAGGGGTTCGCCCCCTTCGACCGCAACATCCACCGCGGACGGCGCCTGTCGGCGTCCAAGGCGTACCTCCAGCCCGCGCGGAAGCGGCCCGGCCTCACCGTCAAGACCCGCGCCTTCGTCACCCGCGTCCTCTTCGAAGGCAAGCGTGCCGTCGGCGTCGAGTACCAGCGCGGGCGCGGTGCGCCGCAGCAGGTCCGGGCCGGTGAGGTCATCCTGTGCGGCGGCGCCGTCAACACCCCCCAGCTGCTGCAGGTCTCCGGCGTCGGCAACGCCGCCGAACTGTCCGCCCTCGGCATCGACGTCGTCCACGACCTGCCGGGCGTCGGCGAGAACCTGCAGGACCACCTGGAGGTGTACGTCCAGTACGCCTGCGAGCAGCCCGTCTCCATGCAGCCGTACATGGCGAAGTGGCGCGCCCCCTTCATCGGGCTGCAGTGGCTGTTCAGGAAGGGGCCCGCGGCCACCAACCACTTCGAGGCGGGAGGCTTCGCCCGCAGCAACGAGGACGTCGACTACCCCAACCTGATGTTCCACTTCCTGCCGGTCGCGGTCCGCTACGACGGCTCCTCGCCGGCCGGGGGCCACGGCTACCAGGTGCACGTGGGGCCCATGTACTCCGATGCCAGGGGCTCCGTCAAGATCAAGAGCAAGGATCCCCGCGAGCATCCGGCCCTGCGCTTCAACTACCTGTCCACAGAACAGGACCGCCGTGAGTGGGTCGAGGCGATCCGGGTGGCCCGCGAACTTCTCAACCAGCCTGCGCTCGCCGCCTACAACGGCGGCGAGATCTCGCCCGGCCCCTCCGTCGGGACGGACGAGGAGATCCTGGCCTGGGTCGCCGAGGAAGGGGAGACCGCCCTGCACCCCTCGTGCACCTGCAGGATGGGCACCGACGAGATGTCCGTCGTCGACCCGCTGAGCATGAGGGTCCACGGGCTGGAAGGGCTGCGCGTGGTGGACGCGTCGGTCATGCCGTACGTCACCAACGGCAACATCTACGCGCCCGTGATGATGATCGCCGAGAAGGCCGCCGACCTCATCCTCGGCAAGGAGCCCCTGCCGCCCTCCAAGGCCGCGTACTACCGTCACCGCGACGCCCAGCGGCAGTCCGGGTAGCGCGTGCGCGGCGGACGCGGGCGACGCTCGCCCGCGTCCGCCGCGAGGTGCTGCCGGCAGCGGACGGGCAACCGGCCAGATGGCGAAATCGCGAACCGCCGCCCTCTTGACGACCGTTGGCCCATTCGGCCAGGGTTTCACCACAAGCAATGCAATGCACAATGCGCAACGAATTCCCGTTCGAAGGGCATGGCGTGGCAGATCTGTACGTGGACGGAGAATGGCGCGCTCCAGCGGCCGGCGGCCACCGGGAGATCCGCTGCCCGGCAGACGGCACGCTCGTCGCGACGGTGTCGGAGGCAACACGCCCCGACACCGGGGCGGCGATCGCGGCGGCCCGGCGCGCCTTCGACCAGGGCCCCTGGCCGCGCACCTCCGAGCGCGAGCGCGGCGCACTGCTGCTGCGCACCGCAGACATACTCGAGCGCGACGCCAAGGACTTCGCCCGCGCCGAGTCGCTCGACACCGGCAAGCGGCTGGTGGAGAGCGAGTACGACATCGCCGACGTCGTCTCCTGCTTCCGCTACTACGGCGGCATCGCCGGCACCAGCGCCGGCCGGGTGATCGACACCGGACGCGACGACGCGCTCAGCCGGGTCACCTACGAACCCGTCGGTGTCTGCGGACTGATCACCCCGTGGAACTACCCGCTGCTCCAGGCGTCCTGGAAGGTCGCGCCGGCCCTCCTCGCGGGCAACACTGTCGTGCTCAAGCCGAGCGAGCTCACGCCCTCCACCTCGATCCTGCTGATGAAGGCGCTCGAGGAAGCCGGGCTCCCGGCCGGCGCGGCCAATCTCGTCCTGGGCGCCGGAGGTGAGGTGGGCGCGCCGCTGTCCGAGGACCCGGCCGTGGACATGGTGTCCTTCACCGGCGGCCTGGAGACGGGCCGCCGCATCATGGCCACGGCCGCCAGGACGGTGAAGAAGGTCGCCCTGGAGCTCGGGGGCAAGAACCCCAACGTGGTCTTCGCCGACGCCGATTTCGACACCGCGGTCGACTTCGCGCTCACCGCCGTCTTCCTGCACTCCGGCCAGGTCTGTTCGGCCGGCGCCCGCCTGATCGTCGAGGACTCCTTGCACGACGCCTTCGTCGACGAGGTCGTGCGCCGAGCCCGGCTCATCCGCCTGGGCGGGCCCTTCGACCCCGAGGCCGAGACCGGTGCACTGATCTCCGCGGAGCACCGGGAAAAGGTCGAGAGGTACGTCGAGGCGGGCCTCGCCGAAGGCGCCGTACTGCGCTGCGGCGGCGAACGGCCCGGCGATCCCGCGCTGCGAGGGGGCTTCTACTACCCGCCCACCGTCCTCGACGAGTGCCGGCAGGACATGCGCGTGGTGCACGAGGAGTCCTTCGGACCCGTGCTCACCGTCGAGCGCTTCCGCGACGAGGACGACGCGGTCCGCATCGCCAACGACACGGAGTACGGACTCGCCGGAGCCGTCTGGACGCAGGACGCCGGGAAGGCCCAACGGGTCGCGCGCAGGCTGCGGCACGGGACCGTGTGGATCAACGACTACCACCCCTATGTGCCGCAAGCGGAATGGGGCGGTTTCGGGCATTCGGGTGTGGGCCGCGAGCTGGGACCGACCGGCCTCGACGAGTACCGAGAGCCCAAGCACGTCTGGCAGAACATCCAACCCCGGCCGCAGCGCTGGTTCCGCGGCTGAACGCCGAAATGAGGTCGATCGTGACCACAGCACAGAGCGAGGTGTCGCAGCGGCGCGGCACGTCCCAGAACCCCGAGGACCGCACCCCGGTCATCTCCGTGCGCCGGCTGTGGAAGGTGTTCGGGCCGAAGGCCGACCGGGTGCCGGAATCCGAGGAACTGTGCGGGCTGACCCGCCGCGAGCTCATGGACCGCACCGGTTGCACCGCCGCCGTGCGCGACGTGGACTTCGATGTGTCGCCCGGCGAGGTCTTCGTCGTCATGGGCCTGTCCGGCTCCGGCAAGTCCACCCTGGTGCGATGTCTCACCCGGCTGATCGAGCCCACCGCGGGCGAGATCGTCTTCGAGGGCGAGGACATCCGCGGCGCCGACCCCAAACGCCTGCGTGAGCTGCGCCGCAGCAAGTTCTCCATGGTCTTCCAGCACTTCGGGCTGCTGCCCCACCGCAGGGTCGTCGACAACGTGGCCTTCGGACTGGAGATCCGCGGCATGGGCAGGGCCGAGCGCACCAGGAAGGCGCTCGAAGTCGTCGAACTGGTGGGCCTCGCCGGATACGAGAACTCCTACCCCGACCAGCTCTCCGGCGGCATGCAGCAACGCGTCGGTCTCGCCCGCGCGCTCGCCGGGGACCCCGACGTCCTCTTCTTCGACGAGCCGTTCTCCGCGCTCGACCCGCTGATCCGCCGCGACATGCAGAGCGAGGTCATCCGCCTGCACCACGAGGTCGGCAAGACGATGGTGTTCATCACCCACGACCTCTCCGAGGCCCTGAAGCTGGGCGACCGCATCCTGATCATGCGGGACGGCAGGCCGGTCCAGTGCGGCACCGGCGACGAACTCGTCGGCGCTCCCGCCGACGACTACGTACGGGACTTCGTCAAGGACGTGCCGCGCGGCGACGTACTCACACTGCGCTGGATCATGCGCCCCGTGCAGCCCGGCGACGAACTCGACGGTCCCGAGCTGGGCCCGGACGTCGTGGTGCGCGAGGCCACCCGGGCGGTGCTGGCCGCCGAGAAGCCGGTCAAGGTCGTCGAGAACGGGAAGCTGCTCGGCATCGTCGGCGACGAGGAGATCCTCTCCGTCGTCGCCGGGCAGCAAGGCGGCGCGTGATGGCCGTCGCCGCCGCGCCGGCCGTGACCGTACGCGGGAAGACGAGCCGCCCCGTGGTGGTGGCCGCGATCCTGATCGTCTGGCTGGTGCTCTTCGCCGCGCTGCGCGGCCGGCAGACGCTGACCCTCGCGGCGGCCGATCTCACCGCTCTGCACCGCTGGTTGAACGATGTCAACGACACCATCGGAGCCAACCGCAACTCCAATCCGCTCTTCTTGTACTTCTTCAATGAGATCCGCCTGGTCATCGACAACCTGGTGACCTTCGTCCAGTCCCTGATCTCCCAGCCCACCGGGGGCCGTCCGGTCCCGCAGATCGGCTGGCTCGGCGTCGTCGGGCTCACCGGCTACGTCTCCTGGGCCGTCGGCAACTGGCGGGTCGCCCTGCTGGCCGTGGCCGGGTTCACCTTCTTCGGGCTGCAAGGCCTGTGGCTGCAGAGCATGGACACCCTGGCGCTGACCCTGTCGGCCGTCATCGTGGCGCTGCTCATCGGCATCCCGCTCGGGGTGTGGGCCGGTCTCTCCGACCGGTTCAACCGGATCATGACGCCCGTCCTGGACTTCATGCAGACGATGCCCACCTTCGTCTACCTCGCTCCGTTGACCCTGGTGTTCCTCATCGGAGGGGCCGCCGCCGTGATCACCACGGTGATCTACGCGGCACCGCCCGCGATCCGCATCACCGCGCACGCCATCCGCTCCGTGCCCCGGACCAGCGTCGAGGCGGCGGACTCGCTCGGCGCGACGCGCTCTCAGCAACTGCTGAAAGTGCTGCTGCCGATGTCCAAGCGCACCGTGGTCATGGGCGTCAACCAGACCATCATGGCCGCCCTGGCCATGGTGACCATCGCCGCCCTGATCGACGCGCCGGGCCTCGGCAAGACCGTCGTCCAGGCCCTGCAGTCACTCGATGTGGGCACTGCCTTCAACGCCGGCCTGGCCATCGTCACCATGGCCATCGTGCTCGACCGGGTCACCACGGCGGCGGCCGGACGCGCCGAGGCGGCCCGCCGCACCGCTGACCACTTCCTCAAGTGGCGCAGGCCGCTGCTGGCGGCGGGCGGGATCGCTGTGGCGGTACTGGTCCACCTGTCCCGCACCTACGTCTGGGCGGCCGAGTTCCCGGGCGACGGCAGCGTCGGCGCTCACATCGCGAGCGCGGCCGACACCACGACCGCGTGGCTCCAGGACCATCTGTCGGGCCTGACCAACGCCTTCCGGGACGCCATCACCCACGGCCTGCTCAACCCCTTCCAGGCGCTGCTCACCGACTCGCCGTGGTGGCTGGTCGGCGTCGTCCTGGTCGCGCTCGGTGCGGTGATCGGAGGATGGCGCGCCGGGGCGACGGCCGCGGTGTGCGTCGGTCTGCTCGTCGGTACGGGCCTGTGGTCGGACAGCATGACGACACTCGCGTCGACCGCCGTGGCCACGGTGCTGGTGATGCTGCTCGGTGTCGTCCTCGGCGTGTGGATGGCACGCAGTCCGCTCGTGGACCGGCTGGTGCGGCCCAGCCTGGACGCGGCACAGGTCATGCCGCCGTTCGTCTATCTGGTGCCCTTCCTGGCCCTTTTCGGCGCCACCCGGTTCACCGCGATCGTCGCGGCCGTCGTGTACGCGGCGCCCGTAGCCATCAAGATCATCGCCGACGGCGTGCGGAACGTGCCCGCGACCACCGTGGAGGCGGCCACCTCCGCCGGGTGCAACACCTGGCAGATCATCACCAAGGTCCAGCTGCCGATGGCACGCGGCGCCCTGACCCTCGCGACCAACCAGGGTCTGATCTACGTGCTGTCGATGGTTGTGGTGGGCGGCCTGGTAGGCGCGGGCGCCCTCGGCTACGACGTCGTGGCCGGCTTCTCGCAGGGACAGCTGTACGGGAAGGGGCTTGCCGCAGGGCTGGCCATCGTCCTTCTCGGAGTCATGTTCGACCGGATCACTCAGGCAGCCGCGCGGCGCACCAGCGCATGAAGGAGCTACTCACCATGGCAAGGCAAGCAAGGCAGTGGAGAGCCGGCGCGGCCGGCGTAATGGTTCTCGGCCTCACCCTCACCGCCTGCGGCGGTGCGAAGATCGGTGACGGCGCATCGGGATCCGGCGGCTCGGGATCCGGCGGCTCGGGCGGCGCGGGAAAGTGCGGCACCTTCAACCTCGCGGTCAACCCGTGGGTGGGGTACGAGGCGAACGCGGCGGTCGTCGCCTACGCGGCCGAGCACGAACTCGGCTGCAAGGTGGTCAAGAAGGACCTGAAGGAAGAGATCGCCTGGCAGGGCTTCGGGACCGGCGAGGTCGACGCCGTCATCGAGAACTGGGGGCACGACGATCTGAAGAAGAAGTACATCACCGACCAGAAGACCGCCGTCGAAGCCGGCCGGACCGGCAACAAGGGGCTCATCGGCTGGTACGTGCCGCCGTGGCTGGCCAAGGAACACCCCGACATCACCGACTGGCAGAACCTCGGCAAGTACGCGGGCCAGTTCAAGACGTCCGAGTCGGGCGGCAAGGGGCAGCTCCTCGACGGTGACCCGTCGTTCGTCACCAACGACGAGGCCCTGGTGAAGAACCTGAACCTGGACTACAAGGTGGTGTACGCGGGGAGCGAGACCGCCCTCATCCAGACCTTCCGCAAGGCGGAGAAGAACAAGGAGTGGGTGATCGGCTACTTCTACGAGCCGCAGTGGTTCATGTCCGAGGTGCCGCTCGTGAAGGTCAAACTGCCCGAGTACAAGGAGGGCTGCGACGCCGACCCGGAGAAGGTCGCGTGCGACTACCCCGTGTACGAGCTCGACAAGATCGTCAGTGCGAAGTTCGCCGCATCGGGCAGCCCGGCCTACGGTCTGGTGAAGAACTTCAACTGGACGAACGACGACCAGAACGCCGTTGCGAAGTACATCGCGGTGGACAAGATGTCCCCCGAGGCGGCAGCCAAGAAGTGGGTCGACGCGAACCACGACAAGGTCCGGGCCTGGCTCAAATAGCACGGCGGTCGACAAGGGCCGACTGACGATGCCCGGCGGACGGTGCGCGCTCGTTGCGCTCCGCCCGCCGGGCATCGCCGTGTTCCGGGCTGTTCTGCGACGTCACGGATCCCTTGACACCTCTCCTCGGCGCCGGGCACATTGAGTTGCGCAGCCTGAATCAAGTTGCGCTAAAAGCAACGTTGCCGGTTTCCGAGTTCGGAGGTTGGACGATGGCGGGACCCCGAGTGGTCATCATCGGAGCGGGCGTTGTGGGAGCAGCCCTCGCGGACGAGATCTCCGCCAGAGGCTGGACCGAAGTGACCGTGGTCGACCAGGGCCCCCTCCCGGCCACCGGGGGATCCTCCTCGCACGCCCCCGGCCTGGTCTTCCAGACGAACCCCTCGAAGACCCTGACGGAACTGGCCCGCTACACCGTCGAGAAGTTCTGCTCCCTCGACGTGGACGGCAAGCCCTGCTTCCTCCAGGTCGGCGGCCTCGAAGTGGCCACGACGCCCGAGCGGCTCGCCGAACTCCACCGCCGCCACGGCTGGATCACCGCCTGGGGCATCGAGGCACGCCTCCTGAGCCCCGCGGAGTGCGTCCAACAGCACCCGCTGGTCAACGGCGACAGGGTCCTCGGCGGTCTCCTCGTCCCGACGGACGGTCTCGCCAACGCCGTCCTCGCCGTCGAGGCGCAGATCCGCCGGGCCACCGGGCGCGGAGTGTCCTTCCTGGCCCGCCACGAAGTCCTCGACGTGACCACGAGCGAGGGCCGGGTGACCGGCGTGCTCACCGACCAGGGCGAGGTCCCCGCCGACATCGTCGTGTGCTGCGCCGGCATCTGGGGCCCGAAGGTCGCCCGCATGGCCGGGATGAACCTGCCGCTCACCCCGCTCGCCCACCAGCTCGCCTGGACCGGCCCGATCCCCGCCCTCGCGGGCCAGACCGAGGAGGCACTGCGCCCGATCCTGCGCCACCAGGACGCCGACCTCTACTACCGCGACCGCTTCGACCGCATCGGCATCGGCTACTACGGCCACCGCCCGATGCCCGTCTCCGCCGACGACATCCTGTCCGTGGACGAGGCCGAGGGGATGCCCTCGGTCCTGAAGTTCACCGAGGAGGACTTCGAGGACGCCTGGACCGAGACCCGGTCCCTGCTCCCGGCGACGAAGGAGGCGAAGGTCGAGGAGGGCATCAACGGCCTGTTCTCCTTCACCACCGACGGCTACCCTCTGCTCGGCGAGTCTCCGGACGTCGCGGGCTTCTGGGTCGCCGAGGCCGTCTGGGTCACCCACTCCGCCGGCGTGGGGCGCGCCATGGCCGAATGGCTGGTCGACGGCCGCTGCTCCTCCTTCGACCTGCACGAGTGCGACGTCAACCGCTTCGAGCCGCACCAGCTGTCCCCGGAGTACGTCCTGGCCCGCGACTGCCGCAACTTCGCCGAGGTCTACGACATCCTCCACCCCCTCCAGCCCTCCGGTGAGCCGCGCCCGATCCGCACGAGCCCCTTCCACGCCCGCCAGCAGGAACACGGCGCGTTCTTCCTGGAGGCGAACGGCTGGGAGCGCCCGCAGTGGTACGAAGCCAACGCGTCGCTCGTCGAAGGCCGCTCCATCCCCACCCCCGACGACTGGGCCGCGCGGTACTGGTCGCCCATCGTCGGCGCCGAGGCCCAGGCCACCCGGGAGACCGTCGCCCTCTACGACATGACGGCACTCAAGCGCCTGGAAGTGAGCGGCCCGGGTGCCGCCGCCTTCCTGGAGCGGCTGTGCACCGGCAAGGTGGACAAGTCCGTCGGCTCGGTGACGTACACCCTGCTCCTGGACCACGACGGCGGCATCCGCAGCGACATCACCGTCGCCCGACTCGCCCGCGACCTCTTCCAGGTCGGAGCCAACGGCAACCTCGACCTCGACTGGTTCACCCGGCACCTTCCCGCCGGGGGCCGCCTCCCGACGGCAGCCGGGGGCGGCTCGGTCCAGGTCCGCGACATCACGGCCGGCACCTGCTGCATCGGCCTGTGGGGACCGCTCGCCCGCGAGGTCCTGCAGCCCCTCACCGACGAGGACCTCTCGAACGACGGCCTGAAGTACTTCCGGGCCAAGCGCGTCCACATCGGCAGCGTCCCGGTCACCGCGATGCGCCTGTCGTACGTCGGCGAACTCGGCTGGGAGCTGTACACCACCGCCGACCTGGGCCGGAAGCTGTGGGACACCCTGTGGACCGCGGCCGAGCCGCTCGGCGGCATCATCGCCGGCCGTGGTGCCTTCAACAGCCTGCGCCTGGAGAAGGGCTACCGCTCCTTCGGCACCGACATGACCTACGAGCACGACCCCTACGAGGCCGGCGTCGGCTTCGCCGTCAAGCTCGACAAGGGCGACTTCATCGGCAAGGCGGCACTCGAGCGCCGCAAGGCCGACGTACGGCGCAAGCTGACCTGCCTCACGATCGACGACCCGCACGCGGTGGTGATGGGCAAGGAGCCGGTGTACGACGGCGACCGCGCGGTGGGCTACGTCACCAGCGCCGCCTGCGGCTACACCATCGGCAAGGCAATCGCCTACGCCTGGCTCCCGGTGGAACTCGCCGCCCCCGGCACCACCCTGCACATCGGCTACTTCGACCGGCGCGTCGAGGCGGTCACCGCCGAGGAGCCCCTGTTCGACCCGGCCATGTCCCGGCTCCGTGGCTGACCGGGCAGAAGAGGTGACGCCGGTGACCGCACCGGATCGCCGGCCCGAGCCGGACGCGCCCGCACTGCCCGCCCGCACGCAGACACCGGCGGCCGAGCACCCGCTCCACCCGCATCTTCCGGAAGGCGGAGACGTCCGATGAGCCCCAGCACCCCCGGCGCCGGCCTGCCCGACCACCCCGACTGGCTCTGGCGCGATCCCGAGCCCAAGCGGTCGTACGACGTGGTGATCGTGGGCGGCGGTGGACACGGCCTGGCCACCGCCCACTACCTGGCGAAGAACCACGGCATCACCAACGTCGCGGTCCTGGAGAAGGGCTGGCTGGCGGGCGGCAACATGGCCCGCAACACCACGATCATCCGTTCCAACTACCTGTGGGACGAGAGCGTCGGCATCTACGAGCACGCCCTCAAACTGTGGGAGGGACTGGAGGAGGAGCTCGACTACCCGATCCTCTTCTCCCAGCGCGGAGTGCTGAACCTCGCCCACAGCATGCAGGACGTCCGCGACAGCGTGCGCCGCGTCGAGGCCAACCGGCTGGGCGGCATCGATGCCGAGTGGCTCGACGCCGAGCAGGTCAAAGAGGTCTGCCCGATCGTCAACATCTCTCCCGACGTGCGCTACCCGGTCCTCGGCGGCACCTACCAACCGCGCGCCGGCATCGCCAAGCACGACTACGTGGCCTGGGGCTTCGCCCGCTCCGCGGACGCCGCCGGCATCGACATCATCCAGAACTGCGAGGTCACAGGGCTCGACGTGGCCGGCGGCCGGGTGACCGGTGTCCAGACCACGCAGGGCCCGATCGCCGCGGGCAAGGTGGCCCTGTGCTCGGCCGGCCACACCTCCGTCGTCGCCGCCATGGCGGGCATCGAACTGCCGCTCCAGAGCCACCCGTTGCAGGCGCTGGTCTCCGAACTCCTCGAACCGGTCCACCCCACGGTCGTCATGTCCAACGCCGTCCACGTCTACGTCAGTCAGGCACACAAGGGCGAGCTCGTGATGGGCGCGGGCATCGACGCGTACAACTCCTACACCCAGCGCGGCGCCTTCCACATCATCGAAGAGCAGATGTCCGCCGCCCTGGAACTCTTCCCCGTCTTCGCCCGTGCCCACGTGCTGCGCACATGGGGCGGCATCGTCGACGTCTGCCCGGACGCCTCACCCATCGTCGGCCTCACCCCGGTCGACAACCTCTACCTCAACTGCGGCTGGGGGACCGGTGGTTTCAAGGCCACCCCGGGCCTGGGCTGGGTCTACGCCCACACCATCGCCAACGACACGCCCCACGCCCTGAACGCCCCCTTCTCGCTCGACCGCTTCACCACCGGCGCGCTCGTCGACGAGCACGGCGCGGCGGCGGTGGCCCACTAGGAGCCGAACCATGCTGCTCATCCCCTGCCCGTGGTGCGGACCTCGTGACGAGGCCGAGTTCCACTACGGCGGCCAGGCACACGTGCCCTACCCCGAGGACCCCGCCGCCCTCACCGACGAGGAGTGGGCGCGATACCTGTTCTTCCGCGACAACCCCAAGGGCCCCTTCGCCGAGCGGTGGACCCATGCGGCGGGCTGCCGCAGATGGTTCAACGCCGTACGGGACACCTCGACCAACGAGATCCTGGCGGTGTACCAGCCCGGGGCGGAGCGCCCGGCACCTGCCGACCCGAAGCCGGCCTGCCCGGGGGCACCCCCTCAGGAGGAGCGCAAGGACGAGCCCGAACGGTCCTGCACGCCCACCGGCCCGCAGCCGACGACGATGCCACAGTTCCCCCCGCTGGACGGCCCCGGTGGCGCGTTCCGTCTGTCGGGAGGCGGGCGGGTCAACCGCAACGAACGACTGGGCTTCACCTTCGACGGAGTCCGGCACGAGGGCTACCGGGGTGACACCCTCGCCTCCGCGCTCCTCGCCGACGGCGTCATCCAGGCCGCCACCAGCACCAAACTCGGCCGCCCGAGGGGCATCTTCACGGCCGGGGTGGAGGAACCCAACGCGGTCGTCCAGATCGAGGCCCCCTTCCCCGAGCCCATGCTCCCCGCCACGACCGTCGAGCTGTACGACGGCCTGGTCGCCGGCAGCCTGCCGGGCCGGGGGCACCTCGCCACCGAACCCGACCCCGCCCGTTACGACGCGGTCCACGCCCACTGCGACGTGCTGGTCGTCGGCGCGGGCCCGGCGGGCCTCGCGGCGGCAGCGGTGGCGGCGAAGAGCGGCGCACGCGTCATCCTCGCCGACGACCAGCCGGAACCCGGCGGCAGCCTGCTCGGCACCGGCGAGCACCTCGCATGGGTGGAGGCGACGCACGCCCAGCTGGAATCCGCCCCCGAGGTACGCGTCCTGCCACGCACCACTGTCTTCGGCCACTACGACGACAACCACGTCATCGCCGTCGAACGCCGCACCCAGCACCTCGGCGCCGAGGCCCCGGACCACGTTTCCCGGGAGCGCGTCTGGCGGATCCGCGCCCGGCGCGTGGTCCTCGCGACCGGCGCCCAGGAGCGTTCGCTGGCGTTCGGCGACAACGACCGCCCCGGCGTGATGCTGGCCGCCTCGGCCCGGACCTACCTGCACCGGTACGCCGTGCTGCCCGGCCGGCACGCAGCCGTGTTCACCACCAACGACAGCGCCTACAGCGCCGCACTCGACCTGGCGGCGGCTGGGGTGGACATCGCGGTGATCGTCGACACCCGGTCCGAGCCGGGGGAGTGGGCCGAGCGTGCCCGGTCCGCCGGGATCGAGGTGCTCGCCGGGCACGCGGTCACCGGTACGCAGGGCGGGGCCCGCGTCACCGCAGTGACGGTCGCCCCGTACGGGCAGTCCGCAGGGCAGCGGGAGTTCGCCGTCGACCTGCTCCTGGTCTCCGGGGGCTGGAACCCGGTCGCGCATCTGTACAGCCAGGCGGGCGGCAAGCTCCGCCACGACGACGTGCTCGGCACGTTCGTTCCCGCCGGCTGCCGTCAGGCGGTCGAGGCCGCGGGCAGCGCGAACGGGGCCTTCGACCTCGCCACGACCCTCGCGCAGGGCGCGGCTGCCGGCGCCCGCGCGGTGGAAGCGGAGGGTTACACCGCCGAGGCGCCCGCCCTCCCGGCAGTGGCAGCTCAGCCGCACACCCCGCCGATGCAGGTCTTCACCATCCCCACCTCCACCGGTACCCCCCGGTTCGTCGACCTCCAGCGGGACGTCACGGTCGACGACCTGGCGCGGGCGACGGGAGCGGGCCTGCGTTCGGTGGAGCACACCAAGCGCTACACCACGGCCGGGACCGCCAACGACCAGGGCAAGACGTCCGGCGTCCTGGCGAGCGGTGTCGTGGCCGAACTCCTCGGCGTGGACATCTCGGCGCTCGGCCTGCCCACGTTCCGGCCGCCGTACACCCCCGTCTCCTTCGCCACCCTCGCCGGCCGCGACCGCGGCGCCCTGCACGACCCGATCCGCACGACCGCCCTGCACACATGGCATTCCGAGCACGGGGCACGCTTCGAGAACGTCGGCCAGTGGAAGCGGCCCTGGTACTACCCCCAGGGCGGCGAGGACATGGAGACCGCCGTGCTGCGCGAGTGCCGTGCCGCCCGCGAGGGTGTGGCCTTCATGGACGCCTCCACCCTCGGAAAGATCGATGTGCAGGGTCCGGACTCCGGACTGTTCCTCGACCGGCTCTACACCAACATGATGAGCACCCTGAAGGTCGGCATGATCCGCTACGGCGTCATGTGCCGCCTCGACGGGATGGTCTTCGACGACGGCACGGTGATCCGGCTCGCGCGGGACCGCTTCCTGATCACCACCACGACCGGCAACGCCGCAGCAGTCCTGGACTGGATGGAGGAGTGGCTGCAGACCGAGTGGCCCGACTTGCGGGTCCACTGCACCTCGGTCACCGAGCAGTGGGCCACCGTGGCCCTGGTGGGCCCTCGTTCCCGGGAGGTCCTCGGCTCGCTGGCGCCCCAGCTGTCCGTGGCCAACGACGACTTCCCGTTCATGGCCTGGCGGGAGACGACTGTCGCTGGTATCGAGGCGCGCGTGTGCCGGATCAGCTTCTCCGGCGAACTCGCCTACGAGATCAACGTGTCGCCCTGGGACTCCCTCACCCTGTGGGAGGAGCTGCACGCGGCCGGCGCCCCGTACGGCATCACCCCGTACGGCACCGAGACCATGCACGTCCTGCGCGCCGAGAAGGGCTACCCGATCATCGGGCAGGACACCGACGGCACGGTCACCCCGCACGACCTCGGCATGAGCTGGGTGGTGTCGAAGAAGAAGCCCGACTTCATCGGCAAGCGCTCCCACGCCCGCGCCGATGCCGTCCGCCCCGACCGCAAACACCTCGTCTGCCTCCTCCCCGAAGACCCGGCCGCCTTCCTCCCCGAGGGCACCCACCTGGTCGCCGACGGAGAACTGCCCGCCCCGCCCGTTCCGATGCTCGGGCACGTCACCTCCAGCTACCGCAGCGCGGCGCTCGGCCGGACCTTCGCGCTCGCCCTGATCAAGGGGGGCCGGGACCGCATCGGCGAACGCATCCACGCACCCGTCGGCGACCGGATGATCCCGGTGACCGTCGTGAGCCCCGTCCTCTACGACCCCGAGGGAGCCCGCCGCGATGGCTGACCCCACCCTGACCGCACGGCAGCGCAGCCCCCTGGCCCTTGCCGCCGACCGCATGGCCGCCACGACGCGCTCCTCCCGGGGAGCGGTCCGTCTGGCCGAAGTCCCCTTCCTGGCCCAGATCAACGTCCGCCTCGACGCCAAGAGCCCGGCAGCGGACGCCGTCGGACTCGCCCTGGGACTCCAACTGCCCCTGGAACCCGGTACCGTCGTGCGCGCGGGGGACTGGGCCGCAGTGTGGCTCGGACCCGACGAATGGCTGGTGGTGGGCCGGCCCGGCACCCAGCGGGATCTGGAGAGCCGGATTCGCTCGGCCGCCGGGGACGAACCCGTCTCCGTGACCGACGTCTCCGCCCAGCGCACCACCATCCTGGTCGGCGGACCGCGCGCCCGAGACCTGCTGTCCCACGGCTGCCCGTTGGATCTCCACCCGCGCGCCTTCGGGCCAGGCCGCTCAGCCCAGACGACGCTGGCCCGCACCCACGTCATCCTGGTGGCCCGCGACGCACCCGAAGCCGGCTTCTGGGTGCTGGTGCGGTCCTCTTTCGCCGGCTACCTGACGGACTGGCTGTTGGACGCGGCGGTGGAATACGGGTGAGCGGCCCCCCGTTGTGCCAGATCTGCAGATGGGCGCCCTGGCGGGGGTGCAGGCGGTGGGCCGTCCAGCCGAGGTGCATCCAGGAGAACCGATTGCTGCGGTGCTCGACCTGCCGCGAGAGCCGGAGCTCGGCGGGGCCACCGCAGTCCAGTTGGGCCCGTACATACGACGCCAGGTCCGTCGCGGTCGACCACAGGCCTCCCGCCCCGGCGGTATCGGCCAGGTTCCAAGGAGGGGTGGGCCGGAGCCGGTCGTCGTGGCCCTCGGCGAGCCGACCGGGTCGCGCCGCGGCCGCCGATACCAGCGTGTCGGACAGGGCGAGCGGGGCGCACACCTGGGTCGTCACCAGCTGTTCGTGGCTGGTGCCCGCGCGGCGGGCGAGAGCCAGCCCGAGGAGTCCGGCGCCGAGGTTGGAGTAGCGGACCTGGCTGCCCGGTGCAGCGTCGAGCCGGGTGCGGGCCAGCCAGGACGGCAGCACGTCCGCAGTGCAGCCGGCGTACGGATCGGGAGTTCGGGGGCGCAGCAGGGCCCGCAGCATCATGCCCTTGGGCAGCCGGGGCAGCCCGGAGGTGTGGGTGGACAGGTGCCGCAGCGTGATCTCTTTCCCGCCCCGCGAGGGTACGGCTGTGCCTTCGGGGAGGAGGCGGGCCAGCGGCTCGTCGAGATCCACCGTGCCGGCGACCGCCATCCGGGCGAGGGCCAGCGACGTGAAGGTCTTCGTGACCGAACCGATCTCGAACAGCGTGGAGGCACCCGGTGTCCCGCTGCCGCCCTTTTCGGTGCTGCCCGCACCCGCGAACCCCGTATGTCCGTCGGCGAGGGGCGACCACGACACCGACGCGCTGTCCGGCGAGCTGCTCCGCGGTCGCCAGGGCGAGCGTGCCGAGTTCCTGAGCCTTGTCCATGTCCGCATCATGCGTACGGTCAGCCGTCCGCTGCCGGCGCCCTGATGATGATTCCCGGCCGCTGCCCTGCGACTTGAGAAGGAGCGAGCCCGATGCGAAGGAGAGCAGTCGCCGGTCGGGGATTCGGTCGCAGGGCCGAGGCCGAGCCGATACCCCGCTGACCTGCCATGGCCCAGCGATGACGACCCTCTTGCAGTCGTCTACGAAACGCGGCCCACCCCGACAACAGCCGAGCTACCGGGGCCTTTGTACGGAGAACTCATTGCCGTCGGGGTCGAGCATCAGCACCCGGCCGCCGTCGCCCTCGCCCTCGCCCTCGCCGGTGTCGGTGCGCGTCGCGCCGAGCGAGATGAGGCGGTCGACCTCCGCGTCCCAGTCGGCATCGGCAGGGAGCGCCAGCTCGAAGTACAGCCGGTTCGTGCCCGTCTTCGGCGCCACCGGAGGACCACCCCACGTGATCTTCGTACCGCCGTGCGGCGATTGGATCGCAGTCTCCTGGTCCTGGTCCCAGACCAGCGGCCACCGCAGCGCCTCGCTCCAGAAGTAACCGACCTCCTGCGTACCGTCGCAGGCCAGTGCTCCGATGAAGCCGGTGTCGGCGAGGAACTTGTTGCCCGCCTCGATGACGCAGAACTCGTTGCCGTCCGGATCGGCGAGCACCACATGTCCCTCTTCGGGGAGCTGGCCCACGTCGATGTGCTTCCCGCCGAATTCCAGCGCCCTGGCCACCGTCTGCTGCTGATCCTCCGGGGAGGTGCTCGTCAGGTCGAAGTGCGCCCGGTTCTGGCCGGTCTTCGGCTCCTGGCTCGGCAGGAAGCGGATGCGGAACCCGGCGGCGTCAGGGGGCAGGATCGCTGCGTCGTCCGGACCGTCGGCCAACTCCCAGCCCAGGACCCCGGACCAGAACCGCGCCAGACCCGACGGCCGGGTCGCATTGAAGCAGATCGCGAACAGTTGACTGGTCATACCTCGTGCATCTCCGATCCACTGACGGCCGATACGACGCCTCGGCCTCCCCGCCCACGCAGCCTAGGGTGGCCGTTCAGCACCCGCATCCGAGTTTCCGTCGCGGGGGAGCCGGGTCCCGTACGAGCTGAAGAGCATGCGGAACCGCACCGTTGTCCACGGCACCCGCTGAGGCAGCCCCTCACGCCAGGGCGGAGTCAGTCCTTGCCGGCCGCTTGCCAGCTCATCCCCCAGCCGTAACGGAGGTCCACGGCCTGCTGGTTGAAAATGCCGGGCGGCGGCAGGATGTACTCGGCCTCCCGCCGCACGGTCAGCTCCCCGCCCACGTTCTCGATCAGTGCGATCGCAGCGACAGGCGAAGGAACGGTGCACTCGTCCAGATGCACCTCGATCGACGGCCCGGTGGGCGGATACAGCGTGGCGACCCCGTGCAGACCCGAGAAGCTGGACGCCCCGGCGTAGATGGACACGAACACGAGGATGCGCTTGATTTGGGACGCGTGATCAAGATTGATCATGAGGTTCTCGCCGGCCTCGCTCGCGCCGGTCCGGTCGTCCTGGTCCAACCGGATGTACGGCGGCTGATCGAACGAGCCGAACTGGTTGTTGATGGGGTGGACGATCCCTGTCGTTCCGTTCTGAAGCTCCCACAGGCAGGAGAGGTCGAGGTCGATGTCCTCCAGCCGGTTGGCGTCCCTTCCCTTGTTCATCCAACCTTGCGGCGGCGTGGCGGCGCTCCACGAAAGATTGACCCGCATGGCCCCTGAGATGGCGCCTTGCTTGGTCAGCGAAACCGTGGGTGCCGACTTCGTCAAGGTGATCTTCGACGGCGGGACGGGCTGGGCACGCGCGGGAGACGGGGCCTGCGGTGGAGGGACAAGTTGCACAGGCACGGAGGACGTCGGCGGAGGCGCTGCCCGCTGCGAGGGCGGAGGCGTGGCGGGCTCGTCGACGGTGATACCGAAGTCGGTGGCGAGACCGGCCAGACCGGAGGCGTATCCCTGGCCCACTGCCCGAAACTTCCATGCGCCGTTGCGCCGGTACAGCTCCCCGAGCACGAATGCCGTCTCCGATGTGGCGTCCGTGGCGTCGAACCGTGCCGTCTCGTCGCCGCTGTCCGCATCCAACACGCTTACGAACAAGCCGGATACCTGACCGAACGTGCGGTCCGTGGAAGCTGCGACCACCACGGTCCCGATGCCCTGTTCTACCGCGGACAGCGTCACGCCGATCGTCTCGAGCGTACCGGTGCCGACCTGGCGCCTGCCCTCGTGACGGACGGCGCCACTCGGATGGACGGGCTGGTTGTAGAACACGAAGTCCTCGTCCGACCGGACCTTCCCGGCCGGCGTCAGCAAGAGGGCCGAGACGTCCACATCGGGGGCTCCGGGGCCGCCTTGCCAACCCAGTTCCACCCGGACCCTGGTACTGGCCACCGGTACATTGGCGCCCTTTTGTAAGGCCATGGAGATCCTCTTCCCCCCGCTTCCGTCACTTCCGCTCCTGCAGCGTACGAGTACTGGCCCTCTCAGGGTGAGGTGTCCCACGGATCGCCGCAGGTTGTGGGCATCGGCTCGAGGTGGTCGATGACGGCTGCCACGGGACGCCCGGGTCGGCCTTCGCCCCGACCCGTGGCAGTGACCCCTCCCGGCATGAGCTCGTGAGCGTCACAAGCGACGGAGACGGTGGCTTCCCACAGCTGATGGGGTTGGAGGCCGGCCACGGGGGTCGCTGGACGGATCGTTCGACTACACGTGCGGCAGCTCCCCGCCGCTGAAGTGAGAGGCCCCGAGGCCAACGGTCCGGGGCCGGCGGCTTGTGTCGCCCTCCGCCGGTCGGGCCGGTACCTGCCCCGTGCGTCACACCGCATCAGGCTGCGGGCCGGCCGTTGAAGAGGTACTCCTCGAAGGGCATCGAGTCCCATTCGGTATGTGCGCCGTCGCGCGTCACCATGAACAACGGACGCGATCGGAGGACCTGCCCGACCGGTTGCCCGCGCAGCAGGACCCCGGGATCATCCGGTCCTGCGTAGCCGTCGGGTGTGTAGCGGAACTGCACGTCCATGGCCTCGGCATACGCGATGGTGTCGCTCTCCAGCTCCGACAGGTCCCTCCCGACCAGCGGGATTCCTTCGTACGGAACCTGGGGACCGTGCACGGCGTCGACAGCAATGCAGAACAGCCCCGCGACGTGGCTCACATAGGCCGTGACAGCAAGCTGCGAAGAGGCCTCCCCGCGACGGTGGACTTCGATCTTCCAAGTCGGCGAGAAGATCGCGTGATCCCGCGGGGCCTCGCTGACCTTCGTTCGGCCGAGTGTCCGAGCTGCTTCCACCACCTCGTCGACGGTCATCCCGAACCGGAGCGGTCCGACACCGACAGCCGGCGAATAGGACCACTCGCCCGGGTCGGTAACTCCGCTCTTGAACACCACAGTTACTCCTCCAGAGACATCTGAGACTTGCCGCTGACCATCATGCCGATCGCCGATCAGAATGCCGGGTCGCCGCTTGCAGGGAGCGCGATGGGCTGTTGGTCGTGGCCAAGCAGTCCAGACGACCTCAGCAGCTTCAACTCCGTGGGCTCGCCCCGAATCCCCGGAGCACGCCCCGTGCCAGAAGGTCCACGGGCCGGTGTACGCACGGGTTCGCATCCAGCCATGGGCATGCCATAGCGATCCCGGGGCGGAACCATGGCGCCCCACGCCACTGTGGTCGCAGTACGACGAGCCCGCTGTCGGGTACCGCCAACGCGTCGCGTGACGGTCCGGCCGCTCACCACCTCAGGAGATCGCATGCGTAAGTCGAAGATCGAACTGGGCACCACAGCCCGCGCCGTCACGGTCCTGGCCGCCGCGGCCGTCCTCTCCGCGGCCGTGACCACATCGGCCACGGCCGCGGCTGCGGCACCAGACATGGGTGAACTGAAGAACCTGTACACCGGGGCCTGCATCGACGACAGCGGCGCGGGACTGCGTGGTTTCGGGTGCAACGGCCTGAGCTTTCAGATGTGGCGGAACTACGGTTCGGGCAACGGCAACGCGGTACTGAGGAACGCCAACACCGGACGCTGTCTCGATGACAGCGGTGCCGGACTGCGGGCCATCCCCTGCAACGGCATGAACTACCAGAACTGGCGGGTCACCCTGGACACCGCGAAGTGGGCCTATACGTTCCGGAACGAGAACACGGGGTTGTGCATCGACGACAGTCCCGTGGGGCTGCGCTCTTTCCCCTGCAACGGCCTCAACTACCAGAAGTTCAAGTACCAGGGGCACTGAGTGTCGCCCCCGGGGGAAGCCATCGGGGGCACACGCTGCGGCTCGGACCGGGGCGACGAAACCTGAAGTGATCGTGGTCAACGGGGGTGGGCACTGCGGGTGCGTGCGAGGGCGCGATTCGCGGCGCGGCCATGGGCCGGACGGGTTCTCGACCGCGGCTACGACGCCCTCGGGATGCAACGCCAAGGTCCCGCGGTCGTAGCGACGGGCGACCGCACCGAACGGCTGCGGTCCCTGCGGGTGCCCACTCCGGTGGTGCACGGAGCCTGCGACGCCGTGTGCGATGTCAGCGGCGGCCGGGCCACGGCAGCCGCCATCCCGGGTGCCGAACTGGGCGTCCTGGAGGCGATGGGGCACAGCCTTCCGCAGGAGCTGTGGCCCGACCTCGCCACCCGCATCGCCACACTCGTCCATCGCGTCGAGGGCTACTGACCGGCCGACCGGAGCACTCGCCCACGACCAGCGAGCCCGCGCCGACGGCGACACCCCGGCCTCGGAGGACCAGGGCCGGCGGCGAGGCCGTCGGGCGTCCTGCGCGGTCTGCCCAGCCCGAACCACGGGATGCGGAACTTCTCCAACACTGGCTTGAACTCTGTGCAGTTCGCCTGCTGTCCCGGTGTGGCGCGGCGGTGGCCTCGTGTGGGCGTGAGGGGTCACTCCCCATCGAGGCACAAGTGGCTGCGGGCTCGCTGCGGGGTCGGTCGGCTGCGTGGACAGCGGGCCGTTTCGAGACCGTGTTTCCATGGATGCCCAGACAAAATTCGCAGGCCTGCGGAGACGGCAAGGACGTACCCTGCCCGTCATGATCGACTGGAAGAGCGTCGAGGCCGCTGACTGCGCCGTGCCCGCTGACCGGCCCATGGACGACCTCGTTCGCGAGCTGTCCCTCGCCCTGGCGGATCCCGATCCACTGGTCCGGGACGGCGCGCCCCACACCGTCCTCGCGACCTGGATCGCCCGCGGGACGATCGGTACGTCCCGGCGGCTGGAGCTGGGGGACGAGATGGCTACCCGGTTCACCGACGCGCGGGTCGAGGCCCGCACCTTCGCACCCCTCGTGCTCGACATGCTGGTGGCCGCGGGGGACTTCAAGCCGGGCTGGGTGGAGGCGTTCGAGCACTGGTACCCGGCGGAGCAGGATCTGCGTGGCCATGACGAGACGCTCGGCTGGCTTCACGCGGTGGCGCATGGTGCGGACCTGCTTGCCAGCTTCGGTCGCCACCCCGAGGTGGCGCCGACGCGGATGCTGGACCTCGCCTCCGCCCGGCTGACGGCGCCCACCGAACACGTCTACGACCAGCTGGAGGACGACCGCCTGGCCCGGGCGATCGCCCGGGTCCTCACCCGCACCGATCTGAGCGAACGAGAAGCCGTCGGCTGGCTGGGCCCGATCTCCGAGCGCTTCGGTGCCGACCGCATCAGCACCCCGGTACCCGCCCACATCAGCAACTGCCTGCGCACCCTGCGCCTGCTCTACATCCTGGCGGACCGGGGCGTGCGACCCGTCAGCGAACTGCCCGCGGAGCCCGTGCACCACCGCGAAGCCGTCAAGTCCGGCATCGCCACGGTTCTCGACCGGATCGTCAGACGCTGACCGCCGGCCGGGTGGCGTGGCCTGGCCTGGCTGGTTGCGGTGGTCACCGCACGCTCCATGCGCTGATCGCGGCGAGCGGGATTCGAAAGGACTGGCCCAGTGCGGTCGGGAGGCTGCTCGAGCCGGAGATGAGCTGGCAGCCGTGGAGGTGGAGGAAGGCCGGTGGGTACGCGGGCATCTCCGTGGCCTCGCGGGAGAAGTCCTCGGCGAATCGCTCGTCGGGGAGGCCCGTGTCGCCGAGCCGTTCGCAGAGCTCTGTTGCCCAACGCCGGTGCGCCGCGATGCGGCCGGTGATCACCACGCCCTGCGTCACGACCGTGATGCGAGGGCCCTCGCCTTCCATCTCCGTCCGGTTGATCAGGTCGATGAGCAAGTCGTCTCGTGTGGTCATGCCGAAACTATAATGATCATGGAGGCGGTAGATGGGCGGCCTTTTGGCGCCCGCAGGGAGAGCCGGCGGTCCGGAGAGTCGGTTCGAGGCGGAGCTGAACGGCCGGACGCGGGTGATTCGTGGGGTGGCCCGCCGACAAGGTCGGCGGGCCACCCCACGTTTGACCCCCGACCGTGCCCCACGGCCGGGTCTGGCCTCATCCGGCGTCAGGGCGGCTCAACCGCTCCCGGCACTCGGCCGTGGGGGCTACGGTGGCGATAGGACGCCTTGGAGGAGGAAAGCGTGAGCGCGCAGCCTGAGCAAGCCCCTGCCCCGCCATCGGCCCCGGCCCCCGCTGCGGCCGCCCAACTCCTCGCCCGCCTGCGGGAGGACCGCCGTGCCGAGGTGTGGGTGCCGGCGTTCGAGCGGGACTGGGACAAGGCCCTGGAAGACGCCCGCCACACCTACAGCCTCACCCCGCTCCACGACGTTGTTCGCACCTGGCAGCAGCGCCTCGCCGCGGCCCCGGCCGTGGACGCCTACCTGGACTCCGGCCGCGACGAGACCGGCTTCGTGGACTTGAACGACGTCCTGGGCGTGCGCCGTTGACCGACCAGCCCTGAGCGGTGCGTCCGTCCCCACAGTCCGCGCCCCCGCGGACGCGGCGCGGACATCCTCGCCTTCCGGGTCTCCCGCGCGGGCCCGGGCAGGTCGGTGAGCACCTTGGGCAGCTGTCCGTCGTCTACGTGATCAACCGCCTCGCCCGGCACCTGTCCGTTCTGGACGTCATCTGGATCGTGCCGTCCGGGACAGCCCGTGGCCACCCGGGAGCGGCCCTTTGAACTGGGTCTTCCGCCGAGCTCTGCGCCACGGCCTGACCTGCGTGGATGCGGCAGGACCATCACCCGATCGGTGGGCCGGTCGGAAAAGGCCCTCGGCGGGTCCTTCCACGGCGCGACCCTGGAACTCCACCGCGACCGGTGCGCGAGGCCGTCCTGATGCCGGATGCGAGTGCGGAGGCGGATGCGGGTGGGGCCCGGGACCGGAGGAGACTGGTGGCATGGTGGTCCGATCCCGGCCGCCTGCTGGAGTTGATCGACAGGCAGGGGACGAGAGCCCCTGCGGAGGGTGAGAGTTGTGTCGCGTCGTTTTGACTGTTCGAACGAGTCGGAATGGGCCGAGGGGCTTCCGGAGGCCGCGGCGGCGGTACGCCGTGGCGAGCTGGTGGTGCTGCCGACCGACACGGTGTACGGGATCGGTGCGGACGCCTTCGCGCCACTGGCCGTCGCCGGCCTCCTGGACGCGAAAGGACGCGGCCGGGCCATGCCCTCACCCGTGCTGGTCGGCTCCCCGCAGGCCCTGGACGACCTGGTCGACGACCTGCCTCACGCCGCGCAGGAGCTGATGGACGCGTTCTGGCCGGGCGGCCTGACTCTGGTCGTCCGTCACAGGCCGGAGCTGGGATGGGACCTGGGCGAGACCAACGGCACGGTCGCGGTGCGCATGCCCGACCACCCGGTGGCCCTCGCCCTGCTCACCGAGACCGGGCCGCTGGCCGTCTCCAGCGCCAACCTGACGGGCAAGCCCTCGCCGCAGGACTGTGATGCCGCCCAGGGCATGCTCGGGGAGACGGTGGCGGTCTACCTGGATGCCGGACCGACGACGGCGGACGTGCCCTCGTCGATCGTGGACCTCACCGGACCGGCCCCCCGCTTGCTGCGGGCCGGCGCGATCAGCGCCGAACGACTGCGGGCCGTCGTACCCGACCTCCGAGAAAGCTGAGCCGACCGGGCAGGCCGGGGTTCCGGCCGGGCCTGCCCGGGGCAGTCACTTCGCGGTGGCGGCCGGGACGTCCAGGCCGCGGGCGGTGACCAGCTGGGCGGTGCCGTCCGCCAGGCGGTAGGCCAGGCCCACGACGGCGGCCTCGCCCGCCGCGACGCGATCGGCGAGCAGTCGGGAGCGATCCAGCAGCAGATCGACGGTGTGCCGTATGTGCTCGGCGATGAAGTCCCCGTCCTCGGTGTGGCCGGCCGCCCGGGCGGCCAGCACGCTCGGCGTCACACGCTCGATCACGTCCCGTACGAAGCCTCCCGCGGTGGCCCCGTCCTCCACGGCGGCGCGCGTGGCCGCGACCGCGCCGCAGGCGTCGTGGCCGAGGACGACGACGAGCGGGCAGCCCAGGACGCTGACGCCGTACTCGATGCTGCCGAGCACCTCGGTACCCACGACGTGGCCCGCCGTCCGTACCACGAAAAGGTCGCCCAGCCCGCGGTCGAAGATGATCTCGGCCGCGAGGCGGGAGTCGGAGCATCCGAACAGGACGGCGAACGGTGTCTGCGCCGGGGCGATCTCGGTGCGGCGGGCGGCGTCCTGGTTCGGGTGCTCGGGCGCACCCGCAACGAAGCGTTCGTTGCCGGCCAGGAGCGTGGTGAGCGTCTCCTGGACACTCATTCGGTCGTCGGTCATGGCCGCAGACTACGCGTCGGCAGTGGGGTCGGCCGTTTCAGGGGGCTGCCAGCACCTCCGGCCCGGCGAGCGGGTCGCGAGGCACGGCCGGGGAACACGGCAGCGCCTCCTGCTCGAGCCGCTCGGGGCGGGCGTTCCCTCGACCGGGTGGGTGAGGTGCCGTCACCCTCGGGCCGGTCCCTCGTTCGGGTGGTACGGCGGACACTGCCGAGGAGATCGCCGTCCCGTGGCGCGCGGGGCCCTTCCTGCTGCCGAGGCCCGGCGCATCGCACGGAGCCCGTGCCGCGGCGGCGGAGCTGCCGCCGTTCACGGAGCCTCTCAGTCGACGGGTATCGGTGCCGTACGGCGCCCTGGCAGGCAGCATGCTGGCGCTGCGTGGCCTTCGTCGGGTGCCCGCCATGGGCAAGACTGCTCGCGTGCGCGGAGATCGACGTGAGTCCGGGGTGTTCGTGGGGCGTGGCCGTGAGCTGGCCGTCCTGCGCACCGCGCTGGCAGCCAGCCATGCGGTCACGGTGGTCGGACCAGGCGGTGTGGGCAAGAGCCGCACCGCCCGCCACCTGCTGGAACAGGCCGACCCCGGCCGCGCGGTCGTGTGGGCGGAGCTGTCGCAGCTGCCGGACGCCTCCGGGCTGGCCGACGCCGTCGCGGCCGCGTGCGGTCTTGCCGATCACACCGCACGCGAGCCGACGGAGGCCTTGAGCGCCTGGCTGGCCCAGCGCAGCCTGCTGCTCGTCCTCGACTCCTGCGAGCACCTGATTCCCGAGGTACGGGCCCTGGCCGCCGGCCTGCTGACCGCCTCGCCGGGGCTGTCCGTACTGGCCACGAGCCGCGAGCCCCTGGGCCTCCCCGGTGAACGCGTCGTCGAGCTGCCGCCGCTCGGGCCCGACGAAGCCCTGGAGCTGTTCCTCAGCCGTGCCGCAGCGGCCGCATCGTGGCTGCCGCGGAGCTGGCCGCCCTCACTCCTCCCGGTGGCGCGGGACATCTGCCGAACCCTCCAGGGCATCCCCCTGACCCTGGAGCTCGCCGCCGCGCAGTTGACCCGCCATGCACCCCAGGAGCTGGCGGCCCGTCTCCGCCGGCACATCGACCCCCTCGCCTCGGAGACCCCCCGCGAGCCCCGTCGGCACCAGAGCCTGCGCACCGCGATCGGCTGGAGCCACGAACTGTGCGAGTCGGCCGAGCGGCTCCTGTGGGCGCGGCTGTCGGTCTTCGCCGGGCCGTTCGACGAGTCCGACGCGCGTGCGGTCTGTTCCGACGAAGCGCTGTCGGCAGCAAGGGTTCCGGCAGTGCTGGACGCACTGGTGGCCAAGTCGGTCGTGCAGAGGGAAGGTGGGGAGCACATCGTGCTCGACACCGTCCGGGAGTACGGAGGCATGTGGCTTGACCGGCTCGGGCAGCACGACGTCATCCGCCGACGCCATGCCGCCCACTTCCACCACCTGGCCCGACAGGCCGATCAGGGATGGCTCTCATCCGCCCAGGACAGCTGGTACCAGCGGCTCCGGGCCCGGCACCGGGATCTCTGCGCGGCCCTGGACTTCTTCCTCCGTACCCAGCCGTCCCAGGCGCTGGACATGGCCGCCCGGGTGGCGTTCTTCTGGGGCTGCTGCGGGCGCCTGCACGAAGCGCAGGCCTACCTCCAGCGTGCCCTGAACAGCCCCAGGCCGGACGACACCGACATCGCACGGCCCCGCTGGGCGCTGGGGGTGGTGCTCCTCCTGCGCGGCGAACACGGGCACGCCCACCGGATCGCCCTCGCCTGCCAGGCAACCGCGACAGCTCGCGGGGACGGGGACGGGGACGGACATGACGAGCGGGACAGGCGACTGGACGCCGCATACCTGCTGGGAATCAGCCACCTCATGGCAGGCCGGCCGCTCGCCGCGCGCATCGTCACCGACAACGCCCTCGACGGTCTGCCGGGCACGCCCTTCGACTCCGCCGCCACACTCCGCTGCCACCTCGCCCGGACCTTCGCCCTCACCGCGACAGGGCTCCGAGAGGAAGCCCGTGCTGCGGCCGAGGAGCTGCGCGAGGGCTGCGCTGCACTCGGCGAGCACTGGACGCGTTCCTACGCCGACTACCAGCTCTCCCTCATCTCCTTGATCGAGGACCGGCCCGCCTCCGCGGCCCGGCACGCCCGGTCCATGCTCGGCGCGAAACACCGCCTCGGCGACAGCTTCGGCACCGCCCTCGGCCTGGACCTCCTCGCCGCCGCGCACGCGGCCGACGGCGACCCCGTACGGGCAGCCCGTACGTCAGGGGCGTGCCAGACGCTCTGGCAAGCCGTCGGCCATCCCCAGCGCGGCACGCCGGAACTCGCACCCCTGAGGGCCGAGTGCGAGCGCAGCGCCCGGGCCCGGCTCGGCGACGAGGCGTACGAGGCTGCGTACCGGGAGGGCATGCGCGGCGGCTGGGCCTGACCCTGAACACGGGGCGCCACATCGCACGGCGCACTGCCTCAGGCCGGCAGTGCGCCGTGCCGTCCACCGTTCGCCGCTCCGAGCGGGCGGACGTAGCGTCGTAGGAGGGGCCGTTCCATGAGTTCGCCGACATCTGACGGACAGAGGCCGGCTGTCGGCGCCGTTCGGAGGCGGCCACCGGCCCGGCCGCGCAGGACCTCGGAGCGCCGCAGTCCGCATCAAGAATGGCCGGGACTTCTTGCTCCCCCCTTGGCCGATCGCTCACTCGCGGGCGGATCGCCGGGATCCGTGCGGCCGAAGAGCGCCGGCACCCCTCAGCAGTTTTGGAGGATCCCTGATGGAAGGATTCAGCTCCAAGGGCAGGCGACGCGCCGTGCCGGTGTCCGGGGCGGTCGCGCCGGACGGCACCGCGAACGCTGCTGCCGAAGGCGACGTGGTCCGGAGTGCAGGGGGGACGGCGGTGGCTCCCCATCCGCCGGTGTACCGATCGGTGAGCGGCTACGGCAACAACCTCGAACACCCCGGGCGCGGAGCCGCCGGCTCGGTCTTCCTGCGCCGCGCCCCCACCGGGTACGACGACGGCGTGAGCGCGCCGGCCGGCGCCGGCAGGCCGAGCGCCCGGGTCGTCAGCAACCTCGTCTGCCGACAGGACACCGACACCCTCAACGCCCAGCGCCTGACGGACCTGACCTGGATGTGGGGGCAGTTCCTCAACCATGACGTCAACCTCATCGGGGCCGCGGATCCGCTGGAGACGCTGGGCATCCCCGTCCCCGCCGACGACACCGCGTTCCCGCCCGGCAGCCAGATCCCGCTCACGCGCTCGGCGTACGACCCGTCCACCGGCACCGGCCGGCACAACCCACGGCAGCAAATCGACAGCGCCAACTCGTTCATCGACGGAAGCCAGGTGTACGGGCCGGACGAAGGCCGGGCCGCGGCTGTGCGCGCCATCCAGAACCTCGGTCCGGTCGCCGTCTACACCAGCGCGCTGAAGACCGGCGACGGCGTGGACGGGCCGGCTCTGCCGCTCAACACGGCAGGACTGTTCAACCAGACGGTCGGGCCGGCCGCCGGATTCTTCCTGGCCGGTGACGAGCGGGCCAATACCGGTTACGGCCTGATGAGCATTCAC
Source organism: Streptomyces sp. NPDC085524 (assembly GCF_044541755.1). Taxonomy (NCBI): domain Bacteria; kingdom Bacillati; phylum Actinomycetota; class Actinomycetes; order Kitasatosporales; family Streptomycetaceae; genus Streptomyces; species Streptomyces sp. NPDC085524. The sequence continues at coordinate 172,220 of NZ_JBITTH010000002.1, forward strand.
ACCCTGTTCGTCCGGGAACACAACCGGCTGGCCGCGCTGATCTCCGCCGAACGGCCCACGGCCACCGCCGAGCAGGTCTACCAGCACGCCCGCAAGTGGGTCGGCGCGCTGATCGGTTCCATCACCTTCCAGGAGTTCGTCCCGGCGATCCTGGGCCCGAACGCCATCGCCCCGTACGCCGGTTACGACCCGCACGTGGACCCCACGATGGGCGCCGAGTTCGCCACGTTCGGCTTCCGGTTCGGCCACTCGATGCTCTCGCCCAACCTGCTCATCGTGGACGACGACGACCACGTGCTGCAGACCGTGCCGCACGCCCAGGCGCTGCTGAACATCGGGATCGTGAAGCAGTACGGCATAGGCCCGGTGTTCAAGGGATTCGCGTCCCAGATCATGCAGGAGGTCGACGTCTCGGTGATCGAGGCGATGCGCAGCATCCGGTTGACCGGCGCGCCGCCGCTGGACCTGGTTGCCGTGGACGTCCAGCGCGCCCGCGATCACGGGGTCCCGGACTACAACCGGTGCCGTGAGGCGTACGGACTGCCCCCACGCCGCACGTTCGCCGAAGTCACACCGGACCCGGCGGTACAGGTGAAGCTGAGCGCAGCGTACGGCGACATCTGCCGGGTCGACCCGCTGATCGGCGGTCTGGCCGAGCCTCATGTTCCGGGCACGGCTTTCGGCCCGCTCATCACCGCGGTCATCACCGAGCAGCTCACCCGCACCCGTGCCGGCGACCGTTTCTGGTTCGAGAACGATCCCGCCTTCACTCCTGCCGAGGTCGCCGCGATCAAACGCACGAAGATGTCGGACGTGATCAAGCGGAACACGCAGATCTCGAACATTCAGGACGACGTCTTCCACCTGCCGACCTGAGGCGTCGTCCGCCGCCCGGGCCCTTCACGGCCCGGGTCCGGCACGTCTGCGACTGCGGTGGATGCTCAGGCGGGCAGGGGGTCAGCCAACTGAGCCGTTTGTTCATCGAACGCGCGGGTAACAGGGCGGAACCCGCCCGCATTTGATAGATGTGGGTCGGTTGTCGTATCTGCAGGGCCTGGAGGGGGAGTGGTGATGGGGTTGCTGCCCACAACGCTGCGCCAGTGCCGGGTGTGCGAGGCGGACGAGGACAGCGGTGAGGCGCGCACGGTGGTGATCGTCGAAGGCGGCCTTTCGGTGACGTGGCATTTGCTGGCCTGTCCGCACTACCGGGCGGATCGGGTACTCGCCGGTCGCGAAGGCTGAGCTGTCCTGCACCAGCCCGGCCCGGGGGACCCGAGACGGCAGCGCCGTCCTGGTCACCCGCTCGGCCCGCCACTCTCGCCCGCTCCGCCACCGCCTCGCCCCGCCGCCGGGCAGGGCGCTGGTACGGCGGCCTGTGCTGTGGTCGGGTTCACCACCGGATGCGCGTGGCACTTCTGAGGAACGTTCTCCGTGGCTTCCCGGCGTCCGGGGCCAGGGGGCCGTGCCAGTCCAGGCACAGGACGGTGGCGTCGTCTTTCGGCGGCCGGCCTCGGTAGGCGTCGGTGACCGCGCCGACCAGGGTGCGCACGACCTCGCGCGGGTGCTCGGTGGTGGTCTCGCGCAGCAGAGCGGGCAGGTCCACCACTGCGGCGTCGCGTTCCTGCATGCCGTCGGTGTGGAGCAGGAGGCGGTCTCCGGGGCGCAGGCCGAGGTCCTGGACCTGATAGGCGCCCTGTGAGGGGATTCCGAAGGGCAGGTTCACGGCGAGTTGCAGCTCGGTGACCGTGCCGTCACGCAGGAGGTACGGCCAGGGGTGGCCGGCGTTGACGAGCTGGGCGCTGGTTCCGTCCAGGGCGATGCGCAGGAGTTGGCCGGTGGCGATGCTGCGGTGGCCGTGGTCGAGGAGGGCCCGGTGAACCTGCCGGGCCTGCTCGGTGAGGTCCTCGCCGGCGCGGCGGGCGCCGCGGGAGGCGTTGACCAGGAGGGTGGCCATGAGTGAGGCGTTGACGTCGTGGCCCATGGCGTCGGTGATCGACAGGTGCAGGGTGTGCGTGTCGAGGCTGTAGTCGTAGGTGTCACCGGCGATGTCGGAGGCCGGGACCAGGGCGCCGGCCAGGGTGAACTCGGGGGCTTCGCAGCAGGAGGCGGAGGGCAGGAGCTGGCGCTGGATCTCGGCGGAGAGGCTGACCGGGGTGGTGCGGTTGCCCCAGTGGTAGAAGTCGGTGAAGCGCCGGTCGGTGACGATGATGTACGCCAGCGCGTGTGCGGTCTCTTGGACCTGGGCGCGTACGTCTTCCGTGACCTGGGTGAGGAACAGCTCCAGGACGCCGACGGTGTCGCCGCGGTTGGTGACGGGGGCGAGCAGCCGGTAGCCGTCCGCGCCCTCTGCGGCCACCACGAGTTCCTGGCCGCGCAGAACGTCGTCGTAGATGCTGCTGCCCGCGAGAGGGACTTGTCCGGCGGGCTGCTCAGCCGTCTCGGCGGCCGTGTCGTGGACTCGCAGCAGGCGCCGCCCGACGATGTCGACGAACAGGAACGACACGTACGTGGCGTCGAACCGGTCGCGCAGATTGCGCGCCACGACGTCGAGAGAACGCACGGGCGCGGCACTCTCGGCTGCTTCCAGTACGTTGCCCAGCCCGATCCGATCACTCGCCGCAGGCTCCCGGAACACAGGCTCAATCAGCACCCCTGCCGGGGGCCAGGCGCGGACGGTCAGCGCCTGCTGCACCCCGCTGACGCGCAGCAGGCGGGCCACCGGCCGACTGAGGGCCGTCAGCACGAGAGACTTCCCGGCCTCCAGGGCCAGCCGGTGGAGATCGAGCAGGATGTGCAGACCGGTGGTGTCGCAGAAGGTGACGGCGGACAGGTCCACATCCATCCCGTCCGGGCTGGACTCCAGAGCCGAGACGAGGTCCCCGCGCAGCCCGTCGGCATCGTCCATGTCGATCTCGCCGCTCACGCGGGCCAGGACGCGCTGCGGTCCGGGTTCGAAGACCACGGAGACGACGGAAGGCTGCACGGCACCGCCGGCGTACTCAGTAACGGGCAGACGGTCGGGAAGAGAGGTCATGGCCTGCTCCCTTCACACCCCGAAACCTCGGGAAGAAGGCCTGGCAGGGACGGCGGTGGTGGGCGCCGCGCCCGCACCGGTGCGCGGGTCAGGCGCGCGTGTCGCGCTCACGGAAGCCACCGTCCTTGGATGAGGGGCCGGTCGCTCCGGCCCGGGGGTCGAGGTCGACCAGCAGGTGCAGGAGGTTCGCGATCTCGTGGTGTCCCTCGGCCGGATGGCGAAACAGGGTCCCGGGCGTGACCTCGTAGTGATTGCGGCGGCCGTGGCGTACCCGAGTGAGGTACCCCGCGCTCTCCAGGTCGCGGACTATGGCGCCCGCTGCCCGCTCCGTGACCTCGCAGCTCGCGGCCAGATCACGCAACCGGACCTCCGGATCGCGCAGGATCATGGCGAGGATCCGGGCGTGGTTCGTGACGAACGTCCAGCGGGTACGAGGCTCCACCGACTCCATGCCCGAAATTATACGATTTGCGATTCCGGTTTCGCCAGACCTGAACCCGAAATCCTGCGACGCACTGCCGAGGCGCCGGGTCTCCGGCGAGGAGGCAGCCGGCGACGGTGGCCATGCACTGCCGGGTCCGAGCCGGGCCGGGGTGTGCCCGGCGGCCAGGCGGCGTACACCGCGTCGTCGAGGACGTCCTCGCGCCGCGACGGGCGGCGGGCAAGCGGGCAATGCTGCGTACCTCTCCGGGTGCGAGGGCAGGTGGCCAGATCTGTGCCGTGTGCGGTTCGGACACCCGGGTAAGCGCGCGCCATGACCGTAGAGAAGACTCCCGTACTCGCCCTGGACTGCGCCGAGCCCGAGACGCTCGCACGGTTCTACGCCGCCCTGCTCGACGCGGAGGTGCGTCCCGGACGTACGCCGGACGAGCTGGAGGTGCTCGCTCCGTCCGGCAGCAGGCTCATCTGCCGCCGCGACGCGGGATTCGCACCGCCGAGCTGGCCCAGGCCGGAGGACGCGCTCCAGGCCCACCTGCGCATCCAGGTGGCAGCGGACGACCTGGACCGGGCCGAGCGCGAGGCGGTGTCCCTGGGAGCGCGTCCGGTCGACGCGCGTGCCGAGGACGGGCCGCGCCCGGTACGCCGGCTCAGCGACCCGGCGGGCCACTCCTTCGTCCTGGCCGCCGCTCCACCCACCGCGGTGCCCGAGCCCGCAGGACGTCCGTCCTGAACGTGTCGGCGGAGGCGGTCGCGCAGAAGGTGCGCCGGGGCTGCTGGGGCGACGACCTCACCGGTTCGGGACAGGAGCTCCGAGGGAAGCGGGCCGCCTGGGTGCCCTCAGGGCAGGTCGCGGACGTGGGTGCCAGGTGGCAGGAGGAGCCCTTCAGGCGCAGTTCGAAGCCCGAAGTGCGGCGGATGGGTGAACGTCGCGGCACGCGACAGATCGACGGTGCCCCCGGTGAAGCGGGCCGGCGGGACAGTGACGTGGAGGCACTCCAAACGACGCTCACCGAAGCCCACGACGGAACCGGTGAACGCGGAGCCGGCGAAGTCGACGACGCCGTCGGAGAACTCCGCGTCCTCGAAGCGGACCTCGCCCGCGCCGAAGGAGGCATCACGGAAGTTCACACGGGCGCCAGTGAAACGCGCGGAATCGAACGTGACCCAACCGCCGCTGAAGACGACCCTGTCGAAGCGGACGGAGCCGCTGCGGAACTCGGCGAGCCGGAAATGGACGCAGCCCCCGTCGGCGAATTCGACCTTGTCGAAGACCACCTGGTCGCGATCGTGGCCGACGAAGAGCGCCTTGATGAAGATGATGTCGCCGCCGGTGAAGCGGGCACCGCGGAAGTCCGCCTCGGAGGCATTGTCAAGATCTGTGGATTCGCCGACTCGGTGACTACTGGTGGTCGCGCCGGTGGGCCCAGGTCTCGCGTGTGATCGCGTATTCGACGTCGCCGTGCTCGGCCCCCTCGATGGGCTCGGGCCACTCCTCGAAGAACGTGCGTATCAAGGACAAGCCGGCCTTCTCCATGACCCGCCTCGACGCGGTGTTGACCGTCATCGTGGTGGCCACGATCCGGTCCGTCCCCAGCTCCGTGAAGGCGTGGTTCACCAGCGCCCGCGCGCCTTCGGTGGCATAGCCCAGGCCCCAGACGGACGGCAGCATCCGGTAGCCCAGCTCCGTTCCGCCGTTCAGGCCGACACTGGTCGCGGGCCGCAGCGAGAGCCACCCCAAGAACGCCCTGGATGACTTTTCTACCGCGGCGAAGCATCCCTGACCGCTCGGGAGTTCGTCGTACTCGCGGAGGATGTGCGGGAACTGCTGCTGCTCGACGACGGTCCTGGGCACGGGGCAGCCGTCATCGATGTGCCGCATGACATCGGGGTGGCCGTGCAAGGCGGTCAGGGCGTCGACGTCTGCCTCGGTGAAGCGGCGGAGCGTCATCCGCTCGGTTTCCAAGTAGGTGTCCACGCGGCGATTCGAGCAGCACACCAGGCGTGCGGCAACTGATTTCCGGTCGCCTCGCCCGCGCGACTGGGCGCCTCGCTCAGGCTGCGGTGGCTCCCGGCCGCTCGACCAGGATGCCGTTCTTGAACCGGGCGCCCGCTCGGACGGGGGGAACGAGGTGGGCTCCGGTGATCGCGCGCCAGCGGTTCGGGCGGACTCGACGAGCTTGAACACCATCGCCAGGGCCGCGGCCGGGCTGCCGGCGCCGCGGGTGACCCTGGTCCGCAGTTTGACCGTGGAGAACGTCGACTCGATCGGGTTGGTGGTCCGCAGGTGGATCCAGTGCTCGGCAGGGAAGTCGTAGAACGCCAGCAGCTCGAGATCAAGGAATGGCGTCCGAAGCGCTTTCCGCCCCGAGCGGCCGGTCCGTCCAACTGCCCCTGCGGGCCGTTCCCGGCGGCACTGCGGTGACCGCCAAGAGCGGGGGGCGACGGCAAGGGCGGTAAGCCGCGATGGCCGGGGTGCTCGAATTCGAGAGCCGGTGATCCCCACGACGCCGGTCCCGGCACCCTTCCGGGTGCCGGGACCGGCGTCGTCGTACGGGAGTGCGATCAGGCGGATCGGCCGCCGAAGGGCGCGCCGGTGCCGTAGTACGTGCCCAGCTCCTCCCGGTACCCGGAGTCGCCGAGGTGCTCGTCCCGGCGGAACTCGGGGGCGTTCTTGATCTGTTCCTTGGTGCGGTCGACGAAGATCTTCTGGTCCTCCGGGTCGATCCTGACGACGGTGCCGGCCGGCAGCAGGACCTCCTTGCCGAAGATCCATACGCCGGTGTCCACGACCACGTAGGCGTCACCGACCTCGTCGGAGTGCTTGTCGACCTTGCCGATGCTGCCGTCGGTCGCCTCGACCTTGTAACCGGTCAGATCGGTACCGGCCAGGTGGCCCGACGTCGACTTGTAACCCCACAGATGTTCAGTCACGCGAAAAACAACTCCTCCGGTCAATGGAGGGGCGGTGGAAGAATGGATTCTTCACCGATCCTCCTGTTCCGTACATCGTGCTCGGCAGTTGTGCAGCGTTCCGTCTGGACTTCAGTTGCCCGGCTACCACGGCATCACGCATGGCTACCAGCGGTACCAGCGGCCACTGCCGTCCTTGGGCCGGGCGACGAAACCGACCAGCCACAGGATCAGGACTGCGACAGCCACCCACCAGAGAATCTTCACCGCGAAACCCACGCCGAAGAGGAGAAGGACCAGTAGGAGAACAAGAAGCAGGGGAACCATGGTTATCAACCTCCGAAGCGCCGTGTGCCCCACCGCTCCCAGGGCATGCATTCGATCCCTCCTGGTTTCTTGTCCTGATGCCTGGGCAGATGTGCCTGCATTCAGCCTCGAAGTCCGCGGTCCCGGTCGGCTGGTGGAACCCGTAGAGATCGACGGCTGCGGCCGACCCGCGCAGGGCCGTGGAACTCCTTCTGGTCCACGGCCCTGCCGGGCGGGGATCGCCGCCCGGCGGTTCAGCCCTGGGCGGTGATACGGGCAAGGCGCTGGGCCTCGTCCCGGGTGGAGCGCGCGATCGCGTCCTCGTCGGCGGTCAGCAGCCGCCCGTTCTCGACGATCTGCCGCCCGTTGACGAAGGACGCGGTGACCGGGGCCGCCGCGCCGAAGACGAGTGCGGTGACCGGGTCGGCGATGGAAGCGTGGGCGAGGGTGTCGAGCCTCCACAGCACCAGGTCGGCGAGCTTGCCCGGCTCCAGGGAGCCGACGCTGTCGGCGCGGCCGAGGACCTGCGCGCCGCCGTAGGTGGCGAGGCGCAGGGCCTGGCGCGCGCCGAGTGCGGCCTCGCGGTGGGCGCCGAGGCGATTGATGAGCAGTGCGTTGCGCAACTCGGTGTGGAGTTCGCCCGACTCGTTGGAGGCGGTGCCGTCGACGCCGAGGCCGACCGGCACGCCCGCCTTGAGCATGTCGGGGACGCGGGCGATGCCGGCGGCGAGGCGCGCGTTGGAGGAGGGGCAGTGCGCCACTCCCGTCCTGCTGCGGGCGAAGGCCTCGATGTCGGAGTCGTTCATGTGGACGCAGTGCGCCATCCACACGTCCTCGCCGAGCCAGCCCGTCGATTCGAAGTAGTCCGTGGGGCCCATGCCGAACAGCTCGTGGCAGAACTTCTCCTCCTCCATGGTCTCCGAACCGTGGGTGTGCATCCGCACTCCGAGGCGGCGGGCGAGTTCGGCTCCCTGACCGAGCAGTTCGGTGGAGACGGAGAAGGGGGAGCAGGGGGCGACCGCGATCTGGGTCATCGCGTCGAAGGACGCGTCGTGGTGCCTCCTGACGGTCTCCTCGGTGGCGGCGAGGGCACCGTCCAGCGTCTCGACCGCGAAGTCGGGCGGCAGGCCGCCGTCCTTCTCGCTGCGGTCCATGGAGCCGCGGGCGAGGGTGAAGCGGACGCCCATGTCGCGGGCGGCACCGATGATGGCGCCGGACAGGTCGCCGGAGCCCTGCGGGAAGACGTAGTGGTGGTCCATGGCGGTGGTCACTCCGCCGCGGGCCAGCATCGCGAGGGATCCTTGCGCCGCCGCGTGCACCATTGCCTCGTCGATGCGCGCCCAGGTGGGGTACAGGGCGACGAGCCAGTCGAAGAGGTTGTGGTCGGTCGCGAGGCCGCGGGTGATCCACTGGTAGAAGTGGTGGTGAGTGTTGATCAGGCCCGGGGTGGCGAGGTGCCCCGTGGCGTCGATGCGCCGTACCACGTCCGTGAGGCCTTCGGGGGCTTTGCCCAGGCCGACCGACTCGATCCTGTTGCCCGCGATGACGAGGTGGCCCGAGGCGTACTCGGTGTTCCGGGCGTCGACGGTCGCGATCGCGCAGTTCTCGATCACGGTGCGCTGAGCTGATGCTGCTGATGTCATGGCGGTGTGTCCTTACTTCTTCGGATGTGCGGATATGGCGGGACGGAGTGCCGTCGTGGGGGCGGCGCCGGAGCGGGACGCCGGCTGGTCAGCGACTCACGAAACGGCCATGTCGTCCGGAAGCCGGCCGGCGCCTGGGCGAGGAGTCGCGCCCGCTGCTCGTGCCGGAGGCAGGGCGGGGAGGGTTGTCGTTGGGCCCCACCAGCTGCCAGAAGTGCTCCGGCAGGCTGCCGAGCCACTGGACGCGTGCGTCGGCGATCTCCCGCAGCCTCGCCTGGGGACTGCCGGCCATGACGTGGCCCATGTAGAGCTCGGTGCTCTGCGTGTACTCCTGGCGCAGCAATCGCAGGACCTGCTCCACCCGCCGGTCGTCGAGCCCGGCGAGCTCTGCGAGCGGCATGACCTGGTTCTTCCAGCGCTCCTCGACGGCCTGTGCCAGCAGTCGGATGAGTTCCGCGATCTGGCCGATGGCCTCCCGCAGGTGTTCGGGAGTCATGGCCAACGCTCGCGCCAGGGCTCGGGTCCGGCGTTCGTCGCCCTTCCGGCGGTGTTCGGTGCCCGCCCCGGCGTACGCGTGGAGTTCCCTGCCGATGCGGTGGGCCAGCCGTTCGCAGGTCGGCCGCCTCGCCGGGCGGCGGCCGCGATGGGTCCCAGGACGTACGGACATCAGTACGGGGGTCGGACACCACAGTACGTCGGCGAGGGCGAAGAGCTCGGTCTCCGAGGGCGCTCTCGTGCCCTGCTCCCAAGCCTTCACGCGGTGTGGTCGTAGAGGGACTCCCAACCTGGCCATTTCGGCCGCGACTCGTTCACGGCTCAGCCCCATCCGCAGGCGCGCTGCGCGGGCTTCGACGGGAGAGAAGGGGAGTGTGGACACGTGCGGGTCACCTCGGTGGGGCTTCGCGGAGCCGTTGGGGCTCGGGGAGTGACGGTCTGGTCGACTCCGTTTGGCGGAAGGCGGTGTTCCACGCCACTCCTCGGCCTCCGTGAGGCCGTCCGGTCGCCGTCTGCGCGCCCGCTGTCTGCGCGCCGCGCAATCAACGTGCTTGCGGCCGCGCTGCTGAGGCGAGGAGCCGCTCTGAGAGAGCGGACCGACCGCGCCCCTTCGCGACGTGCTGGAGCGCCAAGGTGTCGCCGCCACCCGCCGGAGCTGCGGGAACAGGTCCGGCCGGTAGGGGGTTCCACGATGCCCGATCCGGGCGGCGTCGTCCCCGTGTGCGGCGCAGCCCCACTCGTGGGGGCAGGTGACGGCGAAGTGACGGGTCGCGACGTGTCGGGACGTCGAAGGTTCCGGAAACGCTCTCCGGCTGTGCATGCTCGGCCTTCCACTCACCTGTCGGTGGCTTCGGGCCCGGGAGCGCTCACCGGGCTGCGAGAGGAGCGCGGTGGCGTTGGGACGACCCTGGCAGGCGACGGTTGCGTCGCCCACCTGACGGAGCCTGAGAGGACAGGCCCCGCCCCATGATTTCCACGATTCGAAAGTGTGGTTCCGTGCGTGGCGCAACCAAACGTAGAAAGTGCCGCCTGGTTCGTCAATAGTCTCCGGCTGGATCGGCGTAACTGTGGCAGCTTCCGCAGGTTCCCATGGTTTTGCCCGTTATATGGGCTTTATCTGCCCGGGGTGACGTGAAGGGCCGTGTGCAGGAGGTTGTCTCACGGTGCGCAGCTGATGCCACAGATGCAGGTCGATGTGCGCGAGGAAGTCCGCTGCCTGGGCCTCGGCCGCGGCGGCGGCCCGGGGTGATGCGCTGACGTCCCCTTCGAGTTGGTGGTAGGTCAGGTGAAGCTGCTCCAGCGCAGGGTCCTCAGCTGCCGGGATGCCCCCACCAGGTCGACGGGGGAGCACCACAGCGCGGCGGCCAGTGCTCTGACCTCGCTGTCGGCGGGTACGGAGCCGTGCCGGACTCCCAGGCTTCCAGGAGTGCGGGAGGAAAGGTCCTGCCCCGATAGGCGGTGATGGCGTGGGCGGCCTGGCCGACGGGCCGCTCTTGCGCGGGCCGGCTCGAACGGAGGCAGCGCGCACGGATCCTCTGCGTAGGACCGAGCGGCACACCCTAGGGACGGGCCGGGAATTCGCCAAGGCGCCGGATCTCCCGCCCCTCACGGCCAACCCGTTCGGACGCGGCGCAGTACCCTGTTGCACGGCCGACGGTCCAGTCCGTGACGGCACGCCTTTGACGTGCACGTTCTCCGTTGCTCCGGCCGGCCCGAACATCCGGTGCGCCCACGCACCCGGTCGACGAGAACCTCCCCGCCCGCGCCCTGGTGCCCGCCGCACTCCAGCACGTCGCCGGTCTGGCCACCATCGCCCAGACCCTCGGCCCGTTCGGCATCGGTGCCCGGCTGCCCCTGACCAACGGCGGCTCCTTCGCCGTGGTCGCCCCGGTGCTGGCCGCCTCCGCATCCGCCACCGGACGACGGGCCGACGCCCTGCCCGACATCTTCGGCGCGACCTTGGTCGCGGGAGCCGTCTGTTTCGCGCCGGCTCCTGCCTTCTGTCGACCGGTCAGGTTCTTCCCGCCCGTCGTCAGCGGCTCCGTCATCACCCTCGGCGGGCTTTCGCTCCTGTCGGCGGCCGGCACCTGGGCCTGCGGCGGCAGCACCGAAGCAGTCGGCTACGGCTCGCTCTCCAACCTGGCCCTCTCCGCAGCCACCGCCTTCGGCCCCGTCCCCGCCGTCGCCTCCGACTTCTACGAACGCCTCCCGGCCCCCGCCGCCACCGTTCCGGGTTCGGGCATCACGGCCGGCTGCCTGGTCGCCGTACTGCTGAACTACCTCCTCAACCACCTGGGCCACCCGGGCCCGGTACCCCGTTCGCGGAGTGGCCCTCCGACGAGCCGAGCTCCGCCGACTTCCCCGGTACGGGCCGTGCGGACCGACGGTCCACCGGCAGGCCCGTCCCCGGCAGCGATCCGGCCCCGCGCGCCCCCGCACCCGCGTACGAACCATCCGGACACGCGCCCCCGGCCTCCGAGGCCACACCCTCCTCCGAAGCCATCGGCTTCCCCGGGCCGCTGCACCCACTGCACTCCCGGCTCAGGTGAAGAGCCCTGGCGCACGGGGGACGTTGCGGCAGGGCTCTTCAGCGGTGCGCGTCGGCGTGTGCTGGTTCGGAGGCCGGCGCGCCCCTCCGGGGGTGCTCACGCTACGCCCGGGATGGCCTGAACAACACCCCTGAGCCCGGCTGGAATTCACCCCTCCGTCCGAGCCGCGATCTCGTCCCGGATCAGATTGCGGTGCACCTCGTACGTGAGGCGGGCCTGGTCGCTCGGGACCGCGCCCGTATCCAGGCCGCAGAGGCACGTGACCGTGGTCTCACCGGTCGGACGACGCTCGGAGCGGAGGTAGTGGCGGAGGACGGGAGTGTGCTGCTCGCTCATGCGGATCATCATCCCTGCTTCGGTGCCGACCGGGGCTGCTCCTGAGGTTTCAGCGTGGCGGCGGGTCGGCCGACCTCCTTGCGCCTGCCGGCCGAGCCCCGGCCGCCGGGTCACATGAGCCGGCTGTGACTTGGGTCGCAATGCGGATGCGGTGTCAAGTTTCCTGCTCCCCGTTTGTCTACGGGTCGAACGGCAACGCACAGCGGCGCATTCGTCGCGCGAGCACGGAAAGAGCACCCATGGAACTCAGCGTTCACACCTTCATCAGTCTCGACGGTGTCATGCAAGGCCCCGGCGGCGTCCAGGAGGACCCGTCGGGCGGTTTCGACCGGGGCGGCTGGCTCGTACCGCACAGCACCGAGGGCCAGCTCGACCCGGTGGGGGAGTGGTTCGGCCGGGCCGATGCCGTCCTCCTCGGGCGGACCACCTTCGAGATGATGCGCACGTACTGGTCGCAGGTCACCGAGCCCGACAACATCGTGGCCACGGCCCTCAACACCTGGCAGAAGTACGTCGTCAGCAACACGCTCACCGATGCCGACGCGGCATGGGGCAGGACCACCGTGCTCCGCGGCGACGACATCGTCGAACAGGTGCGCCGGCTCAAGGAGCGGCCGGGCGGCGAGCTCCAGGTGCACGGCAGCTGGCGGCTGGTCCGGACCCTTCACGACGCAGGGCTGGTGGACATCCACCGCCTGATCCAGTTCCCCGTCGTCGTCGGCGCGGGCAAGCGCCTCTTCGACGACGGCGCCGTGCCGTCCGTCTACCGGATCACCGAATCGCAGGTGGCGCCCGGCGGCAACGGGGCGGTCTCCCTGACCCTCCGCCGCACGGCGTCCGGTACGACCGGAGCGGGTGAGTTCGTCGTCCGCGACGGCCGGGAGAGCACGGCGTAACCTCCACCGACGGGCCTCACCGACGGGCTGGTGAGGCCCGTCGGTGAGGCGGCCCCAGCGGCCGGGCGGTTCCGGAAAGGGTCATCAGCAGCGTCCTCTCGTTGACCCAGGCGGAGGCCGCCACTGCCGCGGCGTTCATGCCCGTCGCCCTGGCGCAGGTGAAGTCGGACCATCCCGAGCCGGTGGACGCGGTCTGCGGGCCCAGTCGTTCAGTGCCCGGGCCCGCCGTGGCCGGGCTTCAGGACGTCGTCGAGCCAGTTGCCGGGGCTGGTCCAGTCCGGGTGGCCGGGCTTCTCCGGCTTCCCCGGCTTCCCGTGCCCATCGGGCTTGTGCTCCTTGTCGTGCTTGTCCCGCTGGTTGTGGAGGGTGACGGTGACCTGGTGGCCGGGTGTGGCGGCGCCCAGCGTCAGCGGTCCGGTGACGGGATCGCCCGCAAGGACGTAGCCGTCGGGGACGCGCGTCTCGACCACGTAGTACTGGCCGTTGTCCAGCGGTGTGAACTCGCAGACGCCTTGCTCGTCCGTGGTGCACTCGTCACCCACGGGGGTGTCGGCGCCGGGGGAACCGGTCTGCAGCCCGGACGTGCCGTTCGTCTCCCTCCAGAGCCGGAACACCGCTCCGGGAAGGGGCCGGTCCTTCTTGGCGTCCTTCTTCAGGATGCGGACCGAGCCGGGACGGTCCACGTCCCGCTTCCGGTTGGTGATCGTGACGGCCTTCTCCCTTCCGGTGTCGGCCTCGCCGAGTTCGAAGACCGTGACGGGACTGCCGGAGGGCTCGTACCCGTCCGGAAGGCCGATCTCGCGCCAGTAGTACGTCTCCCGCACCGGCAGGCTGACCCGGCAGGTGCCCTCGCCGTCGGTCACGCAGACCGCGGACAGCCGGGTGTCGGCGTTGCCGCCGGTGGTCTGGAGCCCCGCCACGCCGTTGGTCTCCCGCCACAGTTCGAAGCGGGCTCCGGGGAGGACCGCCCCGGTGCCCTCGTCGCGCTTGGTGAGCACCACCTCCCCGGTGGGAACCGGCGGCGTCTGCCAGCGGTTGACCGCCGTGATGCTCACCCCGCCTCCGGCGTTCTCCCGCGTCAGCTCCAGGCGGCGGACCGGCTCATCGGGGAGCAGGTACCCGGGAGGCGCCGCGGTCTCGCGCCAGTAGTACGTGCCGATCTCCTCCTCGCGGCTGCACAGGCCGTCGGTGCCGGTGGTGCAGTCGGACACCTTGGTGTCGGGGTTCTGGCCGCCGGCCTGGAGGCCCTCGGCGCCGTTCGTCTCGCGCCACAGCTCGAAGACGGCCCCGGCCAGCGCACGGCCGTCCTCGTCGTGCTTGACCACGGACACGTTCCCGGTGACGGGCGGCACGGGCGTGCACTCGGGAAGGTCGCCGTTGAAGGGGTACGCGTGGAGTTCCGCTCCGAGGCCCGTGGTCTCGGTCGGGCTGGTGTGCGTCATGCTGCCGGCGGTGAGGAAGCGGCCGTTCACGCCGATCACGGAAACCGTGGCCACGGAGGTCCGGGGGCCGATCAGGACGCTGCCGCCGAGCTGCGCCGAGCCGGCGATCTCGGCGGTGTCGGCGTCGGGGAAGTTCCACAGCAGCCGCTCGCGCAGCCCGGCGGGCAGGAGCACGTTGTTGACGCGGATCGTGGGGGAGGAGCCCAGGACGTTCACGAGGACGGTGGCGCCCGCCGGGATGCCCGCGAAGCGGATCGTCTGCTGGGCCGTGCCCGGGCCCGAGAGGTCCCGGGAAACGGTGAAGACCTGCAACGGGGAGGTTCCGTTGCCGGTGAAGACGGTCTCCTGAGGGGTCCAAGTGGTTGTGCCGTTCGCCACCTGGTCGGCGTAGCAGTCGCTCGCGGCGGTGAGGCGGTCCCGCAGGACGGCGTACGGGGCGGCCGCGTCCGGGTCGTGGGTGAGCGTACCGGTGGCGGTTCCGGTGAGGGTGGACCCGTAGCGGATCACGCCCCCGTCGGCCAGCAGCCGCTGGCCAGGGGCCACGCGCACGTCGTTGCCGGCGGTCAGGAAGTCCGAGCCGTTCGACGGAGGCACCCGGGAGCCCACTCCGGCGATGCCGACGTTGTAGACGTTGCCGCCGGCACTCTTGTTCATGTCGAAGTCGCCGAGGACGACGACCTTGCCCTCGGCCTCGGCGGCGCCGCGACGGACCAGCATGTTGCCGCCGACGAAGACGTTGATGTTGTTGTCCCTGCCCGTGAAGGGCAGGTTGTTGGGTTCCGGCCAGACGGGTGGACAGGCTTCGCCGGGTCCCGTACCGGGGATGCACGGCCCCAGACCGCTGGGCAGCGGTGCCCGCAGGGCGTGTGGGGCTGCGGGGCCCGCGCCGTGCCCGGCGGCCAGGGCGGTGGGGGACCCGACAGCGGCCAGTACGATCCCCACGGCCAGCCCGAGGGCCCGGTTTCCTGCTGACATGACGCTCCGTCCGTTACGGCACTGCTCACGCTGATGCCTGACAGCCTGAGGGCGCGGTGGGGCACGACGGTCGCAGGACACTCCTCGGCTACGGAATTCCGGTACGACAATCACTCACTTGCCGGGCTGGGTCACTCCGGCGCGGACGGACCACCGGGACACACCGCCCGATGCCGCCGTCCCCGCCGTCGCGAGGGCCGCACTCTGCGACCGCGCTGCCGCGCACGGCAATGCGGTCGGGCGTGGCGGACATTCCGGCAGCCGGCTGTGGGGGCGGCGACGAGCACGACCCCAGCCACGGAAGTGGCCCCGTGATACGTTCCGGGACCAAGGGGCCGAGCATGGATATGACTTCTCAAGCGCATGACGAGCTGGACCGGCTGGGCCGTTCCCTGCGCCGCCAACTGGTTGTGCTGATCACTGACTTGACCGTTCGGGTCCACCTCCGGCGGCTGTCCCTCGACGAACCCAAGGTGGCCGACCCGCGCGAGCCGCTGCGCTACCACTATGCGACGGCGTACCAAGGGCATCATCCCGCGACCGCCACGGCTGCTGAGACGGCTTCCCGCGCCATGTCCCCTCTCCGCACATCCGGTTGGGACGTCACCAGCACCGGGCCACCTGTGGAGCCGCCGGATAGGGGAGGGCGACGGCGCAGGCCTGTGGGACGACGTACGCGGCGCCCATCCCGGGACGCGGACAGCCGAGTACCCGGCGACGGTGTCGTGGGCCCAGCGGCCGGGCACTGCCCATGCGCCGGCCCTCGACGTCCTGCGACGGCTCGATGCGCTCGCCCGGCCCCGCGCGGCCGAGCCGTGGGGACGTGACCGCGCTGATCTTCGCCGCCTCCGACAAGGGAGGCACCTGCCGCTCCGTCACCAGCGTCAACCTGGCCTACCGACAGCACGTGACAGCAGCGGCGGACCTGGCCTTCGGCGGGCACGGCATCGTCTCCGCAGGCGTCCGACGCGGCCACGACGAGGAGCGGCTGCGCTCCGCCGTTCGCTTCGTCCGCGCCGCGGTCCCTGATCCCACGTCGCCACTGTGGTCACAGCTCCCGCCCTCCCAGGCCGTATGGCTGCTCAGGGCCGAGGACGACCTCAGGCACCTCGCCTCTTCCCTCGGCATGGGCTGCGCTCAGGTCCTCGGATCCGTCCCGTTCGAGCCGGTGCTGCACTGGCGTGAGCAGCTCATCACCGAAGAGGACGTGCTCGTCAGCCGGATCGCCGGCAGGGAGACCTGGGAGGCGTTCGGTCGGCTGGCGGACCGGCTCACCCACGAGGAGTACTGGGGCCCGGGTGAGCGCGGCGCCGGCGCGCTCACCCGGGGTCGCGCAGACCGGTTCGGATAGCCTCAAAGCTCTCCGGCCATCACGCTGCCCCGGATGGGCGCCGGGAGTCTCGGACGCGGGAGGCGGGAAGTGGCAGCCAAGGCAGTGGTGATCGGTGCCGGAGTGGCAGGTCTCACGACGGCGGTGAGCCTGGCGGAGTCCGGAATGGACGTCCGGGTGGACGCCGATCAACCGCCCGGCGCGACGACCTCGGCGGCCGCGGGTGCGATGTGGGACCCCTACCTGGTCGAGCCGAGGGACATGGTCGAGCGGTGGAGCCGGGAGACCTTGATGGTGCTGAACGAGCTGAGCACGGACGCACGGACGGGCATCCGGCTGGTGGAGGGCACGCACGAATCCAGGATTCCCCGTGACATGCCGGAGTGGGGCGCCCTCGTGGAGGCGCGCGTGTGCCCGGTCGAGGAGCTCCGGCGGGGGTACGCGGTCGGCTGGCGCTATCGTGCGCCCCTCGTCGACATGCCGCGCTACCTCGACTACCTCGTGCGCCGCCTCGCGAAGGCCGGCGGCCGGATGCGCCGTCACCACTACGCCACCCTCGACGAGGCGCTGTGCGAGGCACCCGTGGTGGTCAACTGCTCCGGTGCCGGCGCCCGGCTCCTGGCGGACGACGCCTCGGTCGAGGCGGTGCGCGGCCAGCTCGTCGTCGTGGAGAACCCCGGTGTCCGGTCCTTCTTCTGTGACGACACCCCGGACGCCCAGGAACTCGTCTACATCTATCCCCACTCCGATGTGCTGGTCCTGGGGGGAACGGCCGACCACGGGAACTGGGAACGGCGACCCGACCCGGCCGCGGCCCGGGAGATCGTCCGCCGCTGCGCCGCCGTCGAGCCGTCGGTGGCCGGAGCCCGGGTGCTCGAACACCGGGTCGGGCTGAGGCCCGTACGGAAGCAGGTCCGGCTCGAGGAGGAGCGGCACGAGGACACGCTGCTGCTGCACAACTACGGGCACGGCGGGGCCGGGGTGACCCTGTCCTGGGGGTGCGCCCGCGAGATCACGGAGCGCGTCCGCGGGACGGTCGGACCGGACCGTGCTACCTCCTGATCTGCCATTGGCGGCGCTCCGCGATGTCGGCCTCCGCGCCCCTGCGGAAGAGGTAGAGCCAGGTCCTCGCTGCGAGCGTCGCGGCCAGCGCCGTGGTCCACGGCCAGCTCGTGACGTCTGCCACCACCAGTGCGGAGCCGACCGCCGGAGACGCGGCCGTCATGAGCATCAGAGCACGCTCGCTCAGGCTCCGCCCGAATCGGTGGGCTATCGAGAACTCGGAGTGCTCGTACCAGGCGATGGCCGCGCTGAGCAGGACGGCCAGGACCATGGTCGTCCACGGGTTGCCGCTGGCCTGCGCATAGGTGACGGGAAGCGAGATGAGGAAGGGGAGCACACCACCGTACTCGGACAGGACGTTCCCCCATTTCATGATCTTGCCGAAGGCGTTCGACCGGATCCGTGCCAGCTCTCCCGAGGCGCTCGCATAGATGATGAGGGAGAGCACGGTGCTGAACGTCGCTCCGATGAGCAGCAGGCGCACGTCGTCGGGGAACCGGCTCGACGTGAAGGAGAAGCCCAGCAGGAAGGTGATCGCGGCGAGTATGGCGCCGGAGAACGCTATGCCGGCCGCGGCCTCCCCGGACTGCAGCGCCGCCGGGTCGTCCTGCTCGAACCGGGCGATTTCGAAGGCGGGTTCACCAGCCAGGATCACCAGTGCCGTCACCGCGTGATCGGAGGGTGCCAGCGACTCGGTGAGCTGCTGCCGCGCATGGACGTGCACGAGATGACGGGCGTCCGGGTCCATGTACTCCACCCGCGCCTTGTACTGGAAGTGGACGTGCAGGGGGTCGTTCGCGCCGCCCGTCTGCATGACCCGGGTCCCGATGAAGCCGCCCACCAGGAGCAGGCGGGTTACTGCGGTCTCGCAGGTCCTCGCGACGGCGGACACGAGCGGCTGCTCGCCCGGAGCCCGCGAGGGAGGTGCCACCGTCTCGGCCAGGAGCCGCGAGGCCACACCCTGCCTCCGCATCCGCTCCCTGACTGCGATCACCGAGAGACGTACGTGCCCTGCAGAGGGCATTTCCGCCGCGACGCACCCCACCAGCTCGCCCTCGGACTCGGCCACCCGCACCAACCCGCGGTCGACGGCTTCGGCGAGGAGCGCCGGCGACGGGACGTCCACGGCCTCGCACGAGTCGGTGAGCAGAAGGCGGAGCCCGGCCAGATCGGCGGCTTCGGCCGCCCGGGTGGACCATGCAGCCATGTCCGTCCGTTTCGTTCGGTTCGGGGCGCCCTGACGGGCCCATGGTGCAAGACAACTACCCTGATTCGCAGTGAAGTTGTCATTCGGGCCAACAGCCCGGTGCCGGCAGGCGGTCGAACAGCGACTGCAGGCCGACTCGAGCCGAAGGTGATGACTCGCCCGGCACCCGGGGGTCATCACCGTTCACGACCGGATAGGCTGCCCCGCCGCAGCTGCCCCGTCTGCGAGCGGGCCTGCTCGGGTTCGCCCTCGACGGCTACTTCGTGGAGAGCGGGAACTCCAGCCCTACGAGATTCCCCCGAACAGGGGCGGGCACTGCGGCGTGTCGGTTCACAGGAGGACGCCCGTTTCATGAGCCAGTGCGCGCAGCAGCCGGTCCTGGAACGCGTGGTCGTGGACCGCTTCATGTGGTTCCTGCCGCTGACGGTGGTACCAGTACCCACCGCTCGTCAGGGCCTGGGGATCGTCGCTCGACGCCAGCCACTCCTGCGTCTGGTGGCCCAGTTCGAGGTCGTCCGGCGCGTTGGGGCCTCCCATTCTCGTCGGCACCCAGCCCGGATCCACGGCGTTGCTCATCACTCCGGGGCGCAGGCGGGCCACCGCGGCGGCGAGCGCCGTGACGAAGAGCTTGCTGTCCGCGTACGACCCCGCGTGTTCACCGCGCCAGTCGATACCGGCCAGCGAAGCGTGGGGGTGTCCGCCGAAGTGCGAGCCACTGCTCAGGTACACCAGCCGTCGCGGTGCGCGCAGCAGGGCGGTGAGCAAGTAGGGCGCGACGATGTTGACCGGCATGACGGCCGGGCCGTTCCATACGCCCGCGTTGTGGATGACCGCGTGGAGGGGTGGCGCGTCGTCCAGCTCCGCGGCGATGCGCAGTACGGCGTCGCGGTCGGTGAAGTCGCCCGTCACGATCCCTGCTCCTTGCTCCAGCAGTGGTCCGAGGCCGGTCGCGCGTTCCTGGTTGCGGGCGTGCACCACCACCTCGTGCCCCGCCGACAGCAGCGCCTGCGCTGCGGCGCGTCCCAGGCCGTCGGTGGAACCGGTCACCAGAATCCGGCGGGTCGTGTGCGTCACGGGTCTCCTCATGGCGGCAGGAGCTGCCATTGCGTGCGACGTGGGGCTGATTCAGTGCGCATCCTGGCATGAGCGGGACGGACGCCCGGCGCACGCGGCGGAGAGCCGTCTTGTTCCGCCCGGGTGGCCGTGTGCCTTCGGACGACGGCCAGGGCCTGCCGCACGGCTGGCCTGTGCCCGCATCCGCCCCACCACGGGCAGCCGGGTGGAGCGGACCCCTACCCCGCCCGCCCGTGTACGGGGCCTTCCGGGTGAGACGCAGGGGAGTGGTCGGCGGGACCACGGATCGCGCACCCGTACGGACCGTGTTCGTCTTGTCTCGCCGGGCCCGTAGGGCGAATGTCTTGAGCGAGAGGGACGCGCATGACCCAGGAGGCCGACGCCACCACTGCGAGCGGCGGGCAGGCGCCGGAGGCCGGCGACCGCGGGACGCAGGAGGTCGATTTGCGGCGCGTGGGGATCGATCCGGACTTCTGGTACCCCGTCGCCCGGTCCGCGGGCCTGCGCAGGAGCAAGGTCCGCGCAGTGTCCTTCGCGGGCCGGCGCATGGCGCTCTACCGGAGCGCCGGCGGGACGGCGTACGCCTTGGAGGACCGCTGTGCCCACCGCCAGGTGCCGCTGAGCATGGGCGTGGTGGAGGGCGAGGTCCTCCGCTGCTGCTACCACGCGTGGGCCTATCGCGGGAACGGCCGCATCTCGCAGATCCCCTACCTCCCCAAGGGCGCCGAACGGCCGCCCCGGGGAGTGCGTTCCTACCCCGTCCGCGAACGCTACGGACTCGTCTTCGTCTTCCCGGGCGACCCCGCCAGAGCCGAGGTCACACCCCTGCCCGTGCTCCCGGAGGCGGAATCGGCCCGGCACCGGACCATGATGTTCTCCCGCACGGTGCGCTGCCACTACTCGTTCCTGCACGAGAACCTGCTCGACATGAACCACCAGTTCCTCCACCGGGGCGTCCTGGGCCGGATCCAGCCGAAGCTGCTCGGGTACGACACGGGCCCGAGCTCCGTGGAGGCCAGGTACCTCTTCGTCCCCTCCGGCGGCAGGAAGGACCGGGGCGCGGGCCTCCTGTCCCGCGAAGGCGTGGGCGGCGCTTCGACGCCTGACGTCGTCACCATCCGCACCCAATACCCGTACCAGACGCTTCAGACGGTCCCCGAGTCGTCCGCCACGGCCGCCTTCTCCTTGTGGGCTGCCTACGTACCGCAGGACATCGAACAGCGCGTCAGCCGCGTTTTCGGCCTGCTCATGATCGCGAAACCCGCGATCCCCGGCGCCCTCCACCTGGCCTGGCCGTTGATCCGGCGTTTCACCGAGCGCGTGTTCGCCCAGGACCGGATGGCCGTCGAGGCCGAACAGCGGGCCTGGGACGAGCAGGGGGCGGACCTGAACCAAGAGGTCTTCCCGCTGATCCTCGACGTGCGGAAGGTGCTGCGCGCGAACGGCACGCCGCTCGCCGCTCCGGGTTGCCCGGACGCCGGCCCGTGCGGAGACGACCGTGGCGCGCCCCGGTGAGACGAGGGACGTGGCCCCTCCGCCCGGGGGCTTGCACCTGCAGTGGCCCGGCCGTTCCGGTGGCGCGGTGGCGGGGCTTGCTCGCCGCCACTGGGTCAGGGCCGGTCGAGCGAAGTCCTGCTCGTACGGGCCGGTCCGGCTCGACATGCGTTCGGGGGCTGGCCAGGCTGGAGTTCCGTCTGCGGGAGGGCGTGCACACGTGGTCCCGCCTCAGTGAGGGGAGCATCCATGCGCGGTCATCTCGCACGCGCCGCCACGAAGGCCTGCCTCGTCATGGCCATGCTGGGCATGACACTGTCCGTCGCCTCGGCCCCTGCTTCGGCAGATGACCGGCAGACCGTCGTGCTGCCGCTCAGCGGCACCTTCCGGACGTTCGGCACGGAACCGATCGACGTCACCGGCAGCATCAGTGTCCGGGTCGTCACCGAGAACGGGCCGGGAGGCGGTGGCACTGCCCGCGTCACGAGCACCCTGCTGCGTACCACCGGGATCGGGCAGGTGAGCGGGGGCCTCTACCACTTCGTCGGCAGTGACACCAACCTGGCGGCCTACCCGCCTGACCCGATCACCCCTGTGACCTTCCACCCCCGCTTCTACAACGTCTGGCCGCCGGGCCCGATCGTCCCGCCGCATCCGATCGTCCCGCCGCACCCGATCCAGCCCGTCATCGTCGACGTGACCCTCGGACCGGACGGGAAGATCAACCACGTCGGCGCACTCGTCGACCCTGGCACGGTCGACAACCCCTGACATCAGCCCCGGGCGCAACTACGACGGCCCGGCATCCCGCGCAGCGGGGAGCCGGGCCGTCGTACTGCGACCGCACGGCGCGGAATGGACGGTGACTCAGCTGGACGCGGACGACCGCTCCGTGGCCGAGCGCTCTCCCCGCCGGGCGCAGTCGTGTGAGGTCACCCGCTACGACGTGGGCGAATCGTGAAACAACCCGAGGTGCTCATCGCGTTAAACGACTTGGAACAAGGCAAGCGACCGGATCGCTGCCACGTTGAGGTGTGGGGGATCGCATGGTGTCGCTGCTTACGTCGGATGCTCTCGAGCGCAAGGATCGGTTCGATTGGTTTTGTGAGACTGTGTCCAGTGATGTGATGCCCGTCTCGCTCAACACCCGCCATGCGGACGACTTCCAGGCGAGCCTCATGTCGCTGGATCTCGGTGTTGCGCAGCTGTCTTCGCTCGTCTGCTCCCCGGTTGCCTCGCGCCGCACCCTGGCCCATGTCCGGCGCGGCGATCCGGAGAACCTGCAGCTGGCCCTCATCACGCAGGGCGCCTTCAGGATCTCGCAGCGAGGGAACGAGTCGGTGGTCGCGGGCGGCTTCGTGCTCACGGACACCTCGCGGCCGAGTGAAGGGAGCTGCACGGGCGGGCAGGTCGGGACGCTGGTCGTGCAGGTTCCCCGTCAGGCCCTGGCACTCGGCTCGGACCGGGTGGACCGCCTCCTGGCGCAGGGCCTGGCCGCAGACGCGGGGTCAGGGGCGATCCTCGCCGACTTCCTCACGTCGCTGGTCGCACGCGGCCCGCACTGTCGCCCGGAGGAACTGCATGCGATGGGGGCCGTCACCCTGGACCTGGCCACCGCGTTCCTCGCTCGGCAGCTCGGTGATCCCGGCCAGGCGCCTGCCGGGGCCCGCGCACTGGAGGCACTGAAGCGGGTCTACCGCTTCATCGAGCACAACCTCGGCGACTCGGACCTGACTCCCCGGATGATTGCCGATCGGCACAGCATGTCCCTGCGGCGCCTCCACGCACTCTTCTCCGACCAGCCCCTGACCCTCGCTGCATGCATCCGCCAACGCCGGCTCGAGCGCGCCCACGCCGACCTCGCATGCGCGGAACTGAACGGCCTGCCCGTTCAAGCGATCGCGGCTCGCTGGGGCTTCTCCAGCGCCACCGGGTTCAGCCGGGCATTCCGCGAGGCCTACGGCATCACCCCCACCGAACATCGTGCGCTTGCCCTGACCACCCCACAGCACTCGGAGCGCAGAAACCCGGCAGTCAACGGACACCCCCACGCGCCGCTCGAGCCTGGACGTGTCCCCACGGCCATCACCGGCCCCACTCACCCGCCGGACACGGACCGGGCTGCCGACCCGGATGTGAGAGTCATCGGCTGTTGATCGTCCGGCCTTTGCTTCTCGGTTCGGCGCTCGTCCCCGCTCATGCCGCCGCACCCACCCATGTGCTGACTGGACCGCTCGCGGACTCGGTCGCAGACGGTCGAAGTACGGGTCAGCCGACCCGAAGGCCGACCGCCAGCGTCAGCTCGAGGACCCGGTGTGGCGATGCGAGATCCGGAAACAGCTCCCGCAGCTGCGACATCCGGTACCGGACGGTCTGGGGATGGACGAACAACGCCGCCGCGACCTCGTCCCGCCTGCCCTGGTGCAGCAGCCACGCCCGCAGCGTCTCCTCCAGCCGCCGTGCGGTTGCGGCAGACAAGGTCTGCAACGGTGCGAGGGCTCGGGCACGCAGGTCCGCGAACGCGTCCACGTCGGCGCTCAGCACCAGCTCGGGCAGGTGGTCCTCGGTGTCGCGGATATCGGGGGAGAGGGAGCGCGCGCGTGCGGCTCGTGCGTACGAGGCGGACGCTCGAGTCCACGGCCGGGCCGGGCCGACCACGGCGGTGCGGTCGGTCAGCTGCCGCAAGAGATGTGACCGGTCGGCATCGGGGACGAGCAGTACACCGGAGGCGTCCGGCAGATCGTCGAGGACGAGGGTGCTCGGGTCGAGCGTGCGGTAGGCAGGCCGGGCCTGGGCGGCGGGCAGCAGGACCGCGGTCAGTGAAACCGGAGGCTGCCACCCGGCCCGCCCCGCAGAGGCCAGCAGCACGTCCGGGCTCGCGTTGGCGAGGAGGTCGCGGGCCAGGTGTTCCAGGTGGAGCTCGTGGGCCCTGCCCCGGGCGGCCAGTTCGTCGGCGTGGCCCGCGGCGCTCGCGGCGGAGAGCTCGTCGATGTAGGCGAAGGTCAGCTCGGCGAACTTGGCGACCTCGGCGGCGGGCAGACCTGCGGGCACGGCCCCCGCTGCCAGGCATCGCCAGGCCACGCGGGCACCGACGCGGTAGGCGCTGAGCAGGGCGTCCATCGAACGGCCGTCGCGGACCTCGCCGCGGCCCAGCTCGTAGGCCGCGTCACCGCCGTCGCCGCCCGTGGCGTTCCCGCTCGCGAGGTCCAGGTAGTGCCCCAGGGCGGTGCGCACGGCTCGGCGGATGGTGCCGCCCATGCGGCCCGAGAGGGCGTTGGCGTAGGAAGGGACCTCGTCGATGATCGCCTGGACGACCTCGTCGGCGGTGCTCTTCAGGGCGGCCCGAAGCGCGGTGACCGTCGTCTCATCGAGGGCCAGCTCGCTGGCCCTCCGGATCACATGGCTCATTTTTTATTCCTTGCGAACAATTCGGCCGACCAGATTTACGTCCTGTGGTCAGGACTTTACGCCCTGAAGCGCAGCAAGCTGGAGTCATGACGAGTACAGCCCTCCGCAGCAGGGCGTGGAAGCTGCTGGAGATGGTCACGACGCCGCTGCTGCCGTCGGACTACCTCGACCTGGTCAGCCCGCTGCGTGCGGGCGCCGACCTGCGGGGGCGCATCGAGGCCGTGCACCCCGAGACGGGTGACGCCGCGACCATCGTGATCAGGCCGGGTCGGGGCTGGCGCGGCCACACGGCCGGTCAGTACGTGCGGATCGGGGTCGACGTCGACGGGGTGCGCCTGTGGCGTGCCTACTCCATCACCTCGCCGACGAACCGCCAGGACCACCGCGTCACGATCACCGTGAAGGCGATCCCGGACGGCAAGGTCAGCAACCACCTCGTCCACCGAGCGACACCGGGCACCTTGATCCAGCTCGACCAGGCGGCCGGTGACTTCGTGCTGCCGCAGGCCAAGCCCGCCAAGGTGCTCTACCTGACGGCCGGCAGCGGCATCACACCAGTGATGGGCATGCTGCGCGACACCGAGTTCGACGACGTCGTCATGGTCCACAGCGCGCCACAGCCGCACGACGTGATCTTCCGCAACGAGCTGCACGACCTTGTCGCGGACAAGAAGCTGCGGCTCACCGAGGTGCACACCGACACGGACGGCATGCTCGACATCGCCCGTCTCGACGAACTGGTACCCGACTGGGCCGAGCGCGAGACCTGGGCCTGCGGGCCCGCGGGCCTGCTCGACGCCGCCGAAGAGCACTGGAGCGAGCACGGCGTCCAAGAACGCCTGCACACCGAACGCTTCCGCCCCGGCATCGTCGTCACCGGTGACGGCGGCGAGGTCACCTTCAGCGCCACCGGCAAGACCGTCGACGCGGACGGCGCCACGCCGCTGCTGGACGTCGGCGAGGAGGCCGGCGTGCTCATGCCGTCCGGGTGCCGCATGGGAATCTGCTTCGGCTGCGTCACGCCGCTCAGGGCGGGCGCCGTCCGCGACCTTCGCACCGGCGAGATCACCGAGGCCGAGCCGGGCGTCCTCATCCAGACCTGCGTGTCCGCCGCGGCGGGCCCCTGCGACATCGAACGGTAGGACCACCTTGACCGCCATCGACCCCACCGCCCACCTGACCGCGGAGCAGATCGAGGAGCTCGGCCGCGAGCTGGACGCGATCCGGGATGAGGTGATCGCCAGCCGCGGTGAGAAGGATGCCGCATACATCCGTAAGGTCATCTCGGCGCAGCGCAAGCTCGAGCTGGTCAGCAGGGGCGTGCTGCTGTTCTCGATCTTCCCGCCCGCATGGCTGATCGGCACCGCCGGACTGTCCGTGGCGAAGATCATGGACAACATGGAGATCGGCCACAACATCCTGCACGGCCAGTGGGACTGGATGCGGGATCCGAAGATCCACTCCACCACCTGGGAGTGGGATCACGTCTCGCCGTCCGACCAGTGGAAGCACTCGCACAACGAGCTGCACCACACGTACACCAACGTGATCGGCAAGGACAACGACCTCGGCTACGGCATCATGCGCGTCGACGAGGACCAGAGGTGGCACCCCTTCCACCTCGGCCAGCCGCTGTGGAACTTCCTCAACGCCTGCTTCTTCGAGTACGGCATCGCGGCGTACGACCTGGAGCTCGGCAAGAACCTGCGGGGGCGCCGCCGCAAGAACCCGGAGTTCCGTGCCCGGGCCAAGGCCGTGGGCCGCAAGATCCGCAAGCAGGTGCTCAAGGACTACGTGATCCACCCGCTGCTGTCGGGCCCGTCGTTCCTCCCCACGCTCGCCGCCACGTTCACCGCGAACCTGGTCCGCAACATCTGGACCCACTCGGTGATCATGTGCGGGCACTTCCCCGAGGGCGTAAAGGTCTTCGAGCGACGCTCGATCAAGGGCGAGACGCGCGGCCAGTGGTACCTGCGCCAGATGATGGGCTCGGCGAACATCAGCGGCAGCAGGGCCATGCACTTCATGACCGGCAACCTGTCGCACCAGATCGAGCACCACCTGTTCCCGGACCTGCCGAGCAACCGGTACGCCGAGGTCGCTGTGAAGGTGCGCGCGCTGTTCGAAAAGTACGAGCTGGAGTACGTCACCGGGCCGCTGCCCAAGCAGGTGTTCTCCGCGTGGCACAAGGTCTTCCGGCTCTCGCTGCCGAACAGGAAGCCCAAGGTCAGAACGCAGGACCGCGAGCAGGAGCTCGTCGCGGCCTGATCCCCGGTACCGGCTCAGATCCTTCGGCCGCACCGGCGGCACCACCGGGTTCGGTGAGACCGTTGCGGACGGCATGCGGTTCACTGCCGACGGCGACGCGCTCAGTGCGGCGGCAGGACGGGCGAGCAGTGGAAGTTCGACCACGACGTGACCGAGGCCATCCGCTTCGACACCGACGACCGGCCTGGCGGCTGCCGGTTGCAGCTCCGGCTGTCCTCCTTCCAGCCAGTCGCCGGCCAAGTCCAGGGGGCACAGCGGCGGCGCTTCCGGCGCGCAACCCGATACCGAGCATGAGTGTCCTACCGCGGGATACGGCACGAACTGCCTTGCGGGCGGGCCCAGATGCGCATCACGGTGAGCTCTCCCGGTCGGCGATGAGCCGTTCGGTCAGGCTGACGTAGACGTCCTCGACCAGTTGGTCCGTCATTCGAGGGGCCTTCGGCCGCCGGCTGGCCGGTTCGTAGGCTTTGCCTTCTTTACTCTCGAGACATGAACATGTTTGGCGGCGGCAACGGCCGGTACCTGGAGATGACCAACGGCGGCACGGCGGTGTTCGTGGACGTGTTGATGCTCGCCGTGTCGGCGCTGGCCCACAAGCCGTGGGACTTCCGCTTCGCCGCCCTGCTGACGCTCCAGGACCAGAACGTGATGGGGCGTGGGGTGGTCGGCTTCGGTTTGGCGGAGCTCGACTGGGGGGACACGCCGCAGGAGCGGGCCGCGGCCAAGGACTTCCTGCTGCGCGTGCTCGACCTGGCGCTGTCCCGTCACCGGTGGGAGGAACTGACGTACGAGCCGCCACGGGCCGAGGGGTACCTGCGCACCTACCGGGCAATGGTGGAGGAGTTCGACCCTGCGACCGCGCGGGTCGGCGCGGGCGTCCTGCCAGGGCCGCAGGAGGCCGCGATGGCCTCCTGCGTACGCCACCGGGTGCTGGACGCGCTGCCGTTCTGGCAGGCCTGCGTGTTCTGCACGGCCGGGGTCTGAGGGTCCACGTACCGGGGCGTTCGCGACCAGCCGATCGAAGGGACCGCCAGGCGCGATCAGACCCCGCCGCCCGCGCCGGACTTCGTCTTCCTCCTCCAGACATCGCTTCCGGTCGGCGGCGCTCCAATGAGCCGGCCATGGTGATCACCCTGTGCATCGGGCGATTCTCCCGGCTGTACGGGAGATCCCGCCGGGGTCGCCGCGGGCCGACGCCGGAGGAGATCGACCCGACCTTCACGCCGCACGGAAAGTCGCAGGAAAAGGTGCCGTTGGCTGTCACCTTTGGCATGCACGGTGGTGACATGAACCAGGACACCGACACCCAGTACCCCGACACCCAGCACCCCGACCGGCACCGCCCGCTCGCCGACCGGATCGCCCTCGTCGCCGGGGCCACCCGCGGCGCCGGACGCGCCCTCGCCGTCGAACTCGGCCGAGCCGGCGCCACGGTCTACGTCACCGGACGCACCACCCGCGAGCACGTCAGCGAGGTCGGCCGGACCACGGAGACCATCGAGGAGACCGCCGAGCTGGTCACGGCCGCCGGAGGCACCGGCATCGCCGTGCCCACGGACCACCTGGACGAGGACCGGGTACGGGCCCTCGTCGACCGGATCGATCGCGACCACGCACGGCTCGACATCCTCGTCAACGACCTCTGGGGCGGCGAGCACCTCACGGCCACCTCCATCTTCGGCAAGAAGAGCTGGGAGACCCCCCTCGCCGACGGACTGCGCGTCCTGGAACTCGGGGTGCGCTCGCACGTCATCACCGCCGCGCTCGCCCTCCCGCTCCTGGTCCGCTCGGACGCGCCGCTGCACGTGGAGGTCACCGACGGCACGGCACGCTCCAACCGGCGCTACCGCGAGAACCTCTACTACGACCTCGCGAAGAACGCCCCGATCCGGATCGCCTTCGGTCTGGGCCGGGAACTGGAGGAGTACGGGGGCACCGCGATCGCCGTCACCCCGGGCTTCCTCCGTTCGGAGCAGATGCTCACCCACTTCGGCGTGACGGAGGACAACTGGCGCGACGCCATCGCCCAGGAGCCGGCCTTCGCCATCGCCGAGTCGCCGTACTACCTCGCCCGCGCGCTCGCCGCCCTCGCCGCCGACCCGGACCGGGCCGCCCGCTGGAACGGGAAGTCCGCCTCCAGCGGCGACCTCGCCAAGGTCTACGGTGTACGGGACGTGGACGGCAGCCAGCCGGACGCCTGGGCGTACTTCGAGGACGTCGTGTACGGCGGCAAGGACGGCACGCCCGACGACTACCGCTGATCCTCCGGCTCCGCGCCGTACAGGGCGGCGAGGGCGTGCGCGTTCTCGCGGAAGCGGGCGCGCAGGCCCGGCGGTCCCAGCACCTCCACGTCCGCTCCCAGCCCGGCCAGCTGGGCGAAGGCGACCTCCTGCGACTCCACCGGCAGGTCGAGCGTGACCCGCCCGGCCGCGTCCGGGGCGGTCGCCGACGCCAGCGCCTCGTCCACGCCCGCCGGATCCGCCACGGAGGGCAGGCGCCGCAGACCCGCCTCCGTCAGACGTACGGTGGCGGTCGCACGCAGCAGTGTCCGGGCGAACCCGGCGGCGTGCTCCTGCCAGTACGCGGCCAGGTCGAACGACGGGTCGCGGACGAAGGGTTCGGCGGCGCCGGGAGCCGGGGACAGCGCCGTGACCCGGTCGACGCGGTAGGTACGCCAGGAGGCGGCCGAGCCTGGCCGCTCCTCCGGGACGCAGCCCACGACGTACCACACCCCCGCCTTCAGGACGAGCCCGTACGGCTCCAGCAGCCGGCTCACACCGTGCGGCGCCGCGCCGTCCCGGCCGGGCCGCGCGTACTCCAGCTCGACCGTGCGGTCGGACCACACGGCACGGGCCAGGTCCGGCAGCAGCTCCGGCGCCGACGGCTCGCGGAACCAGGCCGGGGCGTCGAGGTGGAACCGGCGCACCGACGACTCGGCCGCCGCCCGAAGCGAGGGGAGCAGGGTGGCCGACAGCTTCAGCCGGGCCGTGTCCGCCGGCCCCGACAGCCCGAGGTCACGCAGCGCCTCGGGCAGACCGGAGAGGTAGAGCGTCTCCGCCTCGCTGGGATGGAGGGAGGTCAGCCGCGTCCGGTGGCCGGGCGCCAGACGGTAGCCGCCCGTGCGTCCACGCTCGGACCGGACGGGGACCCCCGCCTCCTGGAGCGCCTGGGCATCGCGGATCACTGTGCGCCTGGATACGCCCAACTCCCGGGCGAGGTCGGCGGCGGTCAGGCCGGGGCTCGACTGGACGAGAAGGGCCATGCGGATCAGGCGGGCGGCACGCATGCCTCAAGGATCACGCATCCACCGTCCTCCCCCGTCTCCCGCGACCGGCTGCCGCCATGCCGTGCCCCCCCCCGTGACGGGTCGCCACCCGAAGGGGGCGCTGCCCGAGGTCCGGCCCGGTACCGGGCCCTCGCACGGGTCAGGCCGCGGGCAGGGGCGGGCAGGCGCCGCGGGGTGCTCGACGCCACGACGGCGATCGGGTGGAGGACTCCTTCAGTCCCGGCCGCCGCCCCGGGAGTCCAGGGCGGTGATCGCCGCGCCGCTGCGCAGTGTCGCGGTCAGGGTGGCCGGGGGAGCGGGGGCCGGTGGCGCCGGGACGGCGAGGCTGCGGCCGGGCGTACGGGAGTGCAGGGATCCCGTGGCGTTGATCTCCGTCACCTCCCGGCTGCCCGCGGCCAGTTGGTAGGTGCGGCCGGACGGGGCCCGCCAGAGTGTCGTCGCGAGGACGTGCTGCCCGAAGCGTCCGCAGGCGGCGGTGGAGCCGGCCCGGGCCACGGGCAGTGAGGCGCCCGTGGGCGGCCGGAGGCGGATCCGGACGTCGCCCTGCCCGGTCCAGTGGGTGGCGCGGGTACAGGACCAGACGGCCCGGCCGGAGGTCTCGGGGAGTTCCGTGACGGCGAAGTCCCAGAGGTTGACCGCCCGGACCGCCCGCCCGTCCACCGCGTCCAGCGCGCAGGCCTCCTGGGCCCAGCGCGCCAGGGCCGCGGGCCCCGTGGCCTCGCGGGGCTGGCGGGCCGGCGGCGCGTCGGCGCCCTCCGCGGGCGGGGTGTAGGTGAGGTGGACGGGGAGCAGCCCGCCGCGGTCGGCGAGGAGGAAGGCATGCTTCTCCACGATGCGCGGTGAGGAGGCGACCTCCAGGACCGGACGCGGCCCGCAGGCACCGCCCCCTGCGCCGAGGCTCGCGTCGGCATCCGGCCCGTGCCGGCCGGCGTCCTCGCGCGGGAACTCGGTCGTGACCGTTCCATCGGGGCCGATCGGCAGGGGCCGGGCAGTGGTGGCAGGGGCGGCAAGGTCCCGGACCCCGGCGGTGGCGATCCACGGCGCGAGGAGCCGGCGGGCCGTGCCCCCGTCCCGGGTCAGGGTGACGGCGGCAGCCGTGGTGACGTTGGCGTCGTCGGTCCGGGCGATGTCCAGGCCCCGGCGGCCGCCCTGCTCGGTGTAGCGCACGACCCGGTCGGCGTCGAGGAACACGACCACAGCCGTCCCCGGCCGGGGATCGCCCGCGAACAGCAGCTGCGGCGGGTGTCCCGGTGGTTGTGCCGAGGCCGTGGGGGCGACGGTGACGGCCGTACCGGAGGGCGGCGCGGCCCACGTGCCCAGGGCCCGTGCCAGCAGGGACCGGTCCCCGGTGCGCGGACCGCGGGCGGGCCAGGCGGTGAAGTCCACCCGGCCGGTGTCGGCCCAGGCCTGCGCGGGAACCCGGACCAGACGCGCGGGATCGAGGACGGCGCGGGCGGCGGGTGCTCCGGCGTAGGCGGCGGGAAGCCCGGAGTCCGGCCCGGCGACGGCGGCCCGGGTCAGCCCGGCAGCCAGCAGCAGGACGGCGGCGATGCCCCAGGCGGCGCGGATGCGGGTGCGGCGCAGCAGCAGGTCGGTGGGACGGGTGTGGACGTCCGCCGGATGCAAGACCGTTTCCCTGCCGGGCCGCGGCCCGGCACCCATGTCCCGGGCAGCCCCTTCCTCCGGCCCCGGTCCGGTACCGGCTGCGAGGGCCGCCTGTACCTCGCCGCCCGGATCACCGGCTCCCGCCTGCGCGAGCACGACCGCCGCGGCGTCCTCGTCCAGCCCGTCGTACCGGCACAGCACGTGCGCCGCGCGGGCGTACGAGGACAGCCCCGCCAGTCCGCGCGCCGCCTGGTCGAGCCCCTCGGCGGTGGGCCACATCCGCAGCCCCCACACCCACGGCGGGAACGGTCCGCGCCGCCGCCCGGCCGCGCGCCGCACCACCTCGGCCCGCACGGCTGCCAGCGGATCCCCACCCTGCCGTGCCCGGCGCCCCGCGGCCCGCAGGGAGTGCTGGACGGCGCGGTGGGCG
This sequence comes from Streptomyces sp. NPDC085524, assembly GCF_044541755.1. Classification (NCBI taxonomy): domain Bacteria; kingdom Bacillati; phylum Actinomycetota; class Actinomycetes; order Kitasatosporales; family Streptomycetaceae; genus Streptomyces; species Streptomyces sp. NPDC085524. Next base: position 204,411 of record NZ_JBITTH010000002.1, read on the forward strand.
CGCAGCAGCCGCGTGTGCCGGTCGAGGTCCGGCGGCAGCACCAGGTAGGCCAGACGAAGCAGTTGGGGGTAGCGCTCCACGATGATCGCCTCAGCCTGACGCAGCCCGGCTCCGGAGCCTTGAGGTCGTCCCACGCTGCGGACAACGAAGGAATCATCATTTGGTCACATGCGTGGGGGCGCGGCGGCGTGGCGGCGTGGTGAACGCCCGTGCCTGGCGCGGGCGCTCCCCACACCCGTCCCGGACCGGCGGAGCGCTTCCACTGGGAGGAGCAGGCTGGTCACGGCCACCGCCATTCATGACCTCAGCCGTGGCTGCCGCCGACCGAGCATCCGGTATCGCCTGGAGCTGACGTTCGCCTTCGTGCCGAGCTCCGCCGCCTGACTTTGGTCCGACCGGCTGGATGTGCCGGTGGTTCGTGCCGGGGTGCCCCGCGGCGGGGCGGAGTCGGGGATATGAAAGGAAGCAAACGCAATCGGATGGAAATTCGTCATCCGGTCATTCCAGAACATCAACCTCAGGAGTCGCATGATGCGCCCCATCAGAGCGGCCTGCCTCGGCACGGCCACGCTGGTCACCCTCCTCGCCTGCACCCCCGTCGCAGCCGCCGCGACGGACACCGGTTCCGCCCAGACCAAGGACAAGGGCCGGACCATCACGGTTCTGGCCGAGGTGCAGCAGCTGACCCGCTTCCCCGTCACCCCCGGCAGCGTCTCGCAGGGCGATCAAGTGGTCGTCCGCTCGGACCTCTTCGACGAAGAGCACAACAAGGTCGGCGAGACCCACGGCAGCTGCACCACCACCCGGGGCGGCGCCGATGAAGCGGAGCAGTGCCTCGTGACCTACATCCTCCCGGGCGGCCAGCTCACCACGCAGGGGGTGTACTTCAACTACATCGACCAGGGCCCCTTCGACAGCGCGATCACCGGCGGCACCGGGAAGTACGAGAGGGCTCGCGGCTCGGTCCACTCCGACACGATCGCCACGACCCCCAAGGTCGTGAGGCGCTTCACGATCCACCTCGTCTGACGGACCCCGACGTCCACCTGACCCCGGCCTTCTCCCCTCGCGTCGCACCATTGGGGACGGTCGCACGAAAGGAAGTGTCGGTCAAAGGGACGCCCAGGGCGGCTCACCCTTTCCCGGCACCGACCCCGCGCGGGTGGCCGGCTTCCGGCTCCGGCCGGGCCAGGGCCACGTTCCCCCGCCGTGAAGGGTGGTGCAGAAGGATCGGGTCGGCGCATTTTCCCTGTATGGGTGGGGTGTTGCGAGCTCTGGGCCGGACGCCGACCGGTGTTCAGGTCCGGCGGGTCCGGCGAACTGCGCCTCACGCTGGAATGGCCGGCCCGCCTGCGCGGCGCCGCCGCGCGGAGCAGCGGGGCGGTGTGGTCCGGGCCGTGGTCCGGCCGCCGTTCTGAGCCCTCAGATTGCGTCAGGCCGGGGGACCAGGCGGTTCTCGTGGGCGAAGACCACGGCCTGGATCCGGTCGCGGAGTTGCAGCTTGAGCAGGATCCGCCCCAGATGGGACTTCACCGTCGCCTCCGCCAGGTACAGGGAGGCCGCGATCTCGGCGTTGGACAGGCCGCGACCGACCTCGACGAGCACCTCGCGCTCCCGGGCGCTGAGCCGGTCCAGCCGCTCGTCGCGTACGGCGACGGTGGTGCCCCCGTCGGCCAGGTGCGGACGGAAGTCCTCCAGCAGGCGCCGGGTGACCCGCGGCGAGAGCACCGCGTCGCCCGCCGCGACGTTGCGGATCGCGGTGAGCAGTTCCTCGGGCCGGGTGTTCTTCAGCAGGAAGCCCGAGGCCCCGGCGCCGAGCGCGGCGAAGGCGTACGCGTCCAGGTCGAAGGTGGTCAGGATCAGCACCCTGCTCCCCGGGGAGACCTCGACGACCTGCCGGGTCGCCTCGATCCCGTCCGTCCCGGGCATCCGGACGTCCATCAGTACGACGTCGGGCCGCAGCTCCCGGGCGAGGCGGACGGCCTCGGCGCCGTCCGCAGCCTCGCCGACCGGCGCCATGTCGGGCTGGGCCTCCAGGACCGTACCGAAGGCCATCCGGAGCAGCGCCTCGTCGTCGGCGATCACGATGCGGATCGTCATACGGCGCCCGTCCCGCCGCTGCCCAGCAGGAGCCGGGTCCGCACGCCCCAGCCGCCGCCCGGAAGCGGTCCGGCCCGCAGCGTTCCCCCGTAGGCGGCCGCACGCTCGCGCATGCCGGGGATGCCGTGGCCGGACGACGGTGCGGCGGCGGAAAGGGCCGCCGGCCGGGGGCCGCTGTCGGTGACCTCCACGCCGACGCTCCCGGCCGAGCAGTCGACCAGGACCGTCGCGCGGGTGCCGGCGGGGGTGTGCTTGAGGGTGTTGGTCAACGCTTCCTGCACCAGGCGGTAGACGGTGAGTTGTGCGGTGGCCGGTACATGGGCGTGGCCGCCGCGGACCTCCAGGCCGGTCGGCAGCCCGGCGGCGGCCATCTGGTCGGCGAGCACCTCCAGCTGGGCGATGCCGGGCTGCGGGTGGCGCTCGGCGTCCGGCTCGTCGGCCCGCAGGACGCCCAACGAGCGCCGCATGTCGGTCAGCGCCTGCCGGCCGGTCTCGGAGATCTGCAGCATCGCGGCGGTGGCCCGGTCCGGGGACCTGTGCTGCGCGTAGACGGCGGCGTCGGTGAGCGCGACCATGACGGACAGGTTGTGGGTGACGATGTCGTGCATCTCGCGGGTGATCCGGGCCCGTTCCTCGGCGACGGCCAGCAGCGCCTCCTGCTCCTGGTGCAGCGCCAGCCGGTCGGCCCGCTCCTGTACGGCCGCGAGGTAGGCCCGGCCGGTCCGCACGTTCACCCCGAGGACGGCGGCGGCGACCACCATCGCGGAGAGCGCCACGAACGGGGTCAGGAACGCGCCGTTCGATGCCCAACGCAGGCAGGCCAGCACGGCCCCGCCCTCCACGACGGCGGCCGCGAGCAGCGTGCCGCGCCGGCCCGTGTGCGCGGCCGCCGCGTACAGGGCCACCAGCAGGGCGATGTCCGCGGGCAGTTGGACGTCCGCCAGCCACTGGACGAAGGCCGCGGCCACCACGGCGGCGAACACCACGAGCGGGGCCCGGCGCCGCCACACCAGGGGCAGCGCCAGGGCGGCGGTGAGCGCCGCCGCCACCGGCAGCTCCCCGGCCGGGTACGTGGTCACGACGTGGAGCAGGAGCAGCGCCGGCAGCACCGAGTCCCACACCAGGGGCGGTACCCGGTCCCGATGGCGCACCGTCACATCTCCCGCCGATCGGTCCTCGTGGGGGCCCGGCCGGGGCCGCCACCGCGTACAGCCGCAGCCTAGGCCGCGGGTCCGCACTGCACATGAGCCCGGGGTCGGAGCACATCGGGCTGGGGTACGACCACAGGAGGACACCCGCTACCTCCCGCGGTCGCAGGCGGGCCTCCGGTCCGGGGTGCCCGGTTGCCACCCCGGTCGCACCGTGGCCCGTTCCGGTTGCCACCCCGGTCGCAGGGGGCGGCGCCCCGGGGCCGATGCGGCGGCGCGGGCCCGGTGCCGAGCATGGCCGGGTGACCGAAACCATCCCGGGGCTGTCCCTGTCCCTTCCGGAAGTCCTCGTCCTGCTGGGCGCCGTCGCGCTGCTGGTGGCGCGCTGGTTCCCCCCGGCCGCCCGCCGGCCCGGCACCGTCGCGGCCGGGGCGGTCCTCGTACCGTCGGCGATCGCGCTGGGCATCGTGGGGATCCGCTGGCAGATGCTGCCCGTCCTGGCCGGCGCCGCCGTCGCCTCGGCGTTCGCCCTCCCGCCCCTGCTGCGGCGCCGTACCGGCCGACCGGCGCGGCGGGCCCGCTGGTGGCTGGCCCTGCCGGGATCGCTGGCCTGCGCCGCCCTGATCGCCACCGGCCCGGTGGCCGCCTGGGCCTTCCCCGTGCCCGTCTTCCCCGAGCCGACGGGCGACTTCGCGGTCGGCACCCGGGTGGTGCAGTGGACCGACCCGCTCCGCCCCGAGGGCTTCACCGCCGATCCGGACGACCGGCGCACGGTCGTGGTCCAGCTCTGGTACCCGGCGCAGAAGAGCGCTGCCGGCGTCCCGCGGGCCCAGTACCTGGGACGCACGCAGGACGAGGCGCGGACCGTCTCGGAGGCCCTCGCCGGCGGGGCCGGCCTGCCCGGCTTCCTGGTCGACGGCGTCCCGAGGGCCCGCAGCCGCGCGGTCGTCGACGCCCCGGTGGCCGATGGGGGAGAGCGGTTCCCGGTCGTCCTCTTCTCCCCGGGGTCGGGCGGGGTACGGACCCAGAACACCGCCTGGGCGGAGGAGCTGGCCAGCCACGGCTACCTGGTGGCCGCCCTCGACCACCCGTACGACTCCACCGTCGTCGTCCTCGCCGACGGCCGTACGGTCCGCGCCACCACCACCTCCTCCGGGGACCGCGACAGGGACGAGGAACTGGCCGCCGGCTGGACCGCCGTCCGGGCCGCCGACCTCGGCTTCGTCCTCACCCAGCTGGAGCGGCTGGACCGCGGTGAGACGCCCGACCCGCTGACCGGACGCCTGGACACCGGCCGCACCGCGGTGACAGGACACTCCCTGGGCGGAGCCGCCGCCCTGCAGGCGGCACGGCAGGACCGCCGGTTCGACGCCGTCGTGGACCTGGACGGCTACCCCCACGGCCCCACCACGCCCGCCCTCGAGCAGCCGGCGCTCGCGCTCACCCAGGAGATCACCGCCGGCACCGACCCGCGCTACCTGCCCCGGCTCACCGAGGCCCTCGCGCACAGCACCGCGACGGGCTACCGGCTCACCATCCCCGGCGCCGGGCACCTCACCTTCATGGACGGCCCGCTCTACCTGCCGCCGGTGCCCTCGATCGTCGGCACCCTGGGCCGCACCGAGAGCCCGCGCGTCGTGGCGGCGGCCACCCTCGCCTTTCTGGACGCCACCTTGCGAGGCGGCCCCGGGGACCCGGCCGACACGCTCCGGGCATACGGCACGGTCTCATCGTCAGGCGCTCGGGGAACTCCGACGCCAGCCCCGTGATCGTCCGTCTGCGGTCGGGCGGCCTGCGGCTCACGTTGGCGTGGCCGACCGCCCTGCAGGGCACCGCGCAGGGATCGGCGGGTGGGGTGGTGCGGCACGTGCGTGCCGGTGCATCCGGCTGCCGAGAAGAGGCGGTTCAGGTCGCGAGGCAGTGTGCGGGGTCGCGATGTTGCTCGTCGGCATCAGGCCGTCCGGGGTTGCCGGAGTCCCTGGAGGAGGAGGGCGACCAGGCGCCGGGGGTCGTAGCGGGGGTCGTTGTCGCGTCCGATGCAGAGGTTGCCGATGCCGCGCATCAGCTCGTAGGGCTGCGTGCCGGGCCTGATGTCGCCGGCCTCGACCGCGGCGTCGAGCAGTTGGGCGCAGACGGGCAGCAGGCGGTCGAGGAAGTAGGCGTGCAGCGCGGCGAAGCGGTCGCTGTCGGACTGGAGGGCGTCGGCGAGGCCGTGCTTGGTGACCAGGAAGTCGACGAAGAGGTCGATCCATTGGCGCAGTGCGTCGAGCGGGGAACCGGTGCCGGCCAGCAGGTTCGGGCCGGCTTCGGCGCACGCCTCGATCTGGTGCCGGTACACGGCGGTGACGAGGTCCGCCCGGGTCGGGAAGTGGCGGTAGATCGTGGCCATCCCCACTCCCGCCCGGGCCGCGATCTGGCGGATCGGCGCGTCGACGCCGGAGGTGACGAACACCTCGGCTGCGGCAGTGAGCACCGTCTCCCGGTTGCGCTGGGCGTCGGCCCGCTTGCTTCTGGACGGCGAATCCCCTGCAGGACCCTCGGCGGCCATCACGTTCTCCCTCGGCACCGGTTGACAAAACGGAGCGATGCTCCGGATGTTAAGTGGAGCAGCGTTCCGTTTCAGTTTAGCCGAAACGGGACACCCCTGACCGCCTTGTCCGCGCGTCGACGGCAGGAGCCCAGCGGGCGGCAGGCGCCACCGAAAGGAAGCCACACCGTGAGTACATCCATCACCGCCGAGGCCTGGGTCGCGCCCGTCCCGGTCCCGGTCCTGTCCTTCAGCCCCGTGGTCCTGTCCGTGCCCGGACGTCCCGTGGATCTCCAGGTGCGCGTCTCCGCACCCTCTACCGGCACCGGCCTCCCCGTCATCCTCCTCTCCCACGGCCACGGCCCCTCGAACAACCTCTCCTCGCTCAACGGCTACGCGCCGCTCGCCAACTTCTGGGCGGCACACGGATTCGTCGTCGTCCAGCCCACCCACCTCACCTCCAGGACGCTGACCGACCTGGTCGCAGATGCACCCGGCGCACCCGACTTCTGGCGCTCCCGCGCCGAGGACATGACCCACGTACTCGACCGGCTCGAGGTGATCGAGAACGCCGTGCCGCAGCTCGCCGGGCGGATCGACCCCACCAAGGTCGCCCTCGCCGGACACTCGCTCGGCGGATTCACCGCCGCCCTCCTGCTGGGCGCCGGACTCACCGACCCCGGCACCGGGAACCTGGTACACCTCCTCGAGCCGCGGATCAAGGCGGGCGTACTCCTCGCCCCGCCCGGCAGGGGCGGCGATGTCTTCAACGGACCCATGGCCGAGCGCTGGCCGATCATCGGGGCCGTCGACTTCTCCACCATGACCGCACCCGCGCTGGTCGTCACCGGCGACAAGGACGACCCCCGGCACTTCACGGACATGGGTCCGGACTGGCACGCCGACCCCTACACCCTCGCGCCCGGCCCCAAAACCCTGCTCACCCTGTTCGGTGCGGAGCACGGACTCGGCGGGATCGCCGGATACGACGCCGCCGAGACCACCGACGAAAGCCCCGAGCGAGTCGCCGCCCTCGCCCGGCTCACCGCGGCATATCTCCGCACCCAGCTCCACCCCGGCGACAATGCCTGGCAGACCGCCTACGAGGCACTGACGACCGGACCCAACCCGGTGGGACGAGTCGAATCCAAGTAAGTACCCTGCCGCGCCCGCCTCGGAGGGCGAAGGGGGGGCGGTCAGCGGGCTGGAACGGTGCAGGGGTCTGGGCAGCGAGCCGCCACGGCGTGAAGTCCCTCGGCGCCCATCGGTCGTAACCGGCTGCCTCGGCACCGCCCGGACCCCGGCACCGTTCCAACCGCAGCCGACCCCGGCAGACCGCTCAAACCGGTGGACGATCACCGGGAGGCCGGCGCCGACTACGACGATGCTCCGTCCATGGCCAGCGCGGTTCGCGCCAGTCCGCGCAGCCAGGCATGGGCATGGTCGGTGTCGTAGCGCTGATGCCACGACAGGTACACCGATGCCGACGGCAGTTCGAACGGGAGGGGGAGTACGGCCAGGCCGAGGTCGGCGGCCGCTGACCGCGTGGTGGCTTCGGGGACGCTGACCAGGAGATCGGAGCCGCGCGCGAACTCCAGCGCGGCCGCTTCGGTGGGCGCGGTCGCCACCACGCGGCGGGTGAGGCCGAGCCGGGCGAGGGCGTCGTCGAGAGCATTGCTGAGGTTTCCACGTCGCGAGACGGTGACGTGTTCGGCGGCAGCGTACTGCTTCGCGGTGACGCTTTCGGCGCGGGTGAGGGGGTGCCCCTGCCTCACGACGATGACGAGGCGGGTCTCGCCCACGTTCTCGGCACGGATGTCCGGTGCGCTCGGCCGGTTGGCGTTCGCCTCCAGGTCGACCTCGCCGCGCCGCAACCCGGGGGTGTCGACGCTCGATTCCGCCACGAACCGCAACCGCACGCCCGGTGCCTGTCCGCGCACGGTCGAAAGCAGTGCGGGGCCGCTCAAGGCGACGAGGGAATCGTGCCAGCGGAGTGTGAAGGTGCGCTCCAACGTCCCCAGATCGAGTTCGCGGCTCGGTGCCAGCACCCCCTGGACCTGGTGCAGCAGCTCGTGCACCTGCTCCCGGACGGCGATCGCATACGGCGTCGGGGTCATCGTGCGCCCGGTGCGCACCAGGATCTGATCCCCGGTCGTGCGCCGGATCCGGCCCAGGCTCCGGCTCATCGCGGGGGCGGTGACATGCAGGCGCGCCGCCGCCCCGGCGACACTGCCCTCCTCCAGCAGCGCGTCGAGCGCCGCGAGCAGATTCAAATCCAATTGCATGCGAGTAATCCTAGCCGTGCCTGACATGCATTTGATGTTAATGGCAGGGCTGCATACCGTTGAGGCGAACGCGCAAGAAGGCGCGCGGAGTTCGGGCCTCGATCGGCCTCATCACCCCTCCTCTGACGGGAGTACCACCATGTCCGAATCGCTTCAGACCACTGACGTCGCCGCCCTTGACGCCGACGTGCTCGCCCAGACGGCGATCGCCGTGCGCGAGGCGGGTTCGGCGCTGCGCGAGCGCTTCGGCGAGGTGGTCCGCTACCAGACCCGCGAAGAGCTGATGCGCGCGCTCGCCGCCAACGACGACACGGCCCTCGACATCCTGCGCCCCCGTCTCACGGCACTGCGCCCGGACGCCGGCTGGGTGGAAGACGAACTCGACGGCGGGGCGCTGCCGCCCGGCGAATGGTGGGTCGTGGATCCGGCCGAAGGCAACGTCAACCACCTGCACGCCCTGCCGGACTGGGCAGTGACCGCCACCCTCGTGCGGGAGAACCAGCTGGTGCTCACCGTGGTCCACCTGCCGCTGACCGGCGAGACCTACACCGCGCTCACCGGCGCGGGCGCCTACCTCGACGGCCGGCCGCTGCACGTCTCCCGGACCACGGACCTCGGCCTGAGCATCGTGGCCACCAGCCAGGCCCGGCCGGACGAGGACGAGAAGATCGTGCGGCGCGTCGGCTCCTCGATCACCGCGATGCTCTTCGACGCGCTCGTCGTCCGCACCGCCGTGCCCGCGACCCTGCACCTGCTGAACGTGGCCGCCGGCAGGATCGACGCCTTCTGGCAGTTCGCCGGCGCCCGCGCGGACCTGCTGCCCGGGGCGCTCCTCGTCACCGAGGCCGGCGGACAGATCTCCGACGCCGAGGGCCGCCCCTGGACCCCGCAGAGCGAGAGCTTCCTGGCCGCCGCGCCCGGCGTCCACGCCGAGGCCGTCGCCACGCTCTCACGCTGACAGCGCACCACAACCTGCACTCACGGAAGGACCGGATCATCATGACCACGATCGCAGTTCTCGGAAACGGCCGCGTCGGCGGCAACCTGGCCACAGCCCTCACCCGGGCAGGGCACGAGGTGACCGTGGGGGACCGCGCGCCGGGCTCCGCCGCCGACGCTGCCCGGACAGCCCGGATCGTCATCAACGCCACCCCGGGCGCCGGCTCGCTGGACCGGCTCATCGCCCTGCGCGAGGAACTGCGCGACAAGATCCTCGTCGACGTCTCCAACGCCACCGTCGACGGACCGGACGGACTGCCCGCCGACCTGATCTACCCCGGCTCGAGCCTCGCCGAGCACCTCCAGGACGCTCTCCCCGAAACCCGCGTCGTCAAGACACTCAACACCATGCTCTTCCCCGTGATGACCGCGCCGGCCGCGCTCGCCCAGACACCGACGGCGTTCCTCTCCGGCGACGACCCGCAGGCCAAGCAGACCGTCCGCGAACTGCTCACCGACCTCGGCTGGCACAAGGACTGGATCACCGACCTCGGCGGGATCCCGACCGCCCGCGCCACAGAGGCCGCGATCCTCTTCGTACCGCACGTGATCCGCTCCAGCGGATTCACACCTTTCGCGATCTCGATCGCCCGCTGATCCGCACATCGTGCACCGTCCTCACCCAGCCCGCATTCGGAACGGATACGACAGCACAGCCAGGATGAGGAGACCGGAGGAGGCGGGGGCCCCTACATGCCGCCACCGATGGACCGACCACCCCGTCGCCGCCGCCCGGCTCCATGCCCTCTGGCTCGCCTGTCGGGAACGCACCGTTCCCGCGGCCTGCGGATACACCGGACCCAGCATGTGTCACCGCACCGGATGCCGTGCCTGGTGCCCGGTGCCTGGATACGGCCGGCAGACGCCACGTGAGTCCTGTGAAGCGGCGGCGCCATCGGCTGGGGGCAGGTGCCGGATCGCCCGGACGGCGTAATCTGGGGAAAAGGTGACGCACGGCGCGCTTCGGGCGCGCCGTGCCGCGCCTCTCACCTCTCGCACCCGGGCCAGGGAGGCGGCGCGTGACCGATCCGTTCGGCTTCCTCAGGATCCCCCGCAAGGCCGTTCCGGCGCGGCCCGTCGAGGAGCGGCTCGGCGACTGGCGCGAGGTGTACGCGGGGCAGGCCCTGCTGCCGCTGGTCCGCGAGCAGGCCGACCGCTGCATGGACTGCGGCGTGCCCTTCTGCCACACCGGCTGCCCGCTGGGCAACCTCATACCCGAGTGGAACGCCTACGGCGCCCGCTCCGACTGGCACGCCGCGTACGAGCGGCTGCACGCGACGAACAACTTCCCCGAGTTCACCGGCCGGCTCTGCCCGGCGCCCTGCGAGGACGCCTGCGTCCTCGCGATCAACGCCGACCCGGTGACCATCAAGAACGTCGAGCAGACGATCGCGGACGAGGGCCGGCGGCGCGGCTGGATGACCCCGCGCCCGCCGGAGCGACGGGGCGCGAGGTCCGTGGGGGTGATCGGCTCGGGCCCGGCGGGCCTGGCCGCGGCCCAGCAGCTGACCCGGGCCGGGCACCGGGTCGTGGTCCACGAGCGGGCCGACCGGCTCGGGGGGCTGCTCCGCTACGGCATCCCCGAGTTCAAGATGGAGAAGGAGCACCTCGACCGCCGGATCGAGCAGATGCGGGACGAGGGCACCTCCTTCGTGACGGACTCGGACGTGGGCGGGGCCGAACCGGCCGACGCGCTGCGCGGCCGCTACGACGCCCTGGTCGTCGCGGTCGGTGCCGGGGAGCCCCGGGAGCTCCCCGTCGCGGGCCGTTCCCTGGGCGGCATCCACCAGGCGATGCAGTACCTGACCTGCGCAAACCGGGTGTGCGCCGGGGAGCGCCCGCTGTCCCCGGTGACGGCCGACGGCGTCCACGTGGTGGTCGTCGGCGGCGGCGACACCGGCTCGGACTGCCTGGGCACGGCCCTGCGGCAGGGCGCGCTGTCGGTGGTGCAGCTGGACATCAACCCCGAACCGGGTCCCGACCGGGCCGACGGCGAGCCCTGGCCGGTGCACCCGAGGGTGTACCGGATCTCCCACGCCCACGAGGAGGCGCGCGGCCGGGCGGGCCGCGACCCTCGGCTGTTCTCCAGTGCCACCCTGAGCTTCGAGGGGGACGCCGGCGGCCGGGTGCGGGCGCTGCGGCTGACCGCCGTCGAGGCCGGGGAGCGGCGGCCCCTGGAGGGCACCGAGCGGGTGATCGAGGCCGGACTGGTCCTGCTGGCGCTGGGCTTCTCCGGGCCCGAGCGGGCCGGCGGGCTGCGTGAGCAGCTGGGGCTGGAGTACGACGGTCGCGGCAACTTCGCGCGGGACGCGGACTTCGCTGCTGCAGGCGGACGGGCGCCGGGGGTGTTCGTGGCCGGGGACGCGGGCCGGGGCCAGTCGCTGGTGGTGTGGGCCATCGCCGAGGGCCGGTCGGCGGCCTCGGCGGTGGACCGCTACCTGACCGGCTCCACCGTCCTGCCGGCCCCGGTGGCGGCGCACGACCGGCCCATGACGGCGCTGGGCCGCCTGCGGTACGGGAGCGACCCGGACGGGACCTGAGGCCCGGCGGGGTTCAGGGCCGTTCCTCGTACCGGATGTGGTGGCGGGCGGCGACGGGGTTGATCTTCGCGGGGTCCAGCTCCCCGTCGGTGAACACGGCTGGTCCGGCCTCGACCAGGTCCTCGACGTAGCGCTCCCAGCCGCCGGGGGCGGAGATCTGCAGGACGCGCGGGGGCGGGTCGGAGGCGCGGCGCAGCGCGTGCGGGACGCCACGGGGCAGCAGCACGAAGGTTCCGGCCGGGGCGGAGTGGGTCCGGTCGTCGAACTCGATGCCCAGGACCCCGTCCAGGACGTAGACGCACTCGTCGGCCAGGTGGTGGGTGTGCCGGGGGACGTCCTTCGCGAGGGTCACTTCCATCAGGGACAGCCGCCCCTCGGTGTCGGCCGTCGAGGCCTTGACCGCGAAGGCGGGCGGCAGCGGGACGCGGCCCGGCCGGGCGGCCCCGGGCTCCAGCAGGATGAAACGGTCCTCGCGGCCTTCTCGGCGGTCCTCTTCAGGCATGGCGCGGTCCCTCCTCGCATGACAGAATAGGAACCGGAATCCGATTCCGGTTCCCTTTCGGTTCAATGTACGCGGAGGAGCGGTCGTCTTGTCAACGCCCCATACGCCGGGCGGCGGCCGCCGCCCGCGCGCCGACGCGGAGCGCAACCGGGCCCTCGTCCTGGCCGCGGCCCGCGCCCTGTTCGAAGAGCGCGGCGAGGAGGTGCAGATGCCGGAGGTGGCCCGGGCGGCCGGGGTCGGGATCGGCACCCTGTACCGGCACTTCCCGTCCAAGCAGGCCCTCGTGGAGGCGGCGGCGGAGCAGCGGTTCGCCGGGATCCTGGAGCTGGCTCTGACGGACTGCCTGCGCGAACCCGCGGCCGGCCGCGGGCTGGAGCGGTACCTGCACCACGTCGGCAGGGCCCTCGCGCAGAGCCCGGGCCTGACGGCCGCCGCGCTGTCCGCCGCCGGCACCTCCGCCCCCGCCGGACCGATGCTGGGGCGCCTGGAGGAGGCCGTCGCAACCCTGATCGACCAGGGGCGGGCCGCCGGCACCCTCCGGGAGGACCTCGGAGTACCGGACGTCTACATGATCGTCGGCGGGCTGTCCGCGATCATCCGGACGGGCAGCGGCGACTGGCGCCGCTTCCTCTCACTGACCTTGGACGGCCTGCGCCCGCGCGGGACGGAGGAGCCCGTCCCCGGCTGAGCCCGCGGCGGGCGACGGCTCCGGCCGCCGCCGCACCCGGCGTCGCCTTCGGGACGGCGATATGCGCTTGCCGGTGGGTCGGACCGGGCCTACCGTCGACGGGCCAAGGTGACTGGGAGGGGTCGACGGATGGAGAACGCAGCGGAGGCATCCGAGGAGGTGCTCGGGTACGCGGTGGCAGCGAACGTGCGTCGGGAACTCGCTTACGGGCCCGACGCAGTGGAGATCAAGCGAGGCACCAAGCACTTCCCGCCTGGTGGGAAGGTCTGGTTGGTACGACCCCAGTGGGACTGGGGGCACGGGCGCGTCATCGCCGTCGGCCGACATCGCGGGTCACCGCGGTACGCGTGCGTCATCGTGCCCGTCTGGCACCTGGAGAACTTCCGTGTCAAGGGCCTCTACAGCAGGGCTGTGGTGCGCCGCTTGAACGGTGCCTCGCGTTCGGCGGGGCTGTGGGGTTCCGCGGACGAGGCCCGTCCGTGGGCGGAGCGTTGGGCTTCGGGCGTGGGGTTGTACGAGCAGGACCCTCTTCAGCGGCCCTTGGGGTGCCGTGACGAGCCGGCACCGGGCGACCAGTAGCCCGCCGGTGGCCTTTCGGATCGAAGGTCGGCCCCTCTCCGTTGACGTGACGAGAGCACCGAGTGCTGTGCTGGTGTTCGCGATTGCGTCGGCGGCCAGGACGCCGCGGTGCGGGTTCCGACATTGCTTCTCCCGCTGGCCAGCCTGCCCGAGCCCGAATTCGCGGCTCGCTTGGCATCTCCTGTCATGAGCGATTCAGAGGATCTCCTTGCCTGGCTGCAGGATTGGTACGCGCGGCAGTGCGATGGCGACTGGGAGCACGAGTGGGGTGCGAGGATCGCCACGCTCGACAACCCCGGGTGGACCGTCGAAATAGATCTGGAGGAGACGGACCTGGAAGGCCGCGAGTACCCCCGTCAGGACGTCAATCGCAGCCCGCAGGACTGGGTCTGGGCCTGGACGGCTGAGAAGACATTCCACGCCCGCTGCGGCCCCGGAAACCTCGGCGAGGCTCTTACGCTTTTCCGCACCTGGGCCACCACGAGCACTCCCTGAGCCAGTGCAGAGCCGGAGACAGGGAACCGGTGAACCCACATCGGCCGCCTCCTGACCAAACTGGCCACCCGCGACCGCGCCCAGCTGGTGATCGCGGCCTACGAAGCCGGAGTCGTCTCGGCAGGACGCCCTCCCCCGGCCCGGGCCGGGCGCTACCGGCTGAAGGCGGGCGGTAGGCCGAGGAGCGTGGGCGTCGGGGGAGGCGTCGTCCGCCACGGCGTCCCGTATGCGGGGACGGCGGCGAGTGCGTGCGTGTGGCACGGCTGCGGTGGCCTGGACTCCGTCGCCTGGCGCGCTGAGCACGGTGTGGAGGTCGGCCGGTGTCGGAGTGGCGCGCGGGCGGGGGCTGCGCTGCGCGCAGCTCACGCCGGGCAGGGCGGGAAGGCGTGGGGGGCGCGGCGCGGGCGGGGGTTGCCGCGCAAGGCGGTCCGCTGGCCCCGCTGGCGCGGCGGATTCGAACGGTCCGTGCCTCCGCGGCCGTTGGCCCACACTGTGCGGCGTGGTGACGGCCCGGCCCTGACGGCGAGGACCGTGCCACGTATCCCTTCCTGGGCCGGGTGTGCCGGCCGGCTGGAAGCTCTCAGCTCTGCTTGATGGCGGAGATGTCGAATTCCAGGACGATCTTGTCGCCGACCAGGACGCCGCCGCCTTCCAGGGCGGCGTTCCAGGTGATGCCGAACTCCTTGCGGGAGATGGTCACCGAGCCTTCCAGTCCGACCCGCAGGTTGCCGTAGGGGTCGACGGCGTTGCCGGTGTACTCGAAGTCGATGGTGACCGGCTTGGTGGTCTCCTTGATGGTGAGTTCGCCGGTGACCCGGTAGTCGGTGTCGGACTTCGATTCGACCGCAGTGGTGCGGAAGGTGATGTCGGGGAAGTGCGGCGCGTCCAGGAAGTCGTTGGTGCGCAGGTGCTGGTCGCGCTGCTCGACACCGGTGTCGATGCTCTCGGTCTTGATCACCACCTGGCCGGTGGACTGGGCAGGGTCGGCGCCGTCCAGGTGCGCGGTGCCTTCGAACTGGTGGAAGGAGCCGCGCACCTTGGTGACCATGGCGCGATCCCTCCGGCCCTTTCGCCGGAGCGGGCGAGGATCATCCCCCGGTGGAGCTCCAGAAGCGTCGCGAAGCACGGAAGGGGTCGAGGGGAGTTCGGCGAGGGCCTGGTCCGGCGTCTCGGTCGCTGCCTTCTCGTCGGGGAACCGGGGCGAGGTCACGTGCTCCCCGACGACGACGGGGCAGGGCGGCACACGGTTGCGGTGCCGCCCTGGTGAGGTACCCGGGCGGCCGTGCCCGGCATGATCGGGCGGGTGCCGCGTTCCTGCTGGCCCGCCAACACCGGCACCGGTGTGACGTAGGTCACGGCGGCAGCCTGTCATGTCAAGTGGGGGTTGGTTGTCCCATGGTCGTCACCGGTACCAAGGCCAGTGACCGACCTTGGGAGTTCGCCATGACCAACGACCACCACGTCGTCGTTCTCGGCGCCGGTTACACGGGCATGTTCACCGCCATCCGGCTGGCCCACCGCACCCGGCGCACCGGTGTGAAGATCACCCTCGTCAACCCTTCGGCCCGGTTCGTCGAGCGGCTGCGGATGCACCAGATCGCCGCCGGTCAGGAGCTGGTCGTACGCCGGATCCCCGAGCTGCTCGCCGGCAGCGGCGTCACCTTCCTCCAGGGCACGGCCACCGCGATCGACCCCGGGTCCCGGCGCATCACCCTCGACGACTCGACGCTCCTGGCGTACGACACGCTCGTCTACGCGCTGGGCAGCTCGACCGACACCGGCAACGTCCCTGGCGCCGAGGTCCACGCATTCACCCTCAACAGCCCCGAGACCGCCGCCCGGTTCGCCGCACGGATCGCCGAGGTCGCCGCGGTCGGCGGCACGGTCACCGTCTGCGGCGGCGGCCTGACCGGCATCGAGGCGGCAACGGAGCTCGCAGAGGCCCACCCGGGGCTGAACGTCACCCTGATCAGTGCGCAGGAGCCCGGTTCCATGATGGGCGACAAGGCCCGCGCGTACCTCCACCGGGCGCTGGAGCGTCTCGGTATCACCCTGGAGACCGGTGTGCGGGTCGCGAAGGTGCTGCCGGAGGCCGTCGAACTCGCCGACGGGCGGATCCTGCGCTCCGACGCCTGCCTTTGGACCGCCGGCGTCAAGGTGTCCCCGCTCGCCACCGCTGCGGGGATCGCCACCGACGACGGCGGACTGATCCTGACCGACGCCACGCTGCGGTCGGTGTCCCACCCGCAGATCCACGCCGTCGGCGACGCCGCCGCCATCAGCATGGACTTCGGACAGCTCCACGGCTCCTGCCAGAGCGGGCTGCCCACCGCCCAGTACACCGCCGATGCCATTGCGCGACTGGTCCGTGGCAAGACCGTGAAGCCGTTCCGCTTAGGCTACTTCCACCAGCCGGTGAGCCTCGGCCGCAAGGACGCGGTCATCCAGTTCACGAAGGCCGACTTCACCCCGGCCGGCATGCGCCTCACCGGTCGCAGCGCGGCCTGGTACAAGGAGCTGGTCAGCGGCAGCCCGCTGATGACGTACCGCTACAGCAAGCGCATGAACCTCACCACCCTCGTCTCGAAGGGCGGCCGCGCCACCTTGAAGCCCGCGGCGTGACCGGCACGCACTCTCCCGGCGCCGTGATGCATTCCTCGCCTGCTGGTTCGCGGCGCCGGCAGCGCTGCGCAAGCCCGCAGGTGTGACCAGTACGGAGAAGTCACATGGTCAGCGTGTGCTTCTCACTGATCCCGACGCGGGCGCGCAGTGGGAGGCGGGCCGGCCGGTGAAGGCCCCGGGGGCGGTGCGCCGTGCAAGCGTGCGCTCGGGCATGCGAAGGTGCCCGGAGCCGTTGGGCTCCGGGCACCTGTGTCAGACCATGGCCGGTCGGCCGGTCAGAAGGTGAGCTTGAAGTCGGTGATCGTGCCGACGTCGGCGGCGCCCTTGTCCTGGACCTTCAGCTTCCAGGTGCCGTTGGCCGCCACGGCCGAGGCGTTCACCGTGTAGGTCTTGTCCAGGTTCGCCGTGGAGTCCGAGGAGGAGTTCTGCAGGCGGAACGAGGTCCCGTTGGGGGCCACCAGGTCGATCTGGAGGTCACCGATGTAGGTGTGGGTGATCTTCACGCCGACCTTGAGGGTGCTCGGCGCGTTACCGGTGATGCCGGTGACGGCGACGGACGAGGTGACCGCGGGGCCGGGGGAGTCCGGGATGGCCACCTGGGTCGTGCTCTCGAAGACCTTGCCCGGGGTCGGGGTGCCGCCGCCCGAGCGGGCGCCCACGTTGACCGCCGCCCAGGCGTCGGTGACGCCGTTGACCTCGGGGCTGCCGGCCCCGTACAGCTCGGTCGCCGCCGCGATCGTGCCGGCGCGGGCACCGGCGTAGTCCGTGGTGGAGTTGAACTTGGTGGTGAGCGCCTTGTACCAGATGAGCTGTGCCTTGTCCCGGCCGATGCCGGTGACGGGCAGGCCGTCGGAGGTGGGCGAGTTGTAGCTCACGCCGCCCACGACCTTGGCGCCGGAGCCCTCGGAGGCCAGGTAGAACCAGTGGTTGGCCGGGCCCGAGGAGTAGTGGACGTCGAGGTTGCCGAGGCCGGAGTACCAGGCGTCGGCGGAGCCGCCGTCCTTGCTCGGCTTGTCCATGTAGCGCAGCGGGGTGCCGTTGCCGTTGATGTCGATCTTCTCGCCGATGAGGTAGTCGCCCGGGTCGCTCGCGTTGTTGGCGTAGAACTCGACGGACGTGCCCATGATGTCGGAGGTGGCCTCGTTCAGGCCGCCCGACTCACTGCTGTACTCCAGGCCCGCGGTGGCCGCGGTGACGCCGTGCGACATCTCGTGGCCGGCGACGTCCAGCGAGGTCAGCGGGTCGTTGTTGTTCGTCCCGTCGCCGTACGTCATGCAGAAGCAGCCGTCGTCCCAGAAGGCGTTGACGTAGGCGTTGCCGTAGTGGACGCGGGAGTAGGCGGCGACGCCGTCGCCGCGGATCCCGGAGCGGCCGAAGACGTTCTTGTAGAAGTCCCAGGTGACCCCGGCGCCGTAGGCGGCGTCGGCGCCCGCGGTGGCGGCGTTGGAGTTGAGGCCGTTGCCCCAGGTGTCGGTCGACTGGGTGAAGAGCGAGCCCGTGCCCGACGTACCGTGGTTGAGGTTGTACGTCTTGTGGCCGCCGCGGACCGCGTCGTTCAGCGTGAAGCTGGAACCGGACGACGAGGTGCCGAGGGTGACCTGGCCGCTGTAGTGGGTGTTGCCGACACCGGTCTCGATGCCCTGCCACTGGTGGAGCTTCGCGCCCGTCTTGGCATCGGTGATGACGTGGAGCTGGTTGGGGGTGCCGTCGTCCTGGAGCCCGCCGACGACGGTCTCGTAGGCCAGGGTGGGCACGCCGTTCGCCATCCACACGATCTTGCGGGGGGCCGCGTCGGCCTTGTCGGCCTTGGAGCCCACCGCCTTCGCGGCGTCGAGGGCCTTCGCGGAGGCGGCCGCCGGAGCGTCGGCCGGGGCGGAGGTGGAGACGCCCTGGAGCGTGGCCTCGGACGCCTTGCTGACGCTCTGGGTGCGGTCGGCCGCGCTGCGGTTGACGACCAGGTCGCCGCCGAGGACGGGGAGCCCCTCGTACGTGCGCTCGTACCGGGTGTGGGTGGTGCCGTCCTGGTCCTTGACCACGTCGTGGACGAGGAGCTTCTCCTGCGGGCCGAGGCCGAGTTCCTTGGCCGTGGCGGCCGTGGTGCTCTGCGCCTTGGCTATGAGCTCGGCGCGCTGGGAGGGGGTGAGCTGCGCGGGGAGCGCGCCCGGGTTCCGGACCTGACCCTTGGGGGCCGCCGCGTTCGCGGACGGGTCGGGCTGCGCGTTGGCGGTGCCGGCCTGGACACCGACGGTGAGGAGGGCGGCTGCGGCGAACAGGGCTCCCGTGGCGGTGGCGTTCCGCCGTTGCGTGGACTTCACGCGGACTCCTTGGATGCGTGGGGGGTGGAACCGGCGGCCGGGATGAGGCCGGCCGGGCGGAGCGTGTTGATCTCGTCCTGCTGGGGATGTGGAGAGGTTGCCAGCGATCTCCATGATCGCCATGGACACGTCAGGTATTGGCCGAAACACGTCCGGATTCCGCCCTACTGCGTCCGCTGAACGGACGCCCGGGGCCTGGATGGATGGTCCCATTCGTTGCCAACTCGCCTTATTTCGGGCGGTGCTTGGTGTAGGTCAAGACAGTGAATGGCGTATTTCGCGATCTGGTAAAGCGTTCGGCATCACGCGTCAAACAATCTTGTTCTGAACATGACTTGACGGGTCCGATCGCGGCGAAGTCGCTCCGAGCGGCGCCACCCCCCCCCGAGGGAGTCCGTGATGCATCCAGCCCGTCGAACAGCTCGTCGAACAGCTCGTCGAATTGGCCGTGCGCCGCGGCCGTCCCGGTGACCGGGACCCTGCCCGCCTCCTCGCACGACCCGGCGGTCCCGCGCACCGTGGCTCGTCCCGCCGTCGCAGGCGCCAGCGCGATTCAGGCACGGATTCCGTGAGCCGCCGTCAGCCAGGGGGATGCCCTCAAGGCCCTCGTCACCAGGGGGGATACTTGCCTGATGGACATGTCGAGGGCTTCCTGGATCAACACGACGCACGATTGGTCCAGCGTCGTCGATAGGGATCATCTGTCGTATATCCGGCAGAATCCTACGGAGTTCGCTCCGGATGGACCCTGGCACCTCGTCCTTGAGGTGCTTGCCTATGCCGCCGACGAAGCGTCAAGCACGGGCGGTGGACGCTGTGTCGTCGTTCTCCATCCCGACGGTTCCCTGTCCGTCCGCGATGACGGACGGGGCACCGACACCCGCGTGGACGAGCACGGCCAGAGCGTGAAGAAGCCGGTCATGGCTACGAAGGATCTCCGGTTCTTCGATTTCCCGCAGGTCGAGATGTTGCCGGACGGCCACCCGCGACGCGGCATGTCCGTGGTCGCGGCGCTCAGCGAGTGGCTCGCCCATACCAACCGCCGCCTCAACGGGGCCTGGACTCAGCGCTACGAAAACGGTGTCCCCGTCACCGGTCTTGAGCCCGTCGATGTCGACGGCACGACCGGGACGCTCGTCCATTTCAAACCGGACGGGTCGTTGGGGTCGATCACCGTGTCGGCGGTCGACGGCCTTTCGTTCCTGGCCACGGCCTGGCCGCATCTGGAGGTTCAGGTCGATGACCGGCGCAATCACTGACGGCCTCGGCGCCGGCGACCGGTCTCTCATCGCAGTGGTCGGCGTGCTGTGACGACCGACGTGGTCGCACCGAGGTCGGCCGACCAGCACTGGGGGCCGTCCTCACCGTGAGAGCGACCCCCGAACTCCAGGCCGGGCGGTACGCCGCCTGATTGGTCTCGGCGAGTCGAAGGCCCGCGGCCCCGGCCTCGCCGATCCCGCGCCTCAGTGTCCGCGCCGTCTGTGTGCGGCCAGGGGAAGGGCCCGCACACTGGAACCGGGATCGGGGATGAAGGGCCGTGGACCACGGCGAACACCACGCCGCTCACGAGTACACCGCCGCACACGCCGGCCCCGACGGCCGCAGAGCCGGGCACGCCCACGACAAGGGCTCCCACGGGCACCACGGGCACGCGCGTCACCAGGAGCCTCGTGGGGGACGGCGGCCCAGCGGGACCTCGGCTTCACCCAAGGCGACCTGAGCTGGGTCCTCAACGCCTACGTGATCGCCTTCGGCGGACTCCGCCTGCTCGGCGGCCGCCTCTCGGACCTCCTCGGAGCCCGGCGCGTCTTCGCAGCCGGCTGGATGGTCCTGACCGCCGGATCCGTCGTCGCGGCAGCCGCCGACAGCCCCGGCGTGGAGATCCCGGGCCGGGCCGTGCAGGGGGCCGGCGGAGCCCTCATCGCCCCGGCGTCGATGACGCTGCTGATGATGCTCTTCGGCCACGACCCCAAGGAACTGGGCAAGGCACTCGCCCTGTACGGGGCTGCCGCGCCCGACGGCGGCACTGCGGGAGTGTTCCTGTGCGGGGGTGTTCGCGCAGTGGGCGTCCTGGCCGTGGATCTTCATCATCTACATGCCCATCGGCATCGCCACCCTCGCCACCCTCGCCGCCACCGGGCTCCTGCCCGCGGTGGGCCGCCGCCGGGGCGGAATCGACGTCCTGGGCGCCCTGGCCGTCACCGCCGGCCTGGCCCTCGCCGTCTTCGCCGTCGTCCGGGCTCCCGAGACCGGGTGGGGCAGCACGCAGACCCTGCTCCAGCTGACCGGCGCCGCCGTCCTGCTGGCCCTCTTCCTGGCGATCCAGAAGGCGTCCGGGGCCCCGCTGATGCCGCTGAGTATCTGGCGCACCCCGGGCCTGGGCATCTCCAACCTGGCGAGGGCACTGCGCTGGTCGCCGCGACGGGCACGTCCCTGGCCTGTATCCCGGCCCTGATGTCGGCGATGGCCGGCGCACCGCCCGAGCCGCGGCAGGGGCCCTGGCCACCGCCCTTCTGATGAAGGGGAACAAGTCCCCGGCTGCGCCTGCTGTCCAGGAGTCCGCTGCCGAAACCGAGCGCGTCAGCAGCTGACCGCCCGTACAGGAAGGGGCCGCCGGACCTACGTCCGGCGGCCCCTTCCCGGCAAGGCCAGTTCTTCGCCCCGCGGGTGGGGCGGGGCGGGCTCAGGTGTGGATGCGGTTGTTGGTGCCGTCGTGCTGGTCGGCTTGTTCGTCGTCGAACCAGTAGTCGCCGGCGGCGAGGTAGCGGAATGAGTGGGCTCTGTGGGCGGGGAGGGAGACGTGGGCGGCGCGGGTGCCGTCGCCGCGGGATTGGAGGGGGTGGGCGGCGGGGTTCCAGTGGTTGAAGTCCCCGACGACGCTGACCGGAGCCGGCGGCTGGTGTTCGGGCAGGACGAAGGCGATCTGGGTCCGGCCCTTGAGCCGCTTGCGTTCGAGCACGGTGTGTTCTCCAGCCGTGTAGGAGGTCGTCGGGGGTGAGGCCTGGGCATCGTCGCCCGGGGCGGTGACGCTGCGGGGAGGGGACACGGCCGTCGGCATGCCCACCGGTCTCCGGCGATGACGGCGCGAACAGCACCCGCGGGGTGGAGGGTGACGGCCGGGGAGCCGGGCCCGTAGCGGGGCCCGGCCGGGGGTGTCATCGACCGGCCGGGCCCCGCATGCGTGGACCGTATGGCCGCACTGCCACCGTGACACGAACCAGCCCGCCAGGGCCTGCGGGTGTAGGCCGGACGGGCGACCCGACCGGACGGGCCCGGGGTCCGTGGGCGGTCAGCCAACGCGCAGCGCGCCGTGGCGCAGGTGCAGGAGCGGCTGGAGCACTGACCTGTCCTAGTGACGGACCAGGCAGTAATCAGAACACCAGGTGTCCGTCAACTTCCTTGGGCAGGGGCTCGAAGCCAAGGCGTCCGCACATCTACCGCTTGATCATTCTGATGCCGTTGACATGGCCTTCCACAACGCCCGAGCTCCAGGGCAGGGCCAGGCCGGCGGTTGTGGCGCCGCGCGGTCACGGTCAAGGCCGTTGACGAAGGCGTGCATGCTGTTCAGCGGCCCTCCGGTCGGAGGGCCGCCGCCAGTGCGCACTTCCTGTGCTCGCGAGGGCAGGTCCGTTGCGCGTGCTTCGCCTCTACCAGGCATTCCAGAGCACACCATGACGGTGGCGGACCGGCAGTACGTCCGCGTCGTCAATTTCGTGGCCAGCGCGGTGCAGTCCGCGGATCCGCTGGGCGTCGAGTCGACCCTGAAGCCGGGCGCGGCTCTCAGCCGTAGCGATCTCGGCGGAGAACGAGCCCGTCCTGCAGTAGAGCACCATCCACTACCAGGAGGTGAGCCGGCGCAGCGTCTTCGCCGGGGTGGGGCGACGGTCTTCGCGGGGAGCTCGGGTCAGTTCGGCAGTCGCATAGCGAAGGTCGTACAGCGACATGGTCTCCGATGCGCCCTCTTGGACGCGGAATCGGCTGGGAGTCGTGCGGACAGTTCGGGACATCAAGAGCCTCCGTAGGTGCCTCTGGGCTTTCCAGAGGCACCTACGGCGGGTGCGTGGCGGTCAGCACAACTCAGTTGCCCTCGCTGCTCACGACGATCTGCCGGCAGCACAGTAGTCGCGCGCAGACGTGGAGGCCGCGACCCTTTACTGACCCCGTTGCCAGGGCAAGGCGACCGCCGCTGGGCGACGTCATCAACCCGCGAATTGAGCCATGGAGGCGGCCATGGGCGTCATGGCCATACCCCGGCCCCATCGGCCAGGAACTCTTGTCGCAGTACAGGGTCCTCCATGGCGGACAGCGGTACGTCGAGCACCCGGGAGAGCGCCGAGAGGTGGAACCCCGCGGGCCGCGCATTTCCTGCGCTCCTACCGGGTCACGTCGTCCCGCGTCGGCGCCGGTCGGACGGCCGTCCAGACCGGCGGACGGGGCGACGTCACGCACGGATGCCGAGCGGCGGGTGCTCGAGCACGCGGGGCTTGTACTCGACCAGCTGGATGCGGCCGTCGAAGGTGCGGTGCTCGATCATCTCAAGGGCAACATCCGGGTAGCCGTCGTAGATGCGTTCTTCGCCGGTGGCCCCGGTGATCACCGGGAACATCACGACCCGGAAGCGGTCGACGAGTCCGGCCCGTAGCAGGGACCGGCACAGGGTGAGGCTGCCGATCGTGCTGAGGAGCCCCGAGCCACTCGACTTCATGGCGCGGACCGCCTCGACGGCATCGCCTCGGACGAGCGTGGAATTGGCCCACGTCAGTGGCTCCTGGAGTGAGGAGGAGAACACGACCTTGGAGGCTTGCGTGAGCTCGTCGACGGATGCCTCTTCCTCGGGCCTGAACTCGTCTTGGCCACTCGGGACCTCGCCTGAGGCGAAGCCCGACATCAGGCGGTAGGTGTTCGCTCCCATCAGGTACGTGGCCTCGGGCTGCTTGCTGAGCCAGGCGAGGTACTCCGGGCCCTCGAGGCCCCAGAACCCGGGCCATCCCTCTCCCGACGCGTGGCCGTCGAGGGAGGTGATGAAGTCGACGAGAAGCTCTGACATGGCGGTGTCCTTCCTGGGGGTGTCACGAGTTTGGACCGACCGGGAGACGCAAACTCATCGGCCGCGCTGTGAAATGACGAGAAGAGGCGCGGCTCGCACCGTGGTGGGCCGGTCGGCGGGGTGCTCGGGGAAGTGGCTGATGGGAGTCTGGCCGTGAACCGCGGTCCCCGTCCGTCCGTGGAGTAGGTATGTGTGCATCTGTTCCCGGTACGCCGGTCTTTCTCGCTCCGCCGGACGCCGGCCCGCCGGACGCCGGCCCGCCGGATGCCGGGCCGGTGGGCGCCGGGCCGGTGGGTGCCGGGGTGGTCCGTGTCGTGTGGGCGCTGGGTGACGGCGGCCGTGACCTGGACGCGAACCTGGTGCGGCTGGGTGCGGGGGCCGTCATCGGTGAGCACACCGAGACGGTCCTGGGGGTACTGCTCGTCGTGGTCGCCGGCTCGGGTGAGATCCGTACCACGGACCGTACTGTCCCGCTCGCGCCCGGGTCCGTGGCCTGGCTGCCGGCCGGTGCCGTGCGGGCCGTCCGGGCGGGGACCGAGGGGCTGACCTACACCACCGCGCACCGCCGCCGCCCGCCCCTGAACATCACCCCGGAACCCGGTTCGGACGCCGGCGAGCCGGCCTGCCTGCTGAGCCTGGTCTGCGACGCATGCGGCCGTCTGGCCGGCGAACGCGACGCCCGCTACTGCGCCCGGTGCGGCACCCGGCTCCCCGCTCCCTGACCGGAACGCCAGCAGCTGCTCGTCGATGAACTCGATGCCCGTCGGTTCGTCGACCTGTCGAACGGACTCGGGAGGGTCGTCATCGCCTTTGCCCAGCATCCGGGCGTGGACCCGCCACACCCGGGCGTCCGGGCTCTGCCCGACCGCGGCGTGATGCGCGGCCGGTCGGCGCGCGGCGAAGGCGTCGCCCGCACCGGCGGCGAGGTGTCGGCAGTAGAGCGCCCTCTCTTGCCGGTTGAGCGTGTACTGCAGCAAGCGAATGTACGAGCACCTGCCCCGTCGTAGGCCGATGCGAAGTCAGTGGCTGCCGCCGTCGCCGGAGGCACTGTGCCAGTACTGCGAGGAGTGGACGGCGACGGAGCTTCGCCGGGGCCTCGCCGTTGACGAACAGGAGCGGGACCGCCTGCTTGGCATCGCCGCCGGCTACGGATGGACCGTGGAGCCTTCCACCCGCTCTGCACCGCGGCGGAACGATGGGTACGTCCCTCGCCCAGCCTGGGTGGTTCTCGAACGGATCACGGCGCCGTGCGGTGACCCTACTGATGCCCTGAGACCGGAGGCGTGGCGGAAAGCGGTCTTCGGCGTTGGTGGCAGAGCGCGGCCCATGTGTGGATCACTACGGTGACCAGCGTTCTCGCGCTGGTGGTGTCGGCGTGGACGTTCGCTCAGTTGCAGCGTGACGCGCATATTGAGGTGGCTCCACCAGCGATGCTGCGTCTGTCCCAGGGCGAGGGCTACGCGTTGGTGTTCGTGCAGCCGACACTGTCCACGCGACAGGACACCGATGGCGTCGACATCGCCACCACCATGACCCTCTCGCTGACCGGACCCGGGCCTCGGCCTCAGTTCGTCTGGGATGAGACCGGCAAATTCGAGCACGTTCCGAACACGGGTGGTCTGGGCTACGTCCCGGCGAGCGACCCCGGACCGTTGATCGTGGATCGCGACAGTCCCCAAAAGCCATTGGCACGGTTTGTGGCCACTGGATGGAAGTTCGAGCCCGGCCGATACGACGGGATCTTGGAAGTCAAGCGTGGTGACGCAGAAAGCATTCGGCAGACCTTCTGCCTCTACCTGGCGAAGAAGGACACCGACTGGCTCATCGCCCACCGCTCCTATGACCAGTACCGAAATGATGCGCCACCAGGGACAGCCACCCGCCATGGCGACTGTTACGTTGCCTTCGACGCCTATCCGGCACTCAACAAGCCGTCCTCAATGCCGAGGGGGGACTCGCTGACGCCGTAGAACGGCAGCCTCTCGGAGGTGTCGCGCTCACCGTCCGCGGGTGGAGCGGTTGGACGGGGGCCGTCCCTGTCTCTTTGGTCAAGAGGGACGGTCGTGAGTTCGGGCTGTCTGGAACGATGTGTCCGTGCATGCTGATGATCAGGTTGGTGAAGCTGTCCCTGCGGAGCTCGCGGTGTTTCTGCGGGGTGCGGTTGACGGCCGCCCGGTGAAGATCGCTCCTTCCGTGTGTGGCTGCGGCGGCCGGGTGTTCTTCGTGCTGGTCGATGCGTGCGGAGCGGAACGGGAGTGTTCTGGCTGCGGCAGCCGTGCGTTCATCGCGGACAGCGAGGATTTCTGGAACGAGGCGTCCTGGGAGGACGACGAGCGCGGTGCTGCCGGCTGCCCCTGCGGGAGCGAGGAGTTCGAGGCCGCGGTCGCGTTCTCACTCGGCGACGACGGATCCGTCCGCTGGGTGACCGTGGGTCTGAGGTGCATCAAGGACGGATGCTGCGGTGTCTATGCCGATTGGAAGATCGACTACGGCCCCACGGATCACCTCTTGACCATGGTCTAGGTCTGCGGAGCGCCTGAACAGGCGGTGGCGGTCGCTCCGCAGAAAGCTCCGTCGCGGAGCATCGCGATGAGGACATCGGCCCGCGCCTGGCGAGGCAGAGCAGGGCCTGGGTGTACTGCTTGCCCTGGGCGATCTTCCTGTCGTAGCAAGGCCGCGATGCCGGATCACCCAGTGTCTGTTCGGTGACGTCTTCGCTGGCGCGGCGGGCGCATCGGAGCCGGAGGCGATCGCGATCCACGGCAGGCCGTGGTGCGCCCCCGAGGCGAATGGGGCTCCGTCCTGTAACGTCCGCTTCTCCACGTGTTGGAGTGGGCTGAAGGGGATCTTCTTGGAGGAGAGCGAAGCACGGAGGTGTGCTGAAGAGTTCGGTCGATCCCTGGGGGACCGTTGGGATGAGTGGGCTTTCGAGCTTCGTCTCGTGGCGACCCCGGCCGACAGGGGCGTCTATGGCTTCACCTGGTATCCCACGGCGAAGGACGGACAGGGACGGCGGATCCGGATCGGAGGTAACCGGCCGATCGTCGTCGATCCGGAAACCGGAACATGTCGGCTGGTGCACGGGGCGACGGAGATGGCCGCGCTCACCGGCAGATCAGGGGGCGGCACTGTCCGCTTCCGCGACACCACTGCTCGTCGGCGGCGCCGCAATGGCCGATAGCTTGCCGAGGGGTGCCGCCATGGGTGACCGCCAACGTTCTGTCCGCCCACAGCGGGACGTCGCCAGGGTGAGGGCCGTCGTTCGCCGGTCACGGGCCTCGCGCCTTTCACCCCGAGGCGGGACGCGGTGCTGCTGGCGAAGGTGTGGAAGGTCGCCCGGGTTGGCGGGCCGCGGAGCGGTCGGGCGCCGGGTGTGGCCCGCTGGGCGGTCGGTGGTTCGCAATTCGATTGCCGGGCCTGGGTGATCGTTCTAGGGTCGGGGCATCGAACGGCGTGTAGCTCAGTCAGTCAGAGCACCGGGCTTGCTACCCGGGGGGCGCAGGGGCAGGTCCTGCCACGCCGGCTTATGAACGAGAACGCTGACCAGCAGCCCCCGACCGAGCCCGGCCGTTCCGTCGGTGCGCCCGCAGCTGCGACGGCCGGCCCGGCCACCGCCTCGTCTGCTTACGCCGCAGGCCAGTTGGCACGTGCACTGCGCACCTCCGTCTCGCACGCTGAGCCGGCCACCCGCGACCGCGCCCTCGGCCGGATGCAGAAATGGCGTGCAGTGCTCGCAGGCATGGCTGACGGCAGCCTCACCCTCGGTTCGCGCACCCCGGTCGCCGGACTGCCCGCCTGGGTCACCCCTGAGGTCGTCCGCGGCGGATTCGCCACCGGAACGCCCGGCGCGGGCGGGCCCCTCGCCCCGTACGAAGCGGACGCCGCCCGCCGGGCCGGCGTACCGGCCGACCGTGCGGCGCTCTTCGCGCACGCGCTGACGGAGCAGGGCCTCCAGGAACTGTGGGAACTGCTGGACACCGGTCGTTACGAGGTGTCCCTGCCCGAGGAGGCGGCCCTGCTGACCGTCGCCTGGCTCGTACGGGCCGACGACTTCGGCACGGCCGCAGCCCTGGTGACGGAGATTCAGCCGTTCGCCGACCGGCTGCGCTTCCTGCCCCGCCCGGCCGACCGGTCCGCCCCCGACGCAAGGACGGTGCACCGCCGCAGCGTCGGCGAGGTCTCGGACGCGCTGCGGGCCCGCGGGCCCAAGACCGCCATCGAGGTGCAGCGCGAAGCCCTGGGCGTGTGGCGACCCTTCGACGACGAGCTCCTCGGCTACTGGCTGCTGCACGGCGAAGCGACCGCCCCGGTCCAGGCCGCAGCGGATCGACCCGGACCGGAGCGCGTGCCCGACCCCGGCCCGGCTACCCCCCGGACCGGCCGCGGTGGCGGCGACGCGCGCGTGCAGGCGGCCGCCCTGCTGGAGCGCTACCGCGCCCTGGCCGCGGTCCACACGCAGTGCCGCAAACACCGGGACCAGAAGTCCAACACAGGCATCATGCTGCGGGCCCTGGAGGAGGCCGCCGCGGGGCGCCCGCTCGCGCCCCGGCTCGCCGGGCTGCTGCGTCACGCGGTGACCTCGGTCATCGCCAAGCGGGGTCTGCCCGGTTCGGACCGCCACGCCCGGCTGCGCGCCGAGCAGGCGCGCCAGGCGGCCCTGCCGGCACACCACGAGATCGCCGCCGCCGTGGCGGACCGCCTCACACCGCTGGACCAGCGCGCCGGCACGCCCGACATCGACGGGCTGCTCGCACCGGTTACGGAGACGGAGGCAGCCGGGACCGGCCTGCCCGCCGGAACCGTAGTCCCGCCGCGTCTGCGGCAGGTGGTCCTCACCGCGCTCAGCGCTCCGCCGGAGGAGCTCGTCGCGCGCGGCCTGGTGCCGTCCGCGGAGGTGCTGGCCCAGCTCGTTCCGCAGCTCGTGGCCAACGCCACCGCAGAGCGCTACGCCGACCCCGCCCTGCGGACCCTCGAGGCGGCCACGTACCGGGCGTTCCGCAACCGGCGTTCGCTGCTCCTGCTCAACCTGGCGCACCAGGTACGGGTGGACGAGCTGCCGTGGGTGCGCGCGGTCGCCGGCCACGGCAGCGACGCCGATACGGAGGAACGGGCGAGGGCGGCTGCAGAGGCCGCGCTGCGCCGCCTCGGTGACCTGGCTGTCGGCGCGTTCCCCGGAACGCTGCTGCCGAACCCGCTGGTGCGTGAGATGTCCCACCTGGCACGCCGGGCCGACCTCTCCGCGCCGTTCACCGAGGAGCTCGCGGCCGACATCTTCATGGGGACCTTCAGCCCGAAGTTCCTGACCGCCGCACGCACCGCGGCCGACCTTCTGCAGGACAGCCTCTACACCCGCTATTACGGGATCGACTGCGCGGCGGTACGCAACATGGCGGTGGTGCACGCCGCCGACGGTCTCGGCCGGACGCGTCCGGCCCGGACGGCACCCGCGTTCGACCGGCTGTGCGGGGAACGGGCCGGTACGGACACCGCCTTCTCCTGGTCGCCGGCCGGCAACGGCACGGTCATCGAGCAGGCGCAGATCCTGACCACCCACAACCTGGCCGTCCTGGTGCGGCACGCGGGCATCGCTCCGGAGGCGGGCTGGGAGACCCTGGCCGAGGAGGCCTTCGCCGCGGTGTGCCGCCTCGTCGCCCGCGTCCACGGCCACCCGCGCCCGCTCGGCACCATCAAGGACGCGGCGTACGCCTGGCGGCAGACGCTGTTCTTCCTGTCGCTGTGCCCGCTCGGCCGACAGGCTGCGCTCGTCCAGCGGATGGCGGCGGAGGCCGCCGGGCAGCCCTGGCACACAGCGGCCCGCCTCGCCCCGGTGATCGCCGGACTGCGCATGGTCGCGAGCGGCGGCACCTTCGACGCGGACGGCACCGCACTGGGCGGCCTGGCCCGCCGCTTCCAGGGTTGGACCACGACCGGCCACTGGATGGGCTCGGTCGTCCGCTGACCGTCTGAGGCCGACAGAGCGACCCCGGCATGATTCGAAAGACGGGGCCCGACCCTGCCATTGGCCCTTCGACCATGCGGCGTTCGCTGCTGCACCCGCCGGGGCCACGTGGGCTACGGCTGGGGTGCTCCTGGTGTGCTGTGAGGGTCACTTGTGACTGCTGCTGTGTTTGCCGCCGCGCTCCTGGGGCCGGTGTGCGCCCAGGATTCTGTGCGTTCGCCGGCCCAGCGGCTCAGGGAGGCCCTGGCCGATTCGGCGTCGGCCGGGCGCAGGCCGCCGATGGATATGTGGTGGTTGCCTGCGGGGGCTTCGAAGACGAAGGAGTCACGCGTGCCCTTGCCGAGCCGGAAGGGCTCCGCGACCGCTATGTCGTTCTCGCCGTTGACGAACATCAGGGAAGCGCCGTGGAGCCGCACCCAGCGGTCGATGTCCGGCATCGCGCCGGCCTGGAACCGCAGGGGAACGTCCCGCGGCACATAGGAGCGGACGTCCTGGACGCCTGGGTGACGCAGCAGGCCTTCCAGGTGCGGGGCCGCGAAGTGTGCGTACCCGAGCTGGGTGCCGAGCTGGTAGAAGTACGGTGTGAACGCCTGGAGTGTCTGATCGGTGTAGACCGGCAGTTGGGTCACCTGGTCCACCCAGGCGTAGAGCGCGTCATCCGTCGCATCGGCCTGGGGAACCGAGGAGCAGCTGCCCTCGGGTTGATGCATCCAGAACATCATCGGCAGACGCAGCACGGCGAGTTCGAAGGCGCGGTCCCCGCTGCCGATGGTCGTGAAGGTGGCCTTCGCATCCGCAGCCCAGCGCCCAAACCGCTGGGTCATCGCCTCACGACGTATCAGCGCCTGCCGCTGGGCGGATTTGAGTGCGTCTCGGCATTCGGCGGAGCCGAGGTGTTCCAGACGGGCGTCGTACGCGCTGTCGTCCTGGTCGTCGGTGTTGTTGGGCGCGCCGTATGCGACCGTGCCTGCCACGTCGTCCGGGTAGAAGCGCCGGTGGTAGACGGCGGTCATCCCGCCTTTGCTGCCTCCGGTCGATATCCATGCCCCGTGGTACAGCTGCTTGAGCGCGGTGATCAACCGGTGGTGATCGCTGGCCGCCTGCCAGATGGTGAGTGTGGACAGGTCGGCGCCTTCGGGCCGAGACGTCCCGAAGAACCTCTGCTCGGTGGTGACCTGATTGGCGTCCAGCAGCGCGGCGGGCTCCGACAGGCGCTGCGGGGAGGACCCCAGGTCGTATCCGCTGGAGTAGAGCACCATCGGCTTCTCGATGGATTTGTGCACCAGCGTCACCCGCTGCTCGAAGGATCCCCGGCCTGGATGGCGATGGTCGGTGGGCTGCCGGAAGGACAGGTCGAGCACGGTCTGGCCCAGGGCGCCCGGGCGTTCGCCGAGCAGTCGCATCCCCGGGACCGCCGCGATCCTGGCCCGTATGTCCCCATCGGCTGTGGTGGCGGCCGGCTGGGCCAGAGCAGGGGAGGAAACCCCCGTAGCCGTCAGCACACCGGACGCCACCACCATGACCAGGCGTTTCAACGTGTTCTTCATGCCTTCCAGACAACCCCAGCCGGTAGCGGTCGCGCCTCCCCCAGGCGTGGAAGGATTCCCCCCTCATGGGGGAGGAATCCCTGCCCGCGATGTGCAAGGGCTGCCTTGCTGGTCCGCCCCACCGGGCATGTCATCGCCGACGCAATCGAGGCCGGGCGCAGGCCGGCGACCCGAAGCCTCTGCGGCGTGGATCGTCCTCGTCGACGGAGCCCGCCACCAACTCGACCTGATCACCGCCGAGGCCGGCCGGCGCTGCGTCACGTTGCAGATGCTGCTGGACTTGATCAGAGGCGGCAGGCATGCGCCTGAGATCGCTGGCACTCGCCTCCTGCCTGCTGGTTCTCATCCCGGTTGCGGCTTGGGCTGCCTGGCTGGGCTGGGACCAGCATCCTGATGCCCGCCCCTACGCCGACCGTGCTGGTGCCGGCGTGCTGGGCCGCGTCCCCGCGCAACACCGTGGGCGCTGTGCTCGGCTGCGCGACCCCGGCCGGGGGCGAGGCAGGTGCCGAGGGGAGCCGGGAGGGGGCGTCGGTGCCCGGTTGGGTGCAGGGTCCCGGGTTGCCGAACGTGTGGATGCCGACCGCTTCCGGCGACCGCCGCCGCGCGTAACCCGCAACCCGCCCTCCGTGGGAGCCCCGGGGCCGGTCCCCTCTCGGCGTTGCGGGCGGGTGCAACCGTCCTGGGGCGGTACGCGTGTTTCCTCCCGTAGAGATGATCAACGGTGAGGAGACGATGTGAAGCGCGTGGCAAGCCGTCCGTCCCGGCGTACGGTCCTGGCCCTCGGCACCGGGGGATTAGCGGCCCTCGCCATCGGCGCCGCCGGCCCGGCGTCCGCGGACAGCCGGCCGGGCGTCGACCCGGGCACCCTGCGCCGACTGCGGGACATGGAACGGGAACACGGCGCCCGCATCGGCGTCTACGCCCGCAATCTGGTAACCGGCCGCATGGTGGCCCACCGGGCGCAGGAGCTCTTCCCGGTCTGCTCGGTGTTCAAGCCGCTGGCCGCGGCGGCGGTCCTGCGGGACCTCGACCGCGACGGGGAGTTCCTGGCCCGCAGGATCCACTACACCGCGGCCGAGGTCGAGGCGGCCGAGTGGGCCCCGGTCACCAAGGACCACGTGGCCGACGGGATGACGGTCGAGGCCCTGTGCGCGGCCGCAGTGAGTCAGAGCGACAACCTCGCGGGCAATCTGCTCCTGCGCGAGCTGGGCGGGCCGACCGCGATCACGCGCTTCGCCCGGTCCCTCGGCGACCGCGTCACCCGGCTCGACCGCTGGGAACCGGCCCTGAACTCCGCCGAACCCTGGCGCACCGAGGACACCACCAGTCCGCGCGCCATCGGGGACACCTACACCCGGCTGCTGCTCGGCGACGCTCTGCCCCGCACGGACAGGGACCGGCTCACCGACTGGCTCCTCGCCAACACCACCAACACCCAGCGGTTCAAGGAGGGCCTGCCCGGCTGGAGGCTGGCCGACAAGACCGGCGGCGGCAGCGCCTACGGCGTGGCCAACGACGTGGGCGTGGTCTGGAGCCCGGCCGGTGTGCCGGTGGTGATGGCGGTCCTGACGACCAGGCCGGAGGCACCGCAGGGGCCGAACGACAGCAAGCTCGTCGC
Organism: Streptomyces sp. NPDC085524; assembly: GCF_044541755.1. Lineage (NCBI taxonomy): Bacteria > Bacillati > Actinomycetota > Actinomycetes > Kitasatosporales > Streptomycetaceae > Streptomyces > Streptomyces sp. NPDC085524. The sequence goes on from NZ_JBITTH010000002.1 coordinate 237,382, forward strand.
CGACACGGCTCGTCTGCTGGGCGAGGCCGTCGGGGGCTGAGCCGCTCCGCCTGCGGCACGGGCCGACGAGGTGCGCGCCGGGGGTGGGAGGGGTCGCCGGTGTCGCCGGTGCGGTGGCGACGACGACGGGTTTGCCGCCGCTGACTTGTAGACGCGGGTACGCGGTACGCGGGTACGCGGCTACGCAGCGATGGTCGCTGCGTCACGCGGGCCGGAGAAGTGGAGCCGCCGACGGCCCCGGCGCGCACCGTCAGGTGCGTGGTGCCGGGGCCGCCGTTCTCAAGAGGACCTCACACGGACCTCAGGGATCTCATCGAGGCGTTACTTCCAGCCCGTCGTGGAGCGGATCAGCGCACGCTCCTCCTCGGTCGGGACGCGGAAGGCAAGCGGCTCGTCGTACCAGTCCAGTACGCCGTTGCGCAGCTCGCCCGCGATCTCGTCCAGGCAGTCGGTCTCGAACATGTCGTTCGCGTCCGCCGGCTTGCCGGGGGCCGCCGTCCGGTACAGGAAGACCTGGATGTAGTCGAGGGTCTCCCCGCCCCGGTCGTACGCCATCTCGCCCGCGGCGACCCGCAGGTAGAACACGCGGTCCTCGGCGTCGGTGCCGATGCCCAGGAGCCCGTTCAGGGCGGAGTGGTCCTGGCTGATCGTGCCTCCCTCGGTCACCACCGGCGTCACCAGGGGCGACGGCGGTAGACGTGGTAGTTGTTCCTCCGCTTTCCCGTGGAGTTGCGACGGTACTGGAAGTTGGACTTCCAGTGTCCGTCATCCTTCATGCGGCGGGCGACGCCATTGGTGCAGGCCGTCGCGGGAGATGCGTCCCGTGCGCTGGGCGAAGGCGCGCCCGCCCGGGCCGTCCCCCATGTGGCTCGCGGGCCAGGACGTGGCACGGCTGGCGCGGATGCCGCCGTCCACACCCTGTGCAGCGCGCGACACGGACGATCCGGCAGACCCGGTAGGACCAGACCGCCGCGCCGGCGCCCGGCACGAAGAAGCACGGCCGAGGCGGCCGTTCTAGCGCATCGCCAGTCTGCTCCGATGACTGATACCCAGCTGAAACGCAACTGCGGGGCCCTCGAAGGGCACTCCTGACGCCCTGGAAGCGCGCCTCTCCGAGGCTGAGTCGGTACCGGATCACCGGCGTACGCGCTATCGGAAGGCAATTGCCGTGCTGAGCACCCCGTACCGTTCTGAGGCCACCGGGGAAGAGGAGCCGCCCGGCCCGCTTCCGTCTCTTCCCACCGACCGTTCCCGCGCACCCGTGCCTACCGGCCGTGGCCGGCTGATCGCCGCCGGCGCCGTGTGTGCGGCCCTGACGATGGCCCTGCACACCTGGATCCCGAACGGGGCCGTCAACCTCGGCAGCCTGTTCCAGACCTTTCTGCCCTGGGCCGGGCTGAGCGTCCCCGTCCTCCTCCTGGCGGCGGCGGTACGCCGCTCCCGGCTCGCGGCCGTCGCCGTCCTGGCCCCCGTGGCCGTCTGGGGCTGCCTCTTCGGCGGGACCCTCACCGACAAGCGATCCGAGCGATCCGGCGGCGGGAACTTCACCGTGGTCAGTCACAACGTGGACGAGGAGAATCCCGATCCGGCGCGGACCGCAAGAGCGCTCGCCGCCTCGGGCGCGGACGTGCTGGCCCTGCAGGAGATGTCCTCGAAGGCCACGCCGGTCTACGAGCGCGAGCTCGCCGCCGGCTATCCGTACCGTTCCGACACCCTCGGCGTCAGACTGTGGAGCAAGCACCCGCTGAGCGGCGTGGAAGCGGTGCCGATCATGCCGTGGACGCGTGCCGTACGGGCCACCGTCGAGACCCCGGGCGGCCCCGTCGCGGTCTTCGCCGCCCACCTCGCTTCGGTACGCGTGACCCCGGCCGCCGGATTCACCACCGCCCGCCGCAATGACGCGGCCCACGAGCTGGCCGCGGCGGTGCGGGCGGAGCCGCTGGCCCGGGTCGTCGTGATGGGTGACTTCAACGGGACGGCGGAGGACTCGGCCCTGCGACCGGTGACCTCCCAGCTGACCTCCGCGCAACGCGAGGCGGGCGCCGGCTTCGGCTTCACCTGGCCCGCTCCGTTCCCCATGGTCCGTATCGACCAGATCCTGGTGAAGGGGATGAGCGCGACCTCCGCGTGGACCCTTCCCGCTACCGGCAGCGACCACCTCCCCGTCGCCGCCTCCCTCCGGCTGTGACCGCACCGCAGGCCCCACTGACTAGGATGGACTCCATAAATGTCCGTTTCTGAGCAGGCAGGTGGCGTGTCGGCACCCCGGGTCCCGGACCCCGTCAGCGTCCTCGTCGTCGAGGACGACGCCACCATCCGCCGCGGCGTACAGCTGTCCCTCGAGCGGTACGGCTATACGGTCGCGGTGGCCGCGAACGGACTCGACGGCCTGGAGGCGTTCCGGGCCGGCAGGTACGACCTGCTGATCCTGGACGTGATGCTGCCCGAACTCGACGGCATCGGACTGTGCCGCCGGATCCGCGAGGAGAGCCTGGTCCCGGTCCTGATGATGTCCGCGCGCGGGGACGCCCTCGACGTGGTGTCCGGACTGGAGGCGGGCGCCGACGACTACGTCGTCAAACCCGTCGACACCCCCGTCCTCGTCGCCCGCATCCGGACGCTGCTGCGCCGCGCCGCCTTCCGGCCCGCCGAACCGGCGACGACTCCTGCGCGGGGGGCCGGACCGGCGAATCCCGCAGCCGTCTCCGCGGATGCCGGGACGCCCCCCGGCGAGCTGGTCTTCGGGGACCTGTCCGTGGACACCCTCGGTCTGGAGGTGCACCGGGGCGGACGGCCCGTCCCGCTGACCCCCACCGAGCTGCGGCTGCTGCTGGAGTTCGCGGCGGCTCCCGGCGCCGTGCTCGACCGCCGCCGTCTCCTGAGGGACGTGTGGGACTACGGCTGGGAGGGCGACACCCGGGTCGTGGACCTGTGCGTGCTGCGGCTGCGCAAGAAGATCGGAGCCGAGCGGATCGAGACCGTCCGGGGCTTCGGCTACAAACTCGTCCGCGACTGACTGGGGGAGCGTCCGCACCCATGGCACTCCTCAACCCGCGCGCCCTGCGCTGGAAGATCGCCGCCCTGACCGGGGCCGCCTGCTGCGCGGTGGCCGCCGTAATCGGCGTTCTCGTCCACCAGGCGATGGCCGAACGAAGCGACCGCACTTGGAACGAACGCCTCACCACCCGCCTGGCAGCCGCGGAGCGCGAGTACACCCGCACGGGCAGCGCACCGCTCGAGGCCGAAGTCCTCACTCCGGAGCGGCTCGACGCACCGCTCGCGCGGGCCCTGGCCGCCAAGGACCCGGCCGCTCTGTATGCGACCTGGAACGACCGCAAACCCCCCAACTGGTACTGGAGGTGGGCGGCCATGCCCGTCGAGGGCGGCCAGGTGCTCGTCGCCCGGACGGACATGAGCTCCGAGGTACGCGGCCTCCAGCTCCTGGACCGCAGCATCGTCAAGGCCGTGCTCGCCGCGCTCCTGGTCGTCGTACCGCTCGCCGCCCTGGCCACCGAACCGATGAACCGCAGGCTGCGCCGGGGATCCCGCACGGCCCGGGCCATCGCCGACGGCGACCTCGACGCCCGCATCGGACCGGGCGGCCGGGCCCGTGACGAGATCACCGAGATGTCGGCGGCCGTGGACGAGATGGCTGCGACCCTGCAGCAAAAACTGGAGGGCGAGCGCCGCTTCACCGCGGACGTCGCGCACGAACTGCGCACCCCGCTGATGGGGTTGTCCACCGCCGCCGGACTCCTCCCGGAGGGCGACGAGGTGGCCGATCTCGTCCGGGACCGTGCCCGGGCCCTGAACGCGCTGGTCGAGGACCTCCTGGAGATCTCCCGGCTCGACGCCGGAGCCGAACGGGCGCGGACCGACGCGGTGCCGCTGGGCGAACTGGTCACCGACATCGTCCGCCGCACGGGGACACCCACCGCCGTGGCGGTCCGTACCACCAGGATCCTGGAGACCGACCCGCGCCGGGTGGAACGGATCGTGGTCAACCTCGTCACCAACGCCCACCGGCACGGGGCCGACCCCGTCGAAGTAGCCGTGGAGGCCACCGCCACGGGCGCGCGGATCCTCGTACGGGACCAGGGGCCCGGCTATCCCGCTGCGCTGCTCACGGAAGGCCCGCAGCGCTTTCGTACGGGAAGCGCCGCGCGGGGGCGCGGGCACGGACTCGGGCTGACCATCGCGCTCGGGCAGGCGGACGTCCTCGGCGCCAGGCTGACCTTCGCGAACGCTCCGGAGGGGGGCGCGGTCGCCACCCTCGACCTGGACGGCGGACGCGGTCCGTCCGCTGGCTGAAACCGAACCGCAACACGGGCTTCCCGGCGGCGGAAACAGGCTCGCGCAGGTCCGGAAGCACGGCTCCTCGAAGGTGATCCCGGTGCGGGTCCCGCACCCGTCTTCCTGGAGGTTCCCCGATGTCCGCCGACCACCACCGCACCTCTTGCGACCAGCGCCGGTTCTCCGGTCACCGCCCGGGCCGCGGCTCAATTGGTGCTCTTGTAATGGGCATGACCTTCAATCAGCATGATCCGCGCGCATCACGCACTCTCTTCCCGCACAACCTTCACACGGCGTACGAGGAGACAACACGTGGTACAACGCACCAGACGTTCCTTACGCACGGCGCTCGCCGCCCTCGCCTCTCTCCTGCTCCTCCCGCTCGGCACGGGTGTCGCCGCGGCCGCACCGGACCCCGGCTCTCCGTCAGGAGCGGCCGGACTCAAGATCGAGCCCGAGCTCCGCGCCGAGCTCGACGCCTCCGACAAGGCCGTCTTCTGGGTCTACCTCGACAGCGCCGCAGACCTCACCGCCGCGAGCAGGCAGCCGACCCGCGCCGCCAAGGCCGAGACCGTACTGCGGACCAAGCGGGAGCATGCCGCGCGCAGCCAGGCCGGGGTGGTCAAGGCCATCGAAGGCGCCCGGGCCGAGTACACCTCGTACTGGATCGTGAACGCGCTCCGCGTCGTCGGCAGCGAGAAGCTGGCCGGCGCTCTCGCGGAGCGCCCCGAGGTGTCCCGGGTCGCCGCCGACGACAAGGTCGACCTGCCCAAACCCGCCGATGGCCGGCGAGAGCAGGCCGTCGCCGACGCGATCGAGTGGAACATCGACCGCGTCAAGGCCCCGCAGGTCTGGGACCAGGCCGGGGTGCGGGGCGAGGGCATCGTCGTCGCCAACATCGACAGCGGCGTGGACTACACCCACCCAGCGGTGAACCGCCAGTACCGCGGGAAGAACGCGGACGGCACTTACACCCACGCTTACAACTGGTTCGACCCCGCCGGGATCTGTGCCGGGGCCGCCCCGTGCGACAACAACGACCACGGCACCCACACGATGGGCACGATGGTCGGCGACGACGGCGGTGCCAACAAGATCGGAGTCGCCCCCGGCGCCAAGTGGATCGCCGCCAAGGGCTGTGAGTCCAACTCGTGCTCCGAGGCGTCCCTGCTCGCCTCCGGCCAGTGGATCGTCGCCCCGACCGACGCGAACGGCCAGAACCCGCGGCCCGATCTCGCCCCGCACATCGTCAACAACTCCTGGGGAGGTCCGGGCGGCGACACCTGGTACCAGGAGATCGTCGACACCTGGCGGGCCGCCGGCATCTTCCCGGCGTTCTCCAACGGCAACTCCGGACCGGGCTGCTCCACCAGCGGCTCACCCGGTGACTACGCGAGCTCGTACAGCTCGGGTGCCTTCGACATCAACAACGCCATAGCGTCGTTCTCCTCGCGCGGCGCAGGTCCCGGGGGCGTGATCAAGCCGAACATCGCCGCCCCGGGCGTGAACATACGCTCTTCCATCCCCGGCGGCGGCTACGAGGCCTTCTCCGGCACGTCCATGGCCTCGCCGCACACCGCGGCCACCGTCGCCCTGCTCTGGTCCGCGGCGCCCGCCCTCGAAGGCGACGTCGCGCAGACCGAAGCACTCCTCGACGGCACGGCCCAGGACACCGACGCCGCGCAGTGCGGCGGCAGCTCCGCCGACAACAACGTCTTCGGCGAGGGCAAGCTCGATGCGCTCGCCGCCGTGAACGCCGCCCCGCGCGGGGCGATCGGCGCGCTCGCCGGCACCGTCAGCTCCGGCGGCGCGCCGGTCGCGGGCGTCACCGTCACCGCCGACGGTCCGATCGACCGTACGACGACCACCGCCGCCGACGGCACCTACCGGTTCGCCACGCTCTCGGTGGGCGACTACGCCCTGACCGCCGCCAAGTTCGGCTACGGAACGCAGACCGCCACGGCCACGGTCACCGAGAACGCCACCGCCACCGGGGACTTCACCCTCGTCCAGGCCCCGACCGGCAAGCTCACCGGCACGGTCACCGCCGCGTCCGGACCCATGGCGGGTGCCTCCGTCACCGTCGCGGACACCCCCGTGACCGCGACCGCCGACGCCCAGGGCCGCTTCGAGGTCGTCCTGCCCCACGGCACCTACGACGTACGGGCCACCCACCCGTCCCGCTGCGTCACCGGCGGATCCGCCAGGGCCACCGTCGCGGGCGACACGACCGTCTCGGTGAACCTGCCCGAACGCACCGACAGTTACGGCTACGCCTGCGCCACCGACAACGGCCGCCCGTACACGCCGGGCAGCAGCCGGCTCGCGCTCACCGGCGACAACACCACCGAGCGCGTCGACCTGCCGTTCCCGCTGCCGCTGTACGGCAAGACGTACGCGCAGGCCTGGATCGGCACCAACGGCACCGTCAGCTTCGGCGGCAACCACACCGCCGACGTCAACGGCGACCTGCCGAGCACGGCCACCCCCAATGCCGCGCTCTACCCCTTCTGGGACGACCTGGTCGTCGGCGCCGCAGGCAGCGGATCAGGTGTCTTCACCGCCGTCACCGGCACCGCGCCGCACCGCAGTTACGTCATCGAGTGGCGCGAGGTGTCCCACTGGTCGGCGCAGGCCGACAAGTTCTCCTTCTCGGCCTCGATCGGTGAGGACGGCACCGTCTCCTACGTCTACAAGGGCACGGGCGGCACCGGCATCAAGGGCGGCTCCACCGCCACCATCGGCGTGGAGAACGCCACCGGCACCGACGCCTTCACCTACTCCTTCAACACCCCCGTCCTCACAGACGGCCTCGGCATCTCCTTCCGCACCACCCGGAGCGGCGTGGTGACGGGCCGAGTGCTCGACGCCAACGACGGCGGCGGCGTCGCCGGCGCCACCGTTACCGTCGGCACCGGGGACTCGGCCGTTTCCGCCACCACGGCGGCGGACGGCGGCTACGTGGTCCAGAGCCCGTCCGGCTCGCGGCCCGTCGCCATCTCGGCACCACAGTACGAGTCCGGGCAGGCGACCGTGGACGTGAAGGCGGCCGACGTGACGTCCGTGACCCAGTCGCTGCGAACCGGCCGGGTGACCCCGTCCAAGCCCGCCGTGGAGGTGGTCCTCCAGCCGAACCAGCAGCGGACCCGGACCCTGGACCTGACCAACCCGGGCCTCGCCACGGCCTTCACGGTGACCGAGGGAGCGGCCTGGCTGACGGCCACGCCCGGGGCAGGGGATCTGCCGACGGGAGCCAAGGTCCCGCTCACCCTCACCGTCGACACCACGGGACTGGCCCCGGGGTCGGTCCTGACCGCAGACCTGAAGATCACCTCGGCCAGCGGCCGGACCCCGGTCCTGACCGTCCCCGTCAAGGTGGTCGTCCCGCGCTACCAGGCCGCCCTGGACGCGGGATCGAACTCCGCGAGCACGGACGCGCTGGGCGACGCCTGGTCCCCGGACCGCAAGTACACCGCGGGCTCCTACGGCTACCAGGGCAACAGCTCCACCCCCGACACCAGCCGCGCCATCACCGGTACACAGGACCAGCGGCTGCTGCGCACCGCCCGCGAGGGCATGTACGAGTACCGCTTCGACAACGTGCCGAACGGGATCTACACGGTGGAGCTGGGCTTCGCCGAGCTCTCCTCCACCAAGCCGAACAAGCGGGTGTTCGACGTCCTGGCCGAGGGCCAGCAGGTCCTGCCCTCCCTCGACATCGCCCTGGAGGCGGGCACGTACACGGCCCTGACCCGTACGTACACGGTCAAGGTGACGGACGGGGTGCTCAACATCCGTTTCGTCACGCACAGCGGATTCGGCAAGCCCCTGCTCAACACGGTCCGGGTGACCGACCGGCCCGACCAGAGCTGACCGCACCACGAGCGGGGGCGGGGCGCTCCGGAGCGCCCCGCCCTCCGCGGCGGGGAACGTGCGTCCCGTCACGGGGCCTCCGGGACGGGCCGTGTGCTCACGCTGCTGTCGGCGTCGGAGCGTTCCGTTCCCCTGGGAATGAGTATGCGTACGCCCACGCTCAGGAACAGCAGGCCGGTTCCGGCGACCACGAACACGGCCCTGGGCGACATCGCCGTCAGAAGGGCGCTGCCCAGGGCCGCGGCCGCGGTCTCGGCGAGGAAGATCGGCCCGTAGACGGCTCCGAAGACCCGGCCCAGGAGGTGTTCCGGGACGGTGCGGCCCAGCAGGGTGTCACAGGCCACGTTCTCGAGGCCGTTGCCGATGCCCGCCACGGCGTAGCAGACGACGCAGAGCCAGACGGCCGGTGAGACGCCGGTGAGCAGCAGCCCCAGCCCGCTCGCCGCGAGGCCGGCGACGAAGTACCAGTCGGCTGAGAGCTTCCCCGCGCGGAGCAGCAGCAGGGGCGCGACGATCATGGCCGCGCCGTAGACGCCGGTGGCGATGCCCAGAGCCTGTGGTCCCGCGTCCAGGTCTTCGCGCAGGAGGAAGACGAGCGCGACGTTGTCGAGTCCGGCGAGGCTGATGCCCAGGAACAGCCCCAGGGTGACCGCGCGGGCGATCCGGTGCCGGGCCACGTAGCCGAGTCCTTCGCGTATGTCCCGCAGGAACCGTGCGGCGGAGGCCCGTTCCTCCGTGCGCTTCGCGGCGGGCAGGGCCGGCAGGCCCAGGAGCAGCAGGAGCGAGACCCCGTAGGAGAGGGCGTCGACCGCGAACGCGGCCCGGGCTCCGGCATGGGTGAACAGCAGGGCGCTCACCACCGGGCCCACGGCGAGACTGAGGTTGTGCGACATGGCGAGCAGGGAGTTGGCGGTGCCGAGTTGCTCGCTCCCGACGAGCTTCGGCACCGTGCTCTTCCCGGCGGGGAGGAAGGCCGTGGACAGCAGTGAGGCCAGGGCGAGCACGGCCAGCATCACGGGGAAGGGCGGCAGGGTGACCGCGAGGGCACCGATCAGAATCAGCCGCCCGAGGTCACAGACGATCATAAGTTTGCGCGCGTCGACCAGGTCCGCAAGGGCACCGGCGAAGGGACCGAGGGCCTGCGGCAGGGCGCGGGCGATGAGCGCCAGGGCGATGTCGGCGGGGCCGTGCCCGGACTCCTGGAGGTAGAGGATCAGAGCGGTCAGGGTGATGAAATCGCCCAGGTAGGAGGCCGTGCGGGCGGCCCAGAAATGACCGAAGGCCGGACTGGATCGAAAGGTCTGGCTCATCTGCCCCATGTGATCCTTTTCCATCTCCTCGGGCCCGGGTGAGCGACGGCGGCTGAAAGTGGCCTATTGCTGCAATGCTGACCGCAGCTAGGGTAATGATCGTTTGGCCTTGCGCCAAGCGGATCACCAACCTAATTGAAATTGGGGGTGCAGGTTGATGGACAACGTGACCGCCGAAACCGAAGCCGAAGCCGTGGACGAGTTCGACGTGCTGGATGACCTCGACGACATCGAGTTCAGCCTGGACGAGATCGAGAACAAGATCGCTCCTCTGGCTCTGGCCTGACCGTCGCCCCCTGCTCCGGGAGCCGCGTTCCCATGGCGGTGGAGAGGGATGTCCGACAGTGCCGCACCGAGGTGCGAGCCCCAGCGGCTGAGACCCACCTCGGTGCGGTGTGGCGGCCGAGCCGCGAGCCGCAGCACCGCTGACGGGGGTCTGACCAGCCCGCCCGAAGCCCATTCCCGTACATCAATCATTCATTCCCGCAGGGGCGTTTTCCCGCTCCCGGGAATTCTTTGAAGTGGATCTCGGCGCAGCGCATTCCCATGCCTGGGAATGTCTGGAGCGCGGAGGGTCCGCTTTCCTTTCGTGCGTGCCCGAAAGGCGCGCGGTTCCTTGACAGCACGGGGGGTTTTGTCGAATGTCGCATGCTCTTGACATCGGTCTGTCCAGTCCCGTTCCGGTCGCATTCGACGGTTTCCGGGCCGTCGTGGCCGCGCTGGACGAATCCGCCACCAAAATCCGTGGCCGGCTCCTGGCCGCAACGCCCGTCGAGGCGCAGGTGCTGGTGCCCGCCTGGGGAAGCGGCGACGCGCGCCCCCTTTCCGATCTGGCGCTCAGCCCCTCCGAACGACGCCTGCACAGGGAATCGGAGCAGGTCTTCCGCGTGCTCGACGCCGCGGCGCGCGCCATCGCCGACACGCTGGTCGAAGAGGACGTCGAACTGCGACTGCATGACATCGGCGCCTTCGACGTCCCCTCCCTGCGCGGCCTGCTGCGCCTCGTCGAGCATCTGACGTGGCGTGACGGGCTACGACGCCTGCGGCTGTCCGGCATCACCGCCCGCAGCGGCCTCGGCACGGTACTCGCCGAGCGGGGGACACCCTCGCCCGAAGCCGAGCTCCTCGCCCGCCGGCTGCCCGGCCTGATCGCCGACGAGACCGACGCGTCCGGCGCAATCTCCCGCGTCGAGCCCGTGGCGTCCCCCGAGGCAGACCTGCTGCGCTCGGTCCTGGACGAGGAGGGATCGCCGGTGGACCGGATCGCGTACGCCGTCGAGTCGATCCGCCGCGGCTTCTTCCGCGCGGACCACGAGGTCATGGCCCGCTGCGCCCTCGTCGGACTGGAGCTGGCCACGCCCGGCCTCCCGATGGACGGGGCGGCGATCGAGGAGGCTCTCGTCCGCACCGGAACGGGCTCGCCCCTCGCAGACGCAGTGGAGTTCGAGGTGGGCCTGCTGCGCGGCCCGGCCGACGCCCGCGCCTTCTTCCGCAAGGTGCTCGGCATGGTGCACAGCTTCCGGGGCGACAACCCGCAGGCCCTCGAAGCCTTCTCCCGGATCGTCGAGGACGACGCACACTCCGTCGAACTGCGCGCCCAGGCCGCCCTGTACGCCGCGCTGACCAAGGTGAAGATGCTCCGGGACCCGGCCGCCGGCATCCAGCAGGCCGAGGCGGGGATGGAACTGCTCCGCCGCCACAGCACGGGCAGCAGCCAGGAGGGCCGCGAAGCCGCCTGGCTCCACAACGTCCGGGCCCTGTGCTTCTTCTCCCAGGGCAAGCTCCGCGAGGCACTCGCCGACGAGAAGGAGGCGCTCGCCCGCGTCGCGGACGGCTCCGACTCCAGCTCCGTGCACCTGAAGATCAACCTGATCTCCAACATCAGCGTCCTGCAGGAGCGGGCCGGCCGCCTGGACGGCGCACTGGCCACCTGGCAGAAGTACACGAGCGTCGGCTCCGCCTGGGGCCCGATGTTCACCAAGCACCACGCCTACCGGCACGGCGGACTCGCCCTCGCCGCGGGCCGGGAGGAGGAGGGCGTCACCGCGCTCGAGACCGCGTACGACGCGGGGGTCAGCCTGTCCGACACCTTCCACCGGGCCGTGATCGCCACCGAGCTGGGCGGGCGGCTCCGCGAGGCTGCGCCGGAACGCGCCGCCCACTGGTACGCCGCCGCGGCCCGCGCGTCCGAGGAGCTCGCCGACCCCTACGGCCATGCGCTGGCGCTGGTGGGACGCAGCCTCGCGGAGGGCCGCACACCTCCCGCCGCCCTCGCGGCGACCGCCGCCTCCTCGGTGACCCGCCCCGCGGCGGGCGCCGACCTCGCGGCGGCCATCACGGCCGGTGACCGGGAACGGCTCGGCAGCCTGCTGCCACAGCCGCGGACCAAGCTGAACCGCCCCTTCGATCACGTGAACCTCGCATGACGGGGCCCGGGACCGGAGCCCCGCAGTGGGTCCTCCGGCCGAACTTCCTGCTCCGCCGCGCCGGTTTCCCCTTCGAGCTCCTCGACGGCCCGGCCGCCGCGTCCACGCTCGCCGACGCGGTCGAACGGTACGTGGACGCCGTGGCCCGTCTCGAACAGCAGCGCCGCGCACTGCTCCGCCACGACCTCCCCGCAGCCGTGGAACGCGCCCGCGCGGACGGCGCCGCCGCCCGGCTCAGGAAGCTCTCCCGTGTCCGCAGCGCCCTGGGACGGCGGCGCTACGACACCGCCCTGACCGGCATCGCGGAACTGGCCGGACCCGCCGGCGATACGCAGCAGCTCGCCCCCGCCCTGACACGGCTCGGCGGCGCCGTCCGCGAGGCGACCGAAGCCGCAGCCGCGGTCACGAGCGCGCTGGGCCGGGGTACGGAGGAGGAGCACGACCACCTCGTGGAACGGATCGGCCTCGAGCGGGTGCGCGAGGCACTCATCCAGCTGTCGCCGTCGTTCACCGAACAGGCCGAGCGCTCCACCCGCAGGCCGCGGCCGCCGCACGGCACGGCGGCCGGAGCCACGCGCGCCCGCGACCGGAAGTTCCTGCGCACGGCGCTGCTCTATCTCCAGCGGCTCGCCGCGAAGAACGAGAGCACCAGCTTCTTCGGCCCGCTCACCCACGGCCGGTTCACCGCCGACCACGAGGGCTACCGGTCGGGGCCCGAGACCCCCAGCGGTGTCCGCCGCCGCGAGGCCTTCCTCACCTTCTGGGCGACCGCCGAACTGGCCCGCGTGATCGCCCGGGACCCGGAACTGGCAGGTGTCCTGCCCGTCAGGCGCAGTCCGCTCGTGACCGTGTTGGACGACGGCATCCGCGACCGGCAGGGACGCGTGCGCCGCCTGGGCCCGCTGGACCTGGCCCTGCTCGCCGCCGCCGACGCGACGACCGGAGCCGACGCGCTCGCCGCCTCCCTGGCTTCCTCCACCGGCACGCCCGCCGCGGACGTCCGCAGCCGCATCGACCGCCTGACCAAGGCCGGACTGCTCCTCGCCGACCTGGAACCCGCGTCCACCAGGCCCCGCCCCCTGGACGACCTGCGTGCGCTCGTACGGTCCCTCGTACCGAGCTCGCCCTGGGCGGACCGGCTCGACCGCGTCGCCGCCTCCCTGGCGCTCTTCGGGCAGGCCTCGACGGCAGCGGGCCGGGCCGACGCGTTGCGCGCCCTGGAAGCGGAGTTCCATCACGTCACCGGTGCTCCCGCCCGCCGGGACGGCGGCCGGATGTACGCCGACCGGCTGGTCGCCTACGAGGAGTGCGAGGGGGATGCGCCGCCGAGCATCGGCCTCGACGTCGCGGACCGGTGGAGCGCCGCACTCGCCCCCTACCTCGACCTGTGCGCCGCCTACGGCGTCCTGCGCCACGAGGCGACACGGGCCGCGGCCGAGCGGGTCCTCGCCGAGGCCGGGGGAGAGCTGTCCTACCTCGACTTCGCCGAGCGGCTCGGCGCCCTCACCGCGTCGGGCGCCCCCGAACGCTCCCTCGCCGAGCAGAAGTTCACGGCCGGGTTCGCCGCTCTCGTGGAGGCGGCAGGCGACGGCCGCGAAGCGGTGCTCACCCCGGCGGACCTCCGGCCACTGACCGACCTGGCGGCGGCCGCCGAGGCGGCCCGGTCGACCCCCACCCGGTTCGTCTCGCCGGACCTGATGGTCGCCCGGGACCCCGGTGCGGCAGACCCCGGTGCGGCAGACCCCGGCGCCGCAGACGCCGGTGAGCTCCTCGTCCTCGGGGAACTGCACCCGTACGTCTTCGCCTGGGGATCGCAGGGCCTGTTCGCGCCGGACCCCGAGTCCCTGCGGGCGGACACCGAGGCCTACCTCTCCGCATGGGGCGGACCGGACCGCATCGCCACCGTCCTGCGCCGCCGCCGGCACAAGGGACTGGTTTCGGACGCGTTCCCCGGCCGCTTCATCGAGGTCAACGGCCTCGCCACCCGCGACCGCTCCCGCTGCCTCGCCGTGGCCGACCTGCGCGTGGCCCAGGGCCCCCACGGACCGGAACTGCTCGGCCCGGACGGCAGCCTGGTGCTGTACACCGGCGAGAACGACCACCCGCACCTGCGGGTCTTCGCACCCCCGCAGGTAGAGGTCCCCCAGGTCCGCATCGGCGACCGCCGGCAACGTATCCGGATCGGGAACGTGGTCGTCCAACGGGCCCGCTGGTGGCTCTCCGCGGATGACCTGGCCGCACTCCACCGTGCGCAGGACAGCGGCCGCGCCCTGATGGCGGCCGGCGAGCTGCGCGCCGCGCTGGACATCCCCCGGTACGTCTTCGCCAAGCCGGAGGGCGAACCCAAGCCCATCTGCCTGGACCTGTCCTCACCGCTGGCCGTGTCCGTGCTCCGGCAGTTCGCGGACCGCCCCGTCGTCGTCGAAGAGATGCTGCCGGAGCCGGGACGCCTGTGGCTGCGCCGCGGGGACGGCGCCTACACCTCCGAGTTCCGGCTCGCGATGTTCAGGCAGGTGCAGTCCTGATGTGGTCGATGATGCCCCACGCGATCCTGCGCTCGACGGGCTTCCCCTTCGAACTGGTCGAAAGCCTGCGGCTGCCCGCCTCGGCGGAAGCGGCCGCCGCCGCCGTCCGCGCGGAGCAGGAACTGCTCGCCCTCGCGGTGGAGGCGGGCTGGGACGCCGAGCGGGTCGACGAGATGCGGGCGCGGGCCGCATCGGGGCTGTTCCGCCTGGGCGCCGACGAACGCGACCGGCCCGCATGGGTGGCCGCCGTCACCCGCGTGCGCGCCGCCCGCCGCGCGCTGCAGGCCGCCGCGGCCGAGGAGGAGGGCCGGGGCCGCGAGGCGCTGGCCGCGCTGGCCCGCGACACCCGTCTGCGCGAGGCCCTGGCCGTGTCCAATCCGCGCATCCTGGCCGACCTCGACCGACGCGGTGACAGCGCCCAGCTGACCCACCAGCTGGCGAGCTTCGTCCAGCGCGTCTGCACCAAGAACGAAACGGTCAGCTTCTTCGGCCCCATCAACTACGCCACCCTCGACGAGAAGGGCCCGACCGCCGTCCAGGTGTCCTCCGAGGGCCCCGGCTCCCTGCGGGCCCGCCGTGCGCACGCCGCCTCCTGGGTCGTCTCGGCGGTCGTCGAGGCGGTGGCCTTCGCCCCGGCCGTCGGCCCGTGGCTCGCCCTGCGGCCCCGCAACCCGGGAGTGGCGCGCCCGCCCGGCGCCCCCGAATCCCTGGGGAACCGCCTGCTCGCAGTGAGCGACGGCCGGCACACCCTCGCGGCCCTCGCGGACCGGCTGGGCGTCCCGCTGCAGGACGCCGTGGCCGAGGGCCGCGCCCTGTGCCGCGCCAAGGCCGCCGTCCACCAGCTCGAACCACCCGCCACCGATCCCGATCCGCTGGCGTTCCTCGTACGGCGCGTGGCAGCGGTCCCCGGCGCGGCCCCGCTCGTGAACGAGCTGACGGAACTGATCTCCCTGCGGGACGGCTTCTGCGCCGACGACGCCCAGAACAAGGCCGAACGGCACCGGATCTTCCTCGACGCGGCCCGCCGCATCGCCCCCGACTGCGCCACCGCCAGCTCCCGCACCGGGGCGTTCTACACCGACCGCTTGCCGCTCCGCGAGGAGTGCGCCGGCACCACCGACCTGAGGCTCGGCGGGGCAGCGGTCCGGGAGCTGCAGGACCGGGTCGTGCCGGCCCTGGACTTCCTGGCCACCCTCGCCCACCGCCGCCGCGAACGGGCCCGCCGCGGTCTCGCGCGGCGCATCGGCAACCGTACGGTGCCCCTGTGGAAGCTCGTGGGCGCCGCGGACGGGCTCGCCCAGCCGCCGGACCGGGAACTGCTCGCCGCCGTGCGCGACGCCGTGGCCGACCCGGACGCCCCCGAGGCCGACCTCGCCGCATCCGCCGCCCTGACGGACATGGTGCGCGGCACGCCGCTCGACGAGACGGGCGCGGTGTGCTCGGTCGACCTCATGATCGCCGCGGTCTCCGCCACGGCGTGGGAACAGAACCGCTACGAGGTGGTCCTCGGCGACGTGCACGACACCTGCCTGCTCACCGACTGGGCCCTCCAGTTCCACCCCGAGGCCGCCCGGATCCGTACCGCCCGGGACGCGGCCATGGCCGGAGCCTTCGGACGGCACCCCGCGGTCAACATCCTGGCCGGACGCCAGACCGGCATCCCCCCGCTCGAACTGCCCGGCCCCGTCGTCGAACTCGGCGGCCTCTCCGACCGGAGCAACCCCTGGACCGCGGAGCTGCGCGACCTGCTCGTACGGGGCGACGGGCACACCGCGCAGTTGTGGAGCACACCGCTCGGCGGCGAGGTGACCCTGCACAACGGCGAACTCGACACCGTCGTCCAGACCGCCTTCGCCCCGCTGCGCCTGCGCGCCCCGGGTCTGAACCTCGGACCGCACACGCCCCGGCTGCGCTGGGGCCGGGCCGTCGTGCAGCGCGAGAGCTGGACCGTACCGTCGTCGGAGCTGGCGGCCCTCGCCGCTACCGGGCAGCGCTCCACGTCCGAGGCCCTTCTCGCGGTGCGCCGCATCTGGGCCCGCCACCACCTGCCGGACCACGCGTTCGTCCACCTTCCGGGAGTCCGCAAACCCCTGTTCGTCGATGTCGCGAGCCCGGCCCTGACCCGGTCCCTGGCCCGCGCCTGCCGCCGGGCGGCCGACGGGGCAGCCCCGGACGCCCCGGTGCGGATCAGCGAAATGCTGCCCGGATCCGACGAGTTGTGGCTGGCCGACGAAGGCGGCCGGCACACCGCCGAGCTGAGGTGCGTCTTCACACGCGCAGTCGCCGCGGTCGGCGCCGGGGGAGAGGGAACCCGATGACCCACTTGATCGTTCTGCCGCATGGCGACCCCACGCTCCGGTACGAGGCCCCCGGCCACCGCACCGCCGAGTTGCACCGCGCCGCGGTGGACCGGCTCACCTCTGCCGCCCAGCGGCAGTGGCTGCGCGGGGTCCTGCGAACCGAGGCCGAAGCCGCGGCCGGTTCGGGGACGGGCGACCTGGCCCTCCTCGAAGCCGCGGACCGGTTCCTGAGCGAGCCCCCGCGGGCACCGGACGTGGACGGCACCGGCGTCCCGGACGGCGCTGCCACCTCGCGGCTCCTCGCCGTCGACGTCGTCCTCACCCTGGCCGGCCCCCGGGCGGGCTGGCCGGTCACGCTGCGCCTCGACGACCTGGAGCTGGTCCACGGCACGACCCAGTCCACCGCCGACGTGGCACGCGCCGCAGCCGCGGGCGGCACACCCTTCGTCCCCGAGCTGCTTCAGGCGCGCGCACTGCTGGACGACGGCCCGGCGGTCCTGTTCGTGGACCGTGACCAGCAGCTGCCCGCCCTGTTCGCCCTCGTGGCACAGGGGCCCGCACGACCCCTCTTCCTGGACGGGCCGTTCGCCCGGCGCCACTGGCCGGTCCTGCGCCGGCACCTGCCGCCCGGCAGCGGCCTGCGCCGTACGCACGCCCTCGCGCGGGCGGAAGGACGGCCGGAGGCCTGGCTGACACGCCCCGACGACGGGCCGTGGGCCGACCAGCTGACGGGCGCCGAACTGGCGGCGCTCGCGGCGGGCGCCGCCGCGCCCGCCGGATGCGCCGCCGCGGTGGTGACCCTCGCGGCGGCGACCGCCGAAGGCGTCCTCACCGCAGACGGCACCGCCCTGTCCGCCGGGCAACTGGCTTCAGCCGTAAGGCAGCTGGCCGGAGCCGCAGTACGCGTCCTCGCCGAACTCTGGCTGGGGGCACCCGGCGTGGACGAGACGCAGCTACGCGCCACGGCGGCCTGGCTGGCGGCGGCCGACCTGCCCTGGCAGGTGGCCGGCTGCCGCCCCTTCCACCTCCCCGGCCCCCGGCGGCCGGGAGCGGACGGCCCGGAGTACGACCGGCGGCAGGGGGAGCCGACCTGGGCGGGCCACCCCGCGCCGGTGCGCCCGGCACCCCCCGAGCTGGACCTTCCGCGCGGCGCGCTCCTGGACGGGCCGACCCGCACGGAGCTGCTGCCCGAACTGCTCGCCGTCCTCGCTGCGCGCCACACCCCCGTTCCCGGACGGGTCGCGGGAGCCTATCTCGCCGAACCGGGCACCCCGGAACCGGAAGACCGGCTGGTCCCCGGCGCCACCGTCGTCATGGTCGGCGCCCACACCGTCCTGGCCGACCTGCGGACCCGCCGGACCTACGCCCTGGACCCGCGGCTCGGCGGCAGGCTCGCCCGGCTGGGCCCCGGCCAACCGGTCTCCGCCGTCCTGCCGCAGGGCCGGGCTCTGGAGCGGACCGTCGCCCTGCTGTCCTCCATCGGCGTCCTCTCGGGAAAGGTGAGCCACGCATGACCGACAACGCCGGTGCCTGGAAGCTGGGACACGTCTTCGTGCTGCGGCACGCCGGGATGCCCTTCGACTGGATCGAGCAGCTCGGCGACGACGCCGTACTCGAACGGGCCGCGGACCGCCTCCTCGCCGCCGAGGCCGAGGTGCGGGCGATGCTCGCAGGCCACCGCGCCACGCGGGTCCGCGCCGTGGAAACCGCCCTGCGCACCCTCGGCGAACCGCCGGCCGCGCAGCGGGACGCGGCCGGCCGGGCAGGCGCCCTCGGCCCCGCCCTGGCGACCTGGTCCGAGGCAGCGGGAGCGTACCGGCAGGCCTACGAAGAGGGCTACGAGCGGCTGGCGGCCCGTCTGCACGCACTGGCGGCCGAGCCCCGGGTCCGGGAGGCGGTGTCCGTCTCCAACCCGGACATGTACCGCAACGTCTGGCAGCGCTACACCGACCGGCCCGCCGGGCCCCGCAACTCGGCCCGGCGCCGCGTGGACCGGCAGGTGTACACCTACCTGCAACGGCTGTGCGGCAAGAACGAGACGACCAGCTTCTTCGGGCCGATCGGCTACGGCACGCTCGACGAAGGGAGTGCCGAAGCGTGCGTGCTGCACCGCGGCGGCAGCACCCGCCGCCTGGTGTTCTTCTCGCACTGGGCGGTCACCGCCCTGGCCGCCTCCCTGCGCCGCGACCGCCGCCTGCTGCCCGTACTGCCCCTCACCGTGCTCGACCGCGACGGCCTGCGCGCTCTCGCGGCCGCCTGCGAAGGCTCCTCCGGGGCCGGGGTGCCCACCGCGCTGCTGCGGCACTCCGCACCGGTGCCGGTGGGCCGGATCGCCGGTGAACTCGGCATACCGGCGACGGCCGTGGTCTCCGCCCTGCGCCCGGCACTGCGGGCCAACACCGTGGAACTCGGCCCCAGTTACCGCAGCGACCGGCACGACGCATTCGACTGCCTGCACCGCGCCGCCGCCGCTCTGGCCGGTGACGGTGACGGTGACGGTGACGGTGACGGTGAAGGTGACGGGGCCGGGGACCCGCACGTCCTGCGCCGGCTGGGGGAGCTGGACGAACTGGCCCGGCTGCGGGACGACCTGGCCGAGGCCCCCTTCCCGGAGCGCCTGGAGTCGTTCCGACGGCTGGAGGAGGCCTTCACCCGGATCACCGGCACGCCCGCCCGCCGCGACGGGGGCATCTACACCGACCGCTTCGTCGTGTACGAGGAGGCCTCGTCCCCGTTCTCGGTCGACCTCGGGGCGACCGCAGCCGCGCGCCTGACCGCCGCCGTGCAGGAGGCCCTCGACTTCTCCGCCGACTACGGAGCCCTCGTCCGCCGCGGCTACCAGGAACAACTCCTGCGCCGCTGGCCGGAGGAGGACGTGCTGTCCTTCCCGGCCTACGGCGAGGCCATGCACCCGGGCACCGGACTGGGCAGCGCCTTCGATCCCCACCCGCCGCTGAAGGCTGCGCCCGCCGCCCTGTCCGATCCGCAGACCCGGGCCGCAGCCGTCCCCCGTGCCTCGGCCGGGCCCGCGTACGCGCTGCCCGACGTCTGCCTCGCGGCATCCGACGTACAGGCCATCGCCGCGGGCCGGTTCACCGTGGTGGTCTCCCGGGTCCACCACCACCTGCTCCTGGAGAGCTGGCTGTCGGTGGCTCACCCCGAGCCCGCCCGGTTCGCGGCGGACGCCGTCGCCTGGGTGGCCGAGCACGGCTCGGCCACCGGGCTGGTGGGCCTCGACGTGAGCCGCCGCAACAAGGGGTACTACCTCTTCCCCGGCGACCGGATGGCCCTGCGCCCCCTGCGCGCGGACGACGTGCGCGGCCACCGGGCCGAGGACGGCACCGACGCCACCGGCGCTCCCGGGGCCGCGGAGGCCGCCGAGGCCGTCACCCGTCCCGCGGTGTCCCCGCCGTCCCGCGCGGACGCATACCGGGTCCGGCGCGACGACGGCCGCATCGTGCTCGAGGACGCCGAGGGGCGCGAGCGCTGCCTGTACCTGCCGCTGGCCGACCTCACGGTCTACCCGCCGCTGGCCGCGCTCTCGGCACCGCAGGCCGTCCACGCCCGCATCGAGCCGGACGGCACGGACAGGCTGCCCGCCGTCCCGCTCGGCGGAGCCGTGTACCAACGCCAGAGATGGTTCGTCCCCATGCCGGACCTGGGGGCCCTCACCCCTGCCGCGCGCCACCTCGAGCTGCGCCGGACAGCCGTCGGGCGCGGCATGCCGCGGTTCGTCTACGTCCGGTCGGACAGCCGCCGCAAGCCCTACCTGCTCGACACCCGCTCGCCCTTCGCCGCCGAGCTCCTGGCCCACGTGACCGAGGCGGGCGAGCGGGTCCAGTACGAGGAGATGTCACCCGGGCCCGGCGAACTGTGGCTGAGGGACGAGGAAGGGCGCCGCTACACCTGCGAGCTGCGCATGCAGGCCACCAGGGGGGCACCGCCGCCCGCCGCCGGGACAGGAGCCGACGCCGCATGAGCGACATGGAGATACTGCCCCTGTTCGTGCTGCGGGGCGCCGGCTTCCCCGTCACGGACGCCCTGCTGCCCGCCGCCGGGACCGCGCACGCCGACGTGGCCCGGGCACGGTCGCTGCTGACCCGGCTCGACGCCCTGCACCCCGCCCTGCTCAGCCTCCTGGCGGACCAGCAGCTCGAGCGGCCCGAACGCCGCCGTCTGCGCCGCCGACTGGCGTCCCGCACCGCGGTGGACCCCGCCCTGCCGCCCGGCACCCCGGCGGCCGCTTCGGTGGCCCGCTGGAACGCGCTCGTCGCCGAACTGGACGAGGCCCGGGCGCGAGCCGCCCGAGGCTGTGCGGCAGAACTCGATGCGGCACAGGAGTACCTGCGCGCCTGGCACGCCCGTCCGCGCACGGCCGAGGCCGTCTGGTTCTCCAGCCACAGCGCCGCCTCGGGCCTGGAGGCGTACGCCCGCGGCACCCAGCTGTCGGGGACCACGCGCCGTGTCGCCCTGCGCTACCTCCAGAGGCTCGCCACCAAGAACGAGACCACGTCCTTCTTCGGGCCCTTCCAGTACGGCGAAGTGCCCGCGCAGGACACCGGTCCCGGGCCCGCTCCCGGACCCGGCGCGCCGACCCTCGTCTTCGACCCCGCGTCCCCGCGGCACGGCGCACCCACCACCTTCCTCGCCCGCTACGTGATCGACGGCCTCGCCGACCGCATCGGCCAGGAGTGCGCCGGATCGGAGCGCACCCCGCTGAGCCTCCACCCCCTCGCCCGGGTCCACGACCGGGGGCTGCGGGTGGCGGACCGGGACATCGCGCTCCCCGCCCCGCTGCTGCGCGTCCTGCGCGCCGGCCCGGTGGTCCCTGCCGACCTGCCCCCCTCCCACCGTGGCGCCGTCGCCAAGCTGGCGCGGGCCGGCCTGCTCCGGCCCCGCCTCGCCCCCGCCTCGACCTCGCTGACGGAACAGGCCGACCTGCGCGCGGCCGTCGCCGGGCTGCACGACGCCGCTCCCGGGCCGGTGACGGCCTGGCTGGAGCGGCTCGACGCCCTCGAGGAGTCCGTCGAGCGGGTACGGAGCTCCGGCTGGCCCGAACGACGCACGGAGGCCGCCGAACTCGCCGCCCTCCTCGACGGTTACGGCCTGGGGGCCACCGGCCGGCCGGCGGGATCCCTCTACGCCGACCGCCAGCCGGTCTACGAGGAGTGCGTCGGCGGACTGCGTGGACTCAGCCTGGACCGGCGGGTCCTCGACCGGTCCCAGGACGCCCTGCACACCGTGCTGCGCGTGCACGCCGCCTATGCCGCCCGGGTCCGCGAGGACGCCGCGAGCTGGCTGCGCCTGCACTGGGAGAAGACCGGGCTGCCCGCACGGACCGGCCTGTACGACCTCCTTGAGGGCCTCCAGCAGTACCCGCAGCCGGACTACCGCGACGGCAGCCCCGGCGCCGACGCCCTGTGGGAGCGGTTGGACGTCCTCGCCCCGGCGGGCAGTCGCCGGGTGGAGGTGACGGCCCGGCAGCTGGCGGCCGTCTTCGCGGACGTGCTGCCCGCCGAGCCGTTCGTCTGCTCGCCCGACCTGATGGTCCGCCGGACCCCGGCCGGCACCGACCAGCTCGTGGTCGGGGAGATCCACCACGGCATCCAGCCGTGGTCCTGGCTCGCCCGGGCCCTTCCCGAGGAACGCCGCAGCGCCCTGCGGCGGACCGTCGGGACCTGGGCCGCGGAACTCGCCCGCCACCAGGCCGGCGAGGACGCCGTCCCCGTCACCCTGGTCGAACCCCGGTTCACCGGGAAGACCTTCACCCTGGAGTACCCGGGGCTCGCCCTGGAACGGATGGGCCGCTCCGCACTGCCCAGGGACCAGGTCCTGGGCCTGCACGACGTGACCGTCGACCGCGACCCGCTCGCGCTGCGCACCACGGACGGTGTGCCGCTCGCCCTGATGCCGACCAGCCCCGTCGGCCCGCTGTCCCGGGCGCTGGGCGGACTCGCCCTGTGGGGGCCGCGGACGCCCCCGCTGCGCGAGCACCGCCCGCGGGTCACCGTGGGCGGTGTGGTGTGGTTCCGCGAAACCTGGCGCCTGGGCGCGGACGCCGTGGCCGGCCTGACCGCCGCGCGCACCCCGGAGGCCGCCCTGACCGAGGCCCACCGGCTGCGCGACCACCTCGGCATGCCCCGGTTCGTGTACGTCAAGCCGGACGGCGAACCCAAACCCGTCTTCGTCGACCTGGAGTCCGTGGCCTACTGCGACATGCTCGCGCGGCTCGCGGCCGGCTCGGCCGGCGCCGTCGTCAGCGAGATGCTGCCCGGCCCGGACGAACAGGTCCTGCACTGTGCGGAAGGAACCTTCACAAGTGAACTGCGTACGGCCGTGCTGGTGAGGAACCCGTCATGAACGTCGACCTGTCGCCGGTGGCGATCCTGCGCAGTGCGGGCGTACCCGCCTCGGTCATGGACCGGCTGATCGAACCCGGGCTCTGCGCACTGCTGGACACCGCGACCGACAGCGCCGCACTGGACCACGCGCGCAAAGCCGTCGCCCACGCCGACCGTGAACTCGCCGCGCTCTGCCACGACCCGGTGATCCGCGACGCCGCGGCGGTCGCCAACGCCGACATCCACGACAACGCCCTCGTCCCGTTCGCCGACGGCGCCGTGCGCCGCCGCCGCAAACGCGCCCGGTCCGTGGTCGCCCTGCTGCAACGGCTGGCAACGAAGAACGACACCGCGGGCGGCTACGGCCCCATGGACCTGGTCCGCTTCGGCGGGGCTGCCGACCTGGCCCAGCCCCCGGCCACCAGCGGGATCTGCGCCGAACGGGCCGGGCTGGTCAGCTGGTGGGTGGCCGATCTGCTGGCCGCGGCGATCCGCAGCGATCCCGCCGTGGCCCCGCTGCTGCCCCACCGGCTCGCCCCCGGAGTCGGCCGTGACGGCGACCACCTGCTGGTCGGCGACCGGCGCATCCGGATCAGCGCCCGGGAGCGCGCCGACCTGGCGCGGCCGCCCGGCACCGCGGGCGGCGACGCACTGCCCCGGCTGCGCCGTGCCGGGCTCGTCGGCCCCGACCTGCCTGTGCCGGCCGCCCACACCGATCCGGTGGCCGCCCTGATCGGGTCGCTCGCGGCGGCGGGCGGGGCGGGAACCGCCTGGGCGGAGCGCCTCACCGAACTGCGGGAACTCGCCCAGCGGACCGCCGAGGCACCGGCCGACGCCCAGCGGGACCTGGCGGCCGAGGTCCGACGCCGTGTCGAGCGCATCACCGGCGCCCTGCCGGAGCGCCCCCGGGGCCGCTTCTACAGCGACCGCGACGTCCTCTACCAGGAGGGCCGCGGGGCCGCGGGCGCCTACACCATCGGGGGTGACCTGCTCGACCGGCTGCGCGACGGGCTGGACCCGGTGTGCCGGCTCGCCGCCGTCCACGGCCACCAGCGGTTCCTCGACGCGTCCGCCGTACTGCGGGAGCGCACGGGCGAGGCTCCGCTACGACTCCTCGATGCCATGCGCCACATCGGGGAACTCGACGACCCCGCAGGGGCTGTCGACGGGGGCAGCGCGGGACGGCTCCGCGAGGAGCTCGGGAAGCTGTGGCCCGAGGAGGGCGGGGACCTCGCCCCCGACCGCCTCGCCGAGCTCCTCGACGAATGGCCGGCGTCCGAGCTGTCGCTGCTCTCCCCGGACCTGATGCTCGCCTCCGGCGCCGACGGGTCCGTCCACGACGCCCGGCTGGTCCTCGGCGAACTGCACAGCAACCTGCAGACCTTCGGCCTCTTCGAGCACTTCTGGCCCGACAGCGGCATGCGCGAGTGGTTCATCGGCTCCGGCGACCTCGCCGACCGGCTGGTGCAGTTCACCGCCCCCAGGTCGCAGGGCAAGGCCTTCCTCGCGGAGCTCCCCACCCGCTCCATCGAGGTCTCGGCGGCCTCCGCCCGGCCCTCCGCCGTGGACTTCGGAGACGTCACCGTCCAGTGGCGGGGAGGCGTTCCCCGGCTGGTCCTGCCGGACGGCGAACAGCGCACCCTGGTGCCCGGCGACCCCTCCAACCCGCTCTACCTGGCGCTCTCCCCGCACACGGGACTGATGCCGTCACTGCGTTCCGGGCCCAGCGTCCCCGAACTGTCGGTCGGCGGGGTGGTCCTGCAGCGCGAACAGCGCAGACTGCCCCGCCCCGCCCTGGGCAAGGACCTCGACGAACGCTTCGTCACGATGCGCCGCTGGCGCGCGGCGCATGCCCTGCCCGAACGCGTTTTCGTCCGGGTCGCCGGCCAGCCCAAACCGTTCTACGTCGACTTCCGCAACCCGCTGCTGGTGGACCTGCTGGCGCACTGGACCGCCCCCGGCGACGAACTGCTGCTCAGCCCCATGCTGCCCGGCCCCGACCATCTGTGGCTGGAACGCGGAACCGACCGGTTCTGCGCCGAACTGCGGATATCGGCCGTGGTCAGGAGGAACCCGTGAACCCGAGCGCCGACACCCCGCCCGGGGTGGTGGTCCCCGCAGGCCGCCTCAGCGCCCGCCTGCACCCCGTCCTGCAACTGCGCAGCAGCGGCTTCCCCGCCGCACGGCTGCTCCCGCAGCCGGGCCCGGAGGCGGCCGCCGCCACGCACGCCGTCCGCGCCGCCGAGCAGGACCTGACCGTTCGGCAGGACCTCTTCCGCGAGCGGGTGTTCCCGGCCCTCAAGGAGGCCTTCCCCGGTCTGGACCGCGCACAGCGCACCGCGATCGTACGCTCCTCCCGGACCGTGGCCCACGGCCGGCCGCTGCCCGCGGCAACGGCAGACCTCTTCGCCACCCTGGGCCACGCCCCCTGGACCGAAGGCTGGGAAGAAGCCGTCGGCCGGCACGCCGACACCGTGCGGGCGGCCCAGCACGCCTATCTGGAAACGGTCGAGGAAGTGTATTCCCAGGTCCGCACCCGCGTCGCAGCACCCCGCGTGCACCAGGCGATCGGCCAGTCCAGCGGCGGCTTCGCCGAGCGCCTGTTCCGGCCCGACGGTCCCGTCCTGGACCCGCACAGACTCCGGGGCAAGGACCGCGGGGACCTGATGACCGCCCACCGCTACCTGCGCCGCTTCGCGGTGCGCTGCGAGACGGTCTCCTACTTCGGCCCGTCCTGCTTCGCCGCGCTGGATCCCGCCGCCCCCGAGGCCGTCGGCTACGGGCAGCCGCGGCCCGAGCGGACGTCCGTGGACGCCAGCGCCTGGCTGCTGCGCGACCTGGCGGCCCGCTACGCCCCGCGCGGCGGGGACCAGCAGGTCAGCCGTGACCCGCTGTGGCGGCGCGAGGCCGACACCCTCGTCCGTACCGCCGACGGCAGGACCCTGCCGCTCTCCCCGGACGCCGTACGGCTGTGGGAGGCGCTCGGCGGCGACTGGACCACCCTGCGCGAACTCGCCCGGACCGCCGGACTCCCGGCCGCCGCGCTCCGCGCCGCCCTGCCCTCCCTCGCCGCGGCCCTGCGGCGCGGTCCGCTGGTGCCCTCCACCGAACGGCACGCGCTGCGGGCCCTCGCCGGGGCACTGCCTGCGGCCCCCGCGGTCCACACCCTGCTGCACCGGTTGGACGAGGCTGCCGCGGCTCCTTGGCCCGACCGGGAGAAGATCCTGGCCGGAGCGGACGCGGAACTGACGGCCGCCGGGCTGGACACGCGCCGCAATGCCGGCCGGCACTACGCGGACCGGTCCTTCTGGCACGAGGAACGCTCCGGCCCGTACAGCGAAGGCGTCCGCTTCGGCGCACCCACCGTCGAAGCGCTCACCCGGGCCGTCGGCCCCCTGCTCGAACCGCTCTACCTCGCCGCCCTCCTGTCCCGGGCGGACGCCCGCGCCGAGGTCCGCCGCGCCTTCGGCGGCCGCCCCGTACCCCTCGCCCGGGCCGCGACCGCCGACCTGCCCGGTGACCGCCCCCGGTACGAGGCGCTGCGCGCCGCCCTCAGCGCCCTCGTACAGGGGACCCCCGCGGGCCCCGACGGAGCGGTCCGGCTGACGTCGCAGCAGGTGGACGTGGTGTGCGCGCCCTTCTGGGCCACGCTGTCGGCCTCCGACACCGTCCCCTCCGCAGCCCTGCCCGGACTGGACCTGCTGGCTGCGGGCCCCTCCCCGGCCGAGGCCGTCTGGGTGCTGGGCGAGGTCCACGACGACTCCAGCTCGATCGTCGGCGGTTCCTCGACACGCGTCCACTCCGACCCCGAGGGCCTCTACGCGGACTTCTGCGCAGCGGTGGCCCGCCTGGCCGACCCGCACACCATGGCCGGCGTGGTCTCCCGACGCCGCAGCATGCACATCACCCCGGAACTGCCCGGTCTGGCGATCGAACTCAGCGGCCTCAGCACGAAACCCCGCACGTCGGTGGTGCCCGTCGCCGACGTCACGGTGAGCGCGGACGGCTCGGCCGTCGAAACCGCGGCCGGACGCCGCTGGCTCTACCCCGGGGACCTGGCCAGCACCCTGCACCGCGCCGTCGCGCTGCCCGCCGTCGTACCGATCGACCTCAGCGGCCCGGAAGGATCCCCCCGCGTGCTCATCGACGACGTCGTGGTGGAACGGGCCTGCTGGAAGCTTCCCGCGCCCGACGCGTCCGGACCCGGGTACCCCCACTGGAGCGCCTGGCAGCGGCTGCGGGCCGAACGCGGGCTGCCCCGAAGGCTCTTCGTCCGCCACCAGGCCGAGACCAAACCCGTCTTCGTCGACCTGGACGACCCCGTGGCAGTCGACGACCTCGCCCGCCTCGGCCCGGGGGAGCTGCGCCTGTCCGAATGCCTCCCCGGCCCCGACGACCTGTGGTGGAGCGCGGACGGCGGCCGCCAGGTCGCCGAACTGCGCATCGCCTGCCTGATCGACCACACCACCGCTGAAGGAGCCGCCTCGTGACCGGGGCCTGGCGGGCCATGCCCGTTGCCGTCGTACGTCCGGCAGGATTCCCCCTCGACCTCCTCGACCCGCTGGCCGACGCGCGCCTGCCGGAGCTCGCCGACGCCGTACGGGAGGCACGCGCACAACTGGACGGCGCGGCGCAGGACTTCGAAGCTGCCGGCCGCAAGGCGCCCCGGCCGCAGGACGCCGACGGGGTTCGGGCCGCCCGCGCCGCCTACCGGGCCGTCCAGCGCCGCAAGCCGCTCCCCGGCGCCCTGTGGTTCGACGATCCCGTCGGCAGCCACACCGACGCGCAGGCCTTCGCCCATTGGTGGACCTCCACCTGCACGGCCCGGGACACAGCCCTGGGCGAGCTGGCCGACCGGTACACCGCAGCGCTGGGCGCGGCGCGCGAACACCTCGGCTCCGTACTGCGCGACCCGCGGCTGCGCGAAGCCCTGGTCCTGCTCACCCCCGAGATCCTGGACACCACGGTCGCCGCCCTGCTGAAGAGGCCACCCGGCAGCCCCGCCCCCAACCAGAACGAACGCAAGGCGGTCTCCTTCCTGCAGCGCCTCGCCGCCAAGTGCGAGACCAACGCCTTCGCCGGCCCCATCGCCTACGCCACGCTCGGCGGGGCTGTTGGCTGGACGGACCCGCCCGCCTCCCGCCGGGGCTTCCTCGCCTTCTGGGCGGTCAAGGAACTCCTCGACCAGGCACTCGAACGCCACGCACCGCAGACCCTGGAATGGCGGCCCGGCCCGGCCGCCGGAATGCTCCCCGCGCAGTCCCGCGTCCGCCGCGCCGTGACCCGGGCGGCCGCGGGCCGCGCGGGCGAGGTACCCGCGGCGACCCTGCACACGCTCCACCGGCGCAACCTGCTGTGGGCGTCCGAACTCCTCGCCCCCACCTCCGAACCGGATGCGCTGGCCCTCCTGCGGACGGCCGCCGAACACCTCGGCGACGACACCCTGCGCACCCTCGCGCAGGAGCTGACCGGGATCGCCACCGGCTTCGCCGGGGCGGGCGCCGAAGGCAAGACCGCCGCCGTCGCCCGCGCCGACGCCGTCCTGACCGAGCAGGGCCTGGACGTGGCGCGCCGCGGCAAGGGGCAGCTGTACGCCGACCGGGTCGTGCTCTACGAGGAGGACCACGCACCGGAGTTCTCCGTACGCTTCGGCGAGGAAGCCGTCCGGAACCTGCTCACCCGGCTCGAGCCCGTCCTCGACCTGGCCGCCGCGGCCGGCGCCGAGGCGTGGCTGCGGGCGCGCGACGCCTTCACCGCGGCCTGGCACGAGCGGCTCGGTCCCGCTGTCACCGAGCTCCCGCTCCCGGAGGTCCTCGCCTCCCTCCCCGTCAGCGTGCCCGTCCCCCTGGACGGGACCGACGTCGCACGGCGCCTGCACGACCTGGTCGCCGCCGCCTGGGACGGCACTTCCACCGAGGTGGTCCTGGACCCCGCGGCGGTACGGGCAGTCCTCCCCGGCCCGGACGGAGCCCCGGGGCCCGTGATCCTAGCCCCGGACCTGCACTTCGACACCTGCGACCGGTCCGCGGTGGAATCGGGCCGGGCCCCCGTCGTGGTGGGCGAGTTCCACTGGGGCCTCCAGGGCCTGGGCAACCTCTGCTGCTTCATCGAGGACCGCGACGCACTGGCACGGGCCACCCGGGACTGGCTCCACGACCCCGCCCCGCAGGCCCCGGAACTCGTGCACGTGGCCACCCACAACCGCTTCGGCAAACTGTGCTACCTCGAACTCCTGCCGCGCACCGTCGAGCTGAGCGGACCCGCCGCCCCCGGCCAGGACCGCCTGCGCGCCGAGGACCTCGTCGTCCGCCCGGACGCGACGGTGATCGACCGGCACACCGGACGACGGGTCATGCCGCTCCTCGGAGACGCGGAAGCTGCTGCGCAGAGCCCCCTCGGGCCGCCCGGCTGCGGACTGCCGCGCATCGTGCTGGGGCCGCTGACCCCGCGCATCAGCATCGGCGACGTGGTGGTTCAGCGAGCGGCCTGGCGCCTGGACGCGCAGGTGTTCCAGCCGCCCCAGGGGGCCTCGGGCGCCGACCGCTACCGGCACACCGTCGAGGCGCTGCGAGCCCTGGGCGTACCCCGCCGCGTCTACGCCGCCGTCCAGGGTGAACGCAAGCCCGTCCACGTCGACCTCGCCAGCCCGCACCTGGTCGAACTGCTCGTCGCCGAGGCCAGGGAGCGGCCGGTGCGCCTCACCGAGATGCTGCCCGCTCCCGACCGCACCTGGCAGCGCAGCGACCTCGGCCGGCACGTCTGCGAGATCCGATTCTCCGTGCGACGCCGGACCTCCCCCCGCACGAACCTCACCTCCGGAGTACAGAATTGATGAATCATCAGCCAGTGGTGCTCGGCCTCGGCGGCAGCACGCGCAAGGGCTCCTGGGCCGAACTCCTCCTGCGCAAGGCCCTGCTGACCGCACGGGACGCCGGCATGAAGCCCCAGATGTACTCCCTCGGCAGCAAGGACCTCCCGGTCTTCCGGGACTCCCACCTGACGGACCCGCCGCCGGAGGTGGCGGAACTCCTCGCCAAGGTCCGCCAGGCCGACGCCGTGGTCTTCTCCTCACCGGTCTACCACGGCACCATCGCCGGGGCCCTCAAGAATGCCGTCGACCACCTCCAGGCCCTGGGACAGGACGAACAGCCGTGGCTCACCGGCAAGGTCGCCGGACTGATGGCCGTCGGGGGCACCCCCATCGGCGGCGCCAACGCGATCAGCGCCATGGACCACTTCTGCCGGGCCCTGCGGGTGACCACCGTGCCCACGGCCGTCATCGCGGGCCAGGGGTTCCTGTCCCAGGACGGCTCGTTCAGCGACCGGACGGTCGGGGCCCGCGTCGCCCGGATGGTGGAGGAGCTCGGCAGCCACACCCGCGTCCTCGCGAGCCGGGAAGCCCTCGGCGCATGACGGCCTACTTCGCGGAGCGCCGCGAGACCCTGCACCTCCTGGACTCCGGTCCGGGACCCGAGTTCACCCGAGCCCGCTACCGCGGCATCGGTTCCTCCCACGGCGGGGGAGCCCCGGGCCGTGAGACGTGGCGCTACCGGGCGCTGCCGTCCCCCGCCGGGGCAGACCTCGACCTGCCCGCCACGGTCCGCGCCGCGACGGGCGCGCTCGCCGAGCCCTGGCCGGTGACCTACGCCGCCGAGGACCGGCTGCGCGACCTGGCGGAGCGCATCCGGCGCGTGGCGGCGGGCAGGGACGGCAGTCCCGAACTCGTCGTCAGCCTGCGCGACTTCGACCAGCGGGTGGTGGCCGGGCCCGCGGACGGGCTGACCGGCGACCACCGCGTGTTCCAGACCGTGAACCTCAGCGCGACCTACCGCGGACCGAGCGGGCCGCTCACCCTGCGCAGGGACTCGGCGACGGGCGGCGCGGACGCAGGCGACCTCGGCCCGGAGGACCTCGCGGCACGCCTCCTCGACGAACTGGACCGGGCCTGGCACGACGTGCGCGGCCTGCCCCTGATGACCCTGGACCGCCGCAGGCGCACCGTACTGCTCTCCCCGGGCGGCTGCGCCCTCTTCTTCCACGAGGTGTGCGGCCACCCGCTCGAGGGCGACGTGGTGGAGAGCGGCACCTCCTATCTCGGAGCCGCACGGGGCAAGGCCGTCTGTCCCGAGTGGGTGACGGTCGTGGACGACCCGAGCGCCCCGAACGCCGTCTTCGGATACCGCTTCGACGACGAGGGCCACCCGGCCACCGCCGTGCCCCTGATCGAGGCGGGCATCGTGAGCGGGGTCCTGCACAGCTCCGCGAGCGCAGCCCAGGCGGGCGAGGCGCCCAACGGACACGGCCGCCGGATGTCCTACCTGTACCCGGCGGTTCCCCGGCAGGCCCACACCCGCATCCTCGACGGGCCGTTCGACGCCGACGACGTACGCCGCCCGCCCGGCGAGGCCGTCTGGGTGGAGCGCATGCGGGTACGCCACGTCCACCAGGGGAGCGGCGCCTTCAGCTTCCTCGGCCTCGAGGGCCTGCTGCTCCACGACGGCGTTCCGGTGGGACGCCTCACCGACGTCGTCATCGACGGGGACGGACTGTCGGCGCTCCGCGGCATCTCGGCCGTCGCCGGCGACTCCCGTTCCTTCGTCGGCGGCGGAGGCTGCGGAAAACTCGACCAAGGCCCCCTCATCGTCGGCTTCGAACAACCGACCGTCAGGATCGACGGACTGGACACGTACGCCCGCCAGGGCGGGCAGGAGCTCAGGTGATGACGACGCCGGTTCGCGAGCACGACCCAGTGAGGTCCTACCCCCTTTCCTGGGCTGCCGTTGACGAGGCCTGCACCGCGGTGGACGCGGCGCCACGGGCCGAGGAAGTGGAACTGTGGGTGCACGACGCCCGCGAGGCGGTCGCCCAGATCGTCCCGGCCACCGGGCGGATCACCGCCGCCGCGGGCGGCGCCTTCGGTGCAGCCTGCCGGGTCTGGGAGGACGGCGCCTTCGGCAGCGCCAGCCGCACGGTGGACGGCGCCGACGACATCCGGTCGCTGGTCCACGAGGCCCGCACCACCCTGGACCGCCGGAACGTCTCCGTCCGCCCAGCCCCCGACCTGGCCGCAGCCCCCGCCCCGCGGCGGATCCCGGCCCCGCTGGACACCGCCGCGGCGGAGCACCTGGTCCGCACGACCGCCGAACGGCTGCGCCTGGCCGGGGCGGACGTCCAGGTACTGCTGGCCCAGCAATACCAGTGGACCACCGCCACGGCGACCCTGGGCGGGCTGCGGCGGGAGTACCAACACGAGCAGACCAGGGTCGTCGTGCGCTGCGAGACCGCCCACGGAGCCGTCGTGGAAGCGGCCGAAGCACAGCGGGTCACCGACGACCCCGGAACCGACGCGCTCGTCCACCGCATCGCCACCGCACTGGACACCCTCGGCGCCCCGGGCCTCCCCGGCCCCGCCGCCGTGCCGCGCGGCCTCCCCGTCGTCCTGCGCCCCCAGGTCGCGGCCCCCGTCGTGGCCGGGCTCGGCTGGCTGTTCTCCGGCACCACCGCCCTCGCCACCCCCGGCCTGGCCCGAGCGGTGGGCAAGCGGCTGTTCCCCTCCTGCCTCCACGTGGACGACGTGCCCGACGCGCATCCCGACGGCCCGCCCGTGGTCCACGACGACGAGGGCGAGGCCGCCGGGCCCGTCGTACTCGCCGACGAGGGACGTCTCACGGGCTTCCTCCACTCCTGGAGCACCGCCCACCGGCTGGGGCAGACCCCCAACGGCCGCGGCATCCGGATGGGCGTCGGGGCCCAGCCCATGCCCCGGCCCGTCGCCCTGCGGGTCGCGCCCGGACGGGGCGCCATGCCGGAGGACTTCATCGAGCTCAGCTGCCGGCTGGAGAATCTCGTCACCATGCCCCGCGCGGGCCGCATCGAGATGATCGTCGCCGGCTGGGAGGTCCGCGGGGGCCGCCGGATCCGCAGGATCGCCCCCTTCGAGTTCCACTGCGACCTGCTGACGTACCTGCGCAAGCTGCGCGGCACCGGCACGGACGCACAGATCCTGCCCCTGGCCGACGGAGCCCTGACGCCGAGCCTGCACTTCGAGGAGCTGCCGTGACCGCTGTCCATGACGTGCTGGTGATCGGGGCGGGAGTGGTCGGCCTCTCCGTCGCCCTCGAACTGTCCCTGCGCGGAGCCCGCGTGCACGTGGTCGACGGCAGCGTCGACGGCGGAAGCGGATCCCGGGCGGCCGCCGGGGTGGCCATCCCCTCGCTGCGCCTGCTCTCCGATCCGGTGATGCACGACTTCGTCGCGGCGGCACGGGTCCGCTTCGACGAGGACGTGCGGACGTTCGAGAAGACGACTCCCGGGATCCGGCGCGGAAGGGGCGTACTGCGCCCGGTCCGAACCGAAGAGGAACGCGAACAGCTGGTCCTGGCCACGGCCGCGCGACCGGAGGAGCTCGGGGAGTGGACCGATGCCGCCGCGCTTGCCGACCTGGAGCCGCTCTTCGCCCGGAGCGCTTTCCTCGGTGCTTTCCGCACCACCGCGGGCCACATGGTCGACACCGCTCTCTACGTCGACTCCCTCGGCTCCGCGGCCCGTGCGGCGGGAGCCACGGTCTCCCTCGGCGAGCAGGTGCTGGGCATCGAGGACGCGCGGGGCGCGGTCCGCGTCGTCACTTCCCGCGGCATCCTGCGCGCCGACCGGGTGGTCGTGGCGGCGGGCGCCTGGTCGGGAAGCCTCCCCGGACTGCCGCCGCTGCCCGTCCAGCCGATGCGCGGTCAGATGATCGAGGTGCGGGACGCGGAGGTCCGCATCGACCACGTCATATCCGGACGCACCTACTTGTGCCCGTGGCGGGCCGGTTCGCTGTGCACCGGGGCCACCGAGGAGATGGCGGGCTTCGCCGAACACGTCACCACGGCCGGTACCGTCTTCCTGCTGTCCCGGCTGATCAGGGACTTCCCCCTGCTCGCCGACGCCCGGCCGGTCCGCGCCTGGGCCGGCCTGCGATCGGCCTCCGGGGACGGCCGGCTGGTGCTGGGCCGCTACCCGGCCACGACCCGCGCGTACGTGTGCTCGGCCCACGGGGGCCAGGGCATCCTCACGGGCCACCACAGCGGCTGGGCCCTCGCCCACCTCCTCGACACCGGCGAGCCCGCCGCACCGGAGGCGTTCTCACCGGACCGGTTCGCCCCCGTCCGGACCGACTGACCGGACGGGGCCTCGGCTCTGCGGACCGGGGGCCGACGCGTCCGACCCGTCACGGGGGTCGGCAGCGGGCCCTGGTGCCGGGCGGCCCCCACCACGCAGTGTCTGCGCTCTGCTACGGCCGGCCGGCTACCAGCGGTACCAGCGGCCGCCGCCCCCCTTGGGTCGGGCGACGAAACCGATCAGCCAAAGGATCAGGACTGCGATGGCCACCCACCAGAGAATCTTCAGCGCGAACCCCGCGCCGAAGAGGAGAAGGACCAGCAGGAGAACGAGAAGCAGGGGAATCATGGTTATCAACCTCCGAAGCACCGTGTGCCCGACCGCACCCAGGGCATGCATTCGATTCTTCTTCGTTGTCTCGTCCTGATGGCTGGCCAGGGGATCCCGCCTGCTTCCTGGGACGCTGTGAAGTCCGTGTCGTGGTGGCGGAAGTCTTCGGGGAGACGCTCTTAGGCCACGTGGCCCCATCCTCCAACCGGTGAAGCGTCCAGCGGGCAGAACGTCCTGCATGAAAAGCAACCACGAGATGGATCCGGCACACCAGGTTCCGGACGGTGTCGACGAGAAGACGGTGCGCGCTCTGGGCGCACTTTCGAAGGCGCTGGAAACCACGGAGCGCGCCCGCGGACACCTCTACGGGTTCCACCAGCTGACCGGCACCGCAGACTTCGAGCTCGGCGACGCGGTCCGGCTCCTGCGGGAGGCGGGGCACGAGGAACAGGCCGATCGGGTGGAGCGTGAAATCGTGGGCCGCAACGTCATCCCGGGCCACTGGACGTTTCAGATCATCGAGGCCTACAACTCCACCTACTACCAGCCCTTCGCCGCGGTGGAACGGGACGTCGTCGACGAGGTGGGTGGTGGGCGAAGCCACCTCATGGAGGCCCGCCTCAAAACGATCCGCCGAACTCCCCACCACCCTGACCACACCGCTACGCCCCCCTCGTGAAGGAAGGCCAGCCCCGGCTCATGCTGTACCAGCTCAACGCCTGAGCGCCCGCTCCAGCTGCTGCTTCTTCATGCGGGAGCGGCCTTCGATGCCCTGCTCCTTCGCTTCTTGGCGCAGTTCCTGCAGTGTGTGGTGGGAGTGACCGCCTGCGCTGCGGCTGCTGCCGTTGGGGTGGAGGACGACCTTGGTCCAGCCGTCGTCGCGGTTGTCGAAGTGCTCGTAGGCCTATGGGGCCTCGTCGAGGCTGAGTTCGTGGGAGACGAGGAAGCTCGGCTCGGCCTTGCCGCCCACGATCAGGTCGCGCAGGGCCCGGTCGTAGCGCTTGACGGGTGCTTGGCCGGTGCCGAGCCGCTGGCCCTTGAACCAGAGCATGCCGAAGTCCAGGGGTACCTTGCCCTGGGCTTCGAGCTCGCCCTGGGCTTCGGCGCCGCCCGGGTCCTCGGGAAGGAACACCCCGACCACGCCGAGGCAGCCGGTGAACCGGACCGCGTCGATGAGTCCGTTCACGGTCAGGGTCGCGTCCTCCTTGCCCTGCGGGTCGTGGGCCTGGTAGCCGACGCATTCGCAGCCGTTGTCCGCGCCCAGGCCGAGGGTGGCTTCCCTGACGACCTCGGCCGGGTCCTGCTCGGCGGTGTTGACGGCGATGGCGCCGATCTCCTCGGCGAGACGGAGCCGGTCGGGCTGGTGGTCGGCGACCCAGACGCGGCCTGCGCCCTTGAGGATTGCGGAGTAGGCGGCCATGAGGCCGACCGGGCCCGCGCCGTAGACGAGAGTCTGGTCCCCGGGCTTCACGTTCGCCATTTCCGTGGCGTGGTAGCCGGTGGGGAAGATGTCGGCCAGCATCACGTAGTCGAGCTGCCGCTCGGCGGCGTCCTCGCCCAGGCGCAGGGCGTTGAAGTCGCCGTACGGTACGCGCAGCAGCTCGGCCTGGCCGCCCTGGTACGGGCCCATCTCGGCGAAGCCGTACGCGGCGCCGGCCATGTCCGCCTTGGGCTGCATGGTCAGGCAGTAGTTCGTGAGGCCCTGCTCGCACTGCTTGCAGAAGCCGCAGGCGATGTTGAAGGGCAGCACCACCCAGTCGCCCACCTGCACCTTGCGGACGGCCTTGCCGACCTCGACGACCTGGCCGAGGTTCTCGTGGCCCAGGGTCCGCCCGGCTTCGAAGGAGGTCCGGCCCTCGTACATGTGCAGGTCGGAGCCGCAGATATTGGTGGTGGTGATCTTCACCAGGATGTCGCTGGGGTGCTCGATCTTCGCGTCGGGGACGTCCTTGACCGTCACCGTCCGCGGTCCTTCGTACACTGCCGCTTTCATGGTTCCGTCCTTGCCGACGCCACGTTTCACCGGGCTGTCCCCGGGCGGGTGGCGGCATCTTCGAGGGTGTTGGCGCGGTCAGCCGGGTGAGGCGACTCGACCGTGGGGCGACGCCCGGGTGCTGACGGCTGTCGTCTCTCCTGGTCCCGTCTACCCCGCCGCTGCTCGCTCACCACGTCGGGCCGTGCTGAATCGAGGCCCCCCACGTACCGGCGACCCGCTGCCGGCCCGATCGGAGATCGGAAAGGAGACGGTCGGCATCCGTGAGGAGCACGCCCTGCAGGGCGTGCACGGGCCGCGGAAGCTCCCAACGCGGTCTTTCCTGCAGCGATCTCGATGGCTTGACTCCGTCCGTGTTCCCCTCTCCGATTCCAGTCGATGGTCCGAAGATCGCCGGATCGCTGCATGAGGTCGCCCGCCCTGGGCAGCCGCCGTATGACGTGCAGGAGGGGCCTTACGGGCGCCACGATCCACGGAGTACGCGATGTCCAGTACGGCTCTGACCTTGGGAACTCTCAGCGGTGGCCTGGTCGCGCTGCCGAGTGTCTACCGCCCGCAGGCGGACACCCACCTGCTCGCCGAGGCACTCGCCCGCGAGGAACTGGGGCCCCGCACCAGCGTCCTCGAAATCGGCACCGGGACGGGCGCGCTGGCTCTGCACGCCGCTCGCAGAGGTGCCGCAGTCACGGCGGTCGACGTCTCCTGGCCGGCCGTCGCATCAGCGCGCATGAACGCCCTGCTCCGTCGGCTTCCTCTACGCGTCCTGCACGGCGATTTCAGGGCACGTACCGCCGGCCGGCGCTTCGACCTCATCGTGGCCAACCCGCCGTACGTACCCGCTCCGGGCGTGACATTGCCTCCGCGCGGGCCGCAGCGCGCTTGGGACGCCGGCCCGGACGGACGCCTCGTGATCGACCGGATCTGCGCGACCGCTTCCGCTCTGCTGCGTCCCGGCGGCGCTCTGCTGATGGTGCACTCCGGGATGTGCGGGGCCGAGGAGACCGTGGAGCGGCTGGTCGGGACAGGCCTGTCCGCACACGTCACTGCGAAGACATCCGTCCCCTGGGGCCCGATCCTGCGCTCGCGGCGGCTCTGGCTGGAGCGGCAGGGCCTGGCGAGCGAGGCCGAGGAATGGGAAGAGCTGGTGGTCATCCGTGCCCAGCACCTCTGACGACACCTCATGCCCGGCCTACGGGGTGATGCCCGCCCGCCGGGTGTCCGTGCACCCGCAGGGGCCCGTCCTGATCGAGGGCCCGGTCGAAATCGCCCTCAGCGACGGGACGATCGCCCGCTCCGATCGGTTCGTGGTCGCTGTCTGCACCTGCCGCCGCAGCCGTACGTACCCCTGGTGCGACACCAGCCACCGCCGCCGCGAGCGAACCGCTCCGCCGCCTGAGGACAGGAACCCGTGATGCGCCCACCCAGCCCGGACCCGGTCGCCGTTGCAGACCAGAGCCCCCCTCTGGTGGAGGGACGGGGCGAGTTGTCCTGTGCCGTCACGCATGCCCTGCGGTTCGGGGGCCCGCCGCGGTGGGCCCCCGGGGCCGTGTTGGAGGCCGACCCGTGGGGCGAGGACCTCCAGCTCGCCCTCTACCTCCTCTACGAGCTCCACTACCGCGGGTTCGACGGCGTGGACGACGCACGCGAGTGGGACCCGGACCTCCTGCGACTGCGCCAGGCGATGGAAGCGCGCTTCCTGGACGCCCTGCGCACCGAGCTGTTCGATGCACCCCGGACGGTCGAGGACGCCTTTGCCCCGCTCCTCGTCGAGCCCGTCGACCTCTCCGGCAGCCTGAGTCACCACCTCGAAGCGGACGGAAAACTCTGGCAGTTGCGCGAGTACGCGGCTCTGCGCTCCCTCTACCACCTCAAGGAGGCAGACCCGCACGCCTGGGTCATCCCGCGGCTCACGGGACGGGCCAAAGCCGCCATGGTGGCCATCGAGTACGACGAGTTCGGCGCCGGCCGCGCCGACCGCATCCATGCACGGCTTTTCGCCGCCCTCATGACCGACCTCGGGCTGGACCCCACGTACGGCCGCTACCTGGACCAGGCGCCGGCACCCCTGCTCGCGGGCGTGAACCTGATGTCCCTGTTCGGCCTGCACCGGGCCATGCGCGGAGCGCTCGTCGGTCACTTCGCGTGCGTCGAGGTCACCTCCTCGCCCGGCTCCCGCCGCCTGGCCAAGGCCATGCGGCGCTGCGGCGCAGGGCCGGCCGCCGAGCACTTCTACGCCGAACACGTGGAGGCCGACGCCGTCCACGAGCAGGTCGTCCGCCACGAAGTGATCGGCGGCCTCCTCGTCGACGAACCGGACCTCGAAGAGGACATCGCGTTCGGCTGTGCGGCGACCGTCCTCCTCGAAGACCGTCTCGCGAGCCACATCCGCGAAGCCTGGGACCACGAACGCACGGCACTGCGCACGCTCCTGCACGAGCACTAGCGGGGTGCATTCCCTCGGGGCGAGGCCATCCGGGGCCATCCGGGGCCATCCGGGGCCGTTCGCCGGCCGTCCAGGCCCTCCGGAACCGTCCGCACCGCTTTCCGCGTGCATGACGTGGCCTGCCGGGGAAGGCGTGCAAGGGACCCGTACACCCGAGAAGGGACGGACATCATGGTGCGACCGAGGATCGTGGTCGTCGGCGCGGGCTTCGCCGGCGTTTCCTGCGTACGCCGCCTGGAGCGGACGCTGTCACCGGGGGAGGCGGAGATCCTGCTGGTCACTCCGTTCTCCTACCAGCTCTACCTGCCCCTGCTGCCGCAGGTGGCCTCCGGGGTGCTCACCCCGCAGTCCGTGGCGGTGTCGCTGCGCCGTAGCCGCCGTCACCGGACCCGGATCGTGCCCGGTGGGGCCGTGGGCATCGACACCCGGGCCAAGGTCTGCGTCATCCGGAAGATCACCGGGGAGCTGGTGGATCAGCCGTACGACCACCTGGTGCTCGCCCCGGGCAGCGTGACGCGCACCTTCGACATCCCCGGCCTGGCGGAACACGGCCGCGGGATGAAGACACTGGCCGAGGCGGCCCACCTGCGCGACCACGTGATCGCCCAGCTCGACCTGGCCGACGCCGCCGCACCCGGCTCGCCGGAACGGGCTTCCCGCCTCGGCTTCGTCGTGGTGGGCGGCGGCTACGCCGGAACCGAGACGGCTGCCTCCCTGGAGCGGCTCACCTCCAACGCCGTCACCCGGTACCCGCGACTGGACCGGCGCGAGATCAGCTGGCACCTCGTGGACGTGGCCCCCAAGCTGATGCCCGAGCTCGGCGATCGGCTGGGCCGGGCTGCCCTCGACGTGCTGCGCCGCCGAGGCATCGAGGTCTCGCTCGGCGCCTCCGTCGCCAAGGCGGGCCCCGAGGACGTCAGGCTCACCGACGGGCGGGTGCTGCCCTGCCGCACGCTCATCTGGACCGCCGGCGTCGCCGCGAGCCCGCTCATCGCCACGCTCGGTGCCGAGACGGCGAAGAGCGGCCGGCTCGTCGTATCTCCGGACCTGCGGGTGCCGGGGGCGGACGGCGCGTTCGCGCTCGGTGACGCGGCCGCCGTGCCCGACCTGGCGGGCGGCGGGGACGGCGCGGTCTGCCCGCCCACCGCGCAGCACGCCGCGCGCCAGGGCCGGGTCGCGGCCGACAACGTCGTCGCCACGCTGCGGGGCGCACCGCTGCGTCCGTACGTCCACAAGGACCTCGGGCTGGTCGTGGACCTCGGCGGCCGCGACGGCGTCTCCCGGCCGCTCGGCATCGACCTGCGCGGGATGCCCGCCCAGGCCGTGGCCCGCGGCTACCACTGGGCGGCGCTGCGCACCGGCGCCGCGAAGACCCGGGTGATGACGAACTGGCTCCTGAACGCCGTGGCCGGCGACGACTTCGTCCGCACCGGTTTCCAGACGTACAAGCCGGGGACGCTGCGCGACTTCGAATACACGGACCAATACCTCACCCCGCAGGAGGTACGGGCCCGCACGGCCGCCGAGGAAGGCTGACCGTCCCGCGACGCGCCGGGGCGCCCCAGCCGGTGCCCTTCTGCACGCCGGCCGCGGCGGACTCGATGTCGATCTGGCTGCTGTCACCTTCTGTGACAGCTCAGGACTGCCCGTTCTGCCGCGTGGCTCGCCGACTGATCCTCACCGCGTCGCCCCTGTCGTGGCAGAGCTCGCGCTATCCCAGCGCCGCGCCCTCGTTGGCCAGTACGTCCAGTAGCAGGTCTCGGTGGAGGGCGGCGACCGGTTCGAGCAGATCGGGGTGGCGCAGCAGCGGCGCGGCGTCGTGTTCGTGGTCGCCGGGGCTGGTGAGACGGGTGACCTCGCCGGCCTGGCCAGGGTCGGCGAGGTGGTGGGCGTGTACGGCGAGGGCGGGGTCCGCGAGCAGGCAGGCGGCCCAGCTGACGACGGTTTCGTCCACCCAGGTCCGCCAGTCGGCGTCGGGGTCGCCACCGCCGTGATCGGCGCCGGTCAGCCAGTCCAGGCGGGCGCTCCCGCCCGGGCCGAGCAGGTGCAGCAGCTGCGCGTCGAGTGGTGTCGGGTACCGCAGGGCCGTGGCGAGGGTGACGGCCTGCCGGGCCTGGGCTTCGGCCAGGGCCCGGCTGAACGCGCCCGCGGAGGGTGGGAAGGCGGTCAGTAGCCAGCGTGTGCCGGCGGCTATGACAGGTGCGAGATCGGCGGACACAGCGGCTTCCTCGGGGGCGTGCTCGCCGGGGCCCGTGCCGGGTCCGCGAGCTGCGGCGCGAAGCTGCGCCGCTCCGCTCGTGGCCGACCAGCGTAGCCGCAGGCGGCGGGCCTGCGGCATGACGCACGTCACCGTACGACCGGGGCGGCGGCCCCGCCGCCCCAGTGGGAAATTCTGAACCTGCCGTGGCCGGTCACGAAGTCGCGTGCCTGCTCGGTGCGCGGTCGTCAGTGCGGGGAGGGATCCCAGTCCTCGGGGCCGGCACCTCTCCACTCCACGAAGTCCGGGTCCGTGAGGTCCACGTCTTCGGCATTCTCCAGCCCAGCCGCAGCCAGGAAGCCGCGGATGTCGGACGGGCGGTGAGCGACCCCGATGGCGACGCCGTCGTAGCGGACCCGGCGCCAGCCCTGCTCATCCGGGGGGTAGACGATGAGTTTGGCGGTCATGTGCACAGCCTCTGTCCTGACTGCTTCCGACAGCACCCATTCGCACCCGAGCGGGTGAGGGCGGGGGCGCTCCGGCCCGCTTCCGTCCCCAGTGGGGCGAACGGCAGAGTGGCGCAGACGGTCTTGCCGCCAGGGTCAGGGACGCGCCCCAGCCGGTGGTGACGCGGTCGACGATGTGCAGGCCGTGGCCGTGCGGCGAGTCCGGGTGCCACGCACGGAGCACCGGCCGGGCCGTGGCCTGGTCGGTGACGGCGATGGTGAGCATGCCGTCGCCGAGATTGCCGTCCGGGCCGGCGGGCCCTGTGTGAGCTGGCAGGCGGTGGCAAGCAGTGCGCACGCCACCAGTAGCGCGTCCTCGCCCCTGTCAGGTGGTCTCCACGCCGTCGTGAGGCCTCGCGGCGAGCATCTGGTGGACGCGGGTCCTGTCCGCCGAGGACGCGTCGCCAGGGAGGCGGACTCAATCGTTACCGGCCTGCGGCGCGGCCAGGGCGTCACGGGCGACCGGCCTCATCCCGCGGGAGTTCTTCGCCCTTCGCGTGCTTCTGCCTGCGGTTACGGTCCACACGCTCCGGATCGGCGGCGGGGCCGGTGCCCGGTCCGGTCCGGGACGGGACTCCCGGTGGCCTGCCGTGCTCGTCCACAGCGGCTCCTAGATCGGGGAGCAGAGCCGGGCGCGGGTCGGGGGTGCTGTCACTCATGGTCTACCGCCTCTCTCAGGTGAGAGCCGGACCTGGCCGACGCACACCGCGCCGTTCAGATCCCTCCCCTGCTGCCTCGTCCGGCCCCCTGCCCCTCCACGCTCGCCTCTTCGTGGCCGTACCGGCCTCCTGTCCGTCCGTTCAGCGGTCGTCTCCGGAGGCGGGCAGGGGCCGCTGTCGCGGGCCTGGATTCGACGTCCTCGGGCGAACGCGATCAGCAGGAACGCCACGGCAGCCACTCCGACCAGCAAGAACACCCAGAGCATCGCGTTGTTCATACACGGCGTCTACCCAGAAAGTCACCGGCATGCCGCCAAGGGGGTAGCGACGATGCCGGTGGTCCGTCACGCGATGGGGGCCGTGGTCAGGCGTGTGCATTCGGCCACCACCGCGCGCAGGTCACCGCTGGTGTGCAGCAGGCGGCGCTGGAGTCGGGCGCCGTTGCCCCGTTCGAGGAGGCGGGCAACGCCTGCGCGTGCGAGTTCGAGGTCGCCGTGGTCGTCGAGGGCTGCCCGTACATGGTCCAGGAGCACGTCGAGGACCACCGCCGGAGGGGCCGGGCTCATGCTCCGGGGGTCGAGGAGCGGGCCGTCCAGGCCCGACTTGGCCGCCTGCCAGGCGGCGAGGCGCAGCAGGCCGACGCCGATGCGGGCCGGCGGCAGGCCGGCACGCCAGTCGCGGGCGGCGGTCTCCACCAGGGCACGGGCGAGGGAGGCGAGCAGGACGGGCGTACCGGGTTCGAGGCAGACGTCGGCGACACGGATCTCGACCGTGGGATAGCTGGCGGACAGGCGGGCATCGAAATAGATCATCCCGTCGTCGCGCAGGACGCCGGTCGCGAGCATGTCGCCCACCTGCCGGTGATAGTGCTCCGCGCTGCCGAAGACGTCGGTGGGCCCGGCTGAGGGCAGGCGGTTCCAGACCCGGCTGCGGTAGCTGGCGTAGGCGCTGTCCTGGCCCTGCCAAAACGGTGAATTGGCACTGAGCGCAGTCAGGACGGGCAGCCACGGGCGGATGCGGTCGAGGACGCCCACGCCCTCGTCGTCCGAGGCGACGGACACGTGAACGTGACAGCCGCAGGTGAGCTGCTCCTGGCCGGTCAGTCCGAACTGCCGGCTTACCCAGCGGTAGCGTTCTTTGGGCACCGTGGACGGCCGCACCGGCAGCGGCGAGGTGGCCA
This sequence comes from Streptomyces sp. NPDC085524, assembly GCF_044541755.1. Taxonomy (NCBI): domain Bacteria; kingdom Bacillati; phylum Actinomycetota; class Actinomycetes; order Kitasatosporales; family Streptomycetaceae; genus Streptomyces; species Streptomyces sp. NPDC085524. The sequence continues at coordinate 280,858 of NZ_JBITTH010000002.1, forward strand.
GCGCGGCGACCGCACCGCCCGCGTCGGCGGCGTGCCGAGCCGCCTCGGCCCGCCAGCGGACGATCTCCTCGGCCAGTTCCCCCATCCGCAGGACGGGCCGGGTGGCGAACTCCACCTGCTCGCACTTGAGCTCGGACTCCAGGGCACCCTCCACCGGAGCATTCGCCCCGTTCCCCTCGCGGGAGGCAGCCGACATCACGGCGGCCGAAAGGGCGAGCGGCTCCCCCGTCCCGGGGTCGACCAGCAGCAGCTCTTCCTCCACTCCCACGCTGCGCATGCCCGTCACGCTCCCTTCATCGGCGTCGTGCGCTCAGTGCGCGTCACTGTCCGGTGGGCCACGACCGGGCTTGTGGGTCCCGCCGTAGGTCCGCCCCGCGTGTTGCTGGGCGGGCACACCTGAGACGTCGGGAAGCGGTCGTGCACAGCGGTGGGCTGTCGGGCGTGTCAGGCCATGGACCCGGCTCCTCAAGCGGTGCGGGCGGCCCCTCGGGGACTTGGCAGGCTGTCGACCGGCCCCTCCCTTCGGGCATCCGCTCGCATGTCAAGCGTCGTATCGGTGGGGGACCACTGGGCAGCTGCGGGGATACCGACAAGCCCAGGGTGCCCCCTCCAAGGGCCGATCACAGAGGCGCACACCTGAGGGCCCGCCTTCGGGGCGTGGCTCAGGACCTGCCGCGACCGGTCACGAAATCGCGCGCCCGGTCCACCAGGCCGGCGCCCGGTGCGAGGAGCTTGCTGGCCGTCGGGGAGCTCGGTGCGGCCGGGTGCGGCCGGGTGGGTGCCAACGTCTTGGCCCGGCGGATCTTGTCACCGAGATCGTCCAGCTGCTGCGGGGTGCAGGCCCGCCTCAGCATCGGGAAGAGGCTCGTCTCCTCGTCCTGGACGTGGGCGGCGACCTCATCCATGAGCTGCTGCAGGAGCGGGCTCATCTGCGCATCGTCGGTACTCATCTTCTCCAGTCGTTTGAGCATCTTCTCGACGCGGCCGTGGTCCTCGATCTCTTTGTCGGCCATCGGCCCGCCACCCTCGACGTGTTCGCGCACCGCCGGATAGAGGTACTGCTCCTCGGCGACCGAGTGGCGCACCAGCTCGATGGTGATCTCGTCGATGAGATCGCGAAGCTCCTGCCCGCTGCCGGTCATGGCCTGGATCCGGGCGAACATCTCCTCCACCTCCCGGTGGTCGGCCATCAGCTCGTCGATCACATTCCCGCCGTGTCCCATGACGCCTCCGTGTGTGCTCAGGTCGGACCGCTCAGGCCCGATCCGATCGCTTCCCCGCCAGACCTGGATGCGCTCGGCCGCACGATGCGTCTCACCCGTTCGAAGGCGCCCGTGTCTACCGCTTCCCGCTGTCAGCAGCTGCTCGAGCGACCAGGTCGTGATCAGCCGGTCCGCTCCCAGGTCGGCGCGTGCCGCGCGTGCGTAGCCCGTACTTTGCCAGTGCAGTTGTTCGGGGGCGTGGGCGTCGGTGTCCACGGCGAACCGGCAGCCCGCAGCGGCGGCCTGCGCGAGCAGGTCGTCCGGGGGGTCGCGTCGCTCAGGCCGGCAGTTGATCTCCACGGCCGTGCCGGATGCCGCGCACGCGGCGAACACGGCCTCGGCGTCGAAGCGGGACTGCGGGCGGCCCCTACCGGTGATGATCCGTCCCGTGCAGTGCCCCAGGACGTCGACACGTGGGTTGCGCACCGCGGCCAGTAGGCGGGCGGTCATCGGTTCGGGCTCGGAGCGGAGTTTGGAGTGCACGGATGCCACGACGATGTCGAGGCTGTCGAGGAGGTCTTCCTCCTGGTCCAGCGAGCCGTCTTCGAGGATGTCGCACTCGATGCCGGTCAGCAGTCGGAAGTGCGGGCCCAGCCTGCCGTTGACGGCGGCCACGGCCTCCAACTGGCGCCTGAGCCGGTCGGGGCTCAGACCGTGGGCGATCGTCAGCCGCGGCGAGTGGTCGGTCAGCACGGCCCATCGGTGGCCCAGGGCTCGGGCGGCGTCGGCCATGTCCTCGATGGGGCTGCCGCCGTCGGACCAGTCGGAGTGCAGGTGGCAGTCTCCGGTGCTCGCGGCCGCCAGGTCCCATCCGGCGCGCGCCGCCGGGCCGGTTTCGGCCCGCAGGCGGGCGAGGTAGCCCGGGACCGCCCCGGTCGATGCCTGCGCGATCACCTCCGCTGTCACCGGGCCCACCCCGCGCAGCCCTTTGGCCCGGGCGCTGTCCACCGGGCCCGGCTCCAGGTCGCGCGCGGCGTCGGCGGCCGTGTGGAAGGCCCGTACCCGGTAGGGGGACGCGCCGCGCCATTCGAGGAGGAAGGCGATCTGGCGCAGGGCTTCGTCCGGGGTCACGGCAGGGGGGTTCCGCCGGTGGCGTTGACGATCTCACCGGTGATGTAGGAGGCCCGGTCGGAGGCGAGGAAGACGTACGCGGGTGCCATCTCGGCAGGCTGTGCGGGCCGGCCCAGCGGTGACTGCTCGCCGAACTTGGTGGGGTCGGGCATGGTCGCGGGGATCAGCGGGGTCCAGACCGGTCCGGGAGCGACGGCGTTGGCCCGGATGCCGCGCTCGGCGAGCATCTGGGCCAGGCTGTGCGTGAAGGAGATGATCGCGGACTTGGTCATGGCGTAGTCGAGGAGGTGCGGGCTGGGCTGGTAGCCCTGCACGGAAGCCGTGTTGATCACGGATCCGCCGCGCGGCATGTGGGCCAGCGCGGCCTTGGTGAGCCAGAACATCCCGTACAGGTTGGTCTTCATCACCCGGTCGAACTGCTCGGTGGTGATCGACTCGATCCCGTCGGGCTGGGCCATCTGGTAGGCGGCGTTGTTGACGAGCAGGTCGATGCCGCCCAGCTCGCCCACTGTCTTCTCGACCAGGGCCGTGCACTCGCCTTCGTGCCGGATGTCGCACGCGACCGGTACCGCGGTGCGGCCGGCCCTGCGGATCAGGCGGGCGGTCTCCTCGGCCTCGTCGGATTCCTCGGGCAGATGGGTGAAGACGACGTCGGCGCCCTCTCGTGCGAAGGCGAGGCAGACGGCACGGCCGATCCCGGAGTCCCCTCCGGTGACCAGCGCCTTGCGGCCGTGCAGCAGGTCGTGGCCGCGGTAGGTGTCCTCGCCGTGGTCGGGGCGGGGATCCATCGCCTCGGTGGAGCCGGGATGGTCCTGGTCCTGCTCGGGGAAGGGCGGACGGGGATGTAGGGATACCGGGTCGGTGAGGCGGGTCTGCTCATGGGCGGGCATGTCGGTCTCCTTCCGGCGCGATCACATGTCACACGGGGCGGCGGTCAGGAAGAGGGCGGGTAGGCGGAGGCCTTGAGGCGGCGCGCGAGGTGCGCGGTGTTCACGGCGAGGGGGAATCCGAGTTCGGCGTCGAGGCGTTCCAGGACCCGCCGGGCGATGCTGGTGGGGTGGCCGAGCCGGATGGGCGTGGACAGGACCAGGATGTCGCAGCCCAGGATCGTGTCGCGGATCTGCGGCCAGGCATCACCGCCACCCATGTCGACCTCTACGCCCGGTTTGACGTCGTGGTCGGCGATCCGGATCACGGTTCCCGCGACGCCGTGATCGGCCGGGGCGGCCATGGTCCGCTCGGCCAGCAACTGGGAGCTGGACCGCTTCGGCGACGGCGAAAGCGTGCAGACTGGCGCGACGGCGCGCAGCGGCGTGGTTTCGGTCGTGGTGTCCATGTCGTGCGGCTACCCGGATCATCACGATGTACCCCGCGTTTGCGGTGAGACCGGCCGACCCGCGTCCGGTGCTGCGCGGGGGCGGCTACTGGTCGGCTGAGCCGGGTCAGCCATCCGGCGGTGGCCTTCCGCCTTCAGGCTGTCGGGAAGGCGCTTGTTGGCCATGCCCTGCGCCCAGGTCTTGAGCGATCCGGCCATGACCTTGTCCTTGCCCGAGAACAGGGCGTCGAGCCCTTGCTTCGCGACCTGGGCGGGATCGTCTTTCCTGCTACTGCCGATTTTGGTGCCACCCACACCGGCACGGCGGAAGAAGTCGGTGCCGGTGGGGCCGGGCAGCGCTTCGACTCGAAACGCCGCTTGCATACCTGCTGGGGCAGCTTGGGGTTCAACGGGTGGTGCTGTGCGGGCAGGTGACCGAGCAGTGCACATCCGACACCTCGACGTCGTCGCCCTCGACGCGGTCGCTCACATCGACGCCGGCCTCGCTGAGGCAGCCCTGCGCATGATGGAACGGCACATGGCGGCCGAGCTGCTCCCGAGCGCCGAGATCACGTTCGAGACCGCTTCGTGAGGCTGACGGTGTTTCCCCATGACGTCACCCGGAGCATCGGCCTCGACCGAGGTCATGGCGGCTGCGGCAGTCGGCGCGACGTGTCTCTGGACGGCAGGCACGCGGCCGACCGGAGGCCAGAAGAACCGGGGCCGGGGGAGCCGTGCGCCTGCGGAGTCAGGACTCGTTGTCGCGCCTGTCCTCCTCCTCCTTGTGCTCCCGGCGCGTCCCGCTCGCCTCCTCGTCCCGGAGGCGCAGTTCCTCAGGACTCTTGCCTTCCTGGCGCGAGCGGGAATCCTGCCCGGGGCGCTGCATGCGCTCCTGCTCCTCCCGGCCCTTCCCCGGCCGCTGCTTCTTGTACTCCATACCGCCCATGACGGCACTCCTCTCAATGGCCGCAACCCCATGGTCCGCGGCTGCCCCCGTAGTCCACCTGGCTTGGGAGGATCGGCCGCTCCCATCGAGGCACTCATCATTAGACGCCCGGTCATCACGGCTTGCCTGCCCGCAAGACCTTCAGTACGGCAAGCTCCACTGCCCCCTGGGTGGCGGGCCGGCCCACGAGCCCGTGCTCGCCCAGGGCGCCGAGGGTCGGAGCGATGGTCTGTCCGTCTTCATAGAGCTCGACGACACGGGGGTCGATGCAGGACGACCTGCAGACGGCGGGTGTGTTGCCCAGGTAGTCGCTGACCTCGTGCACCGCGCGGGTTTCGACCCTGCCGCGGCGGGCGTGCGACGCGTCGGCCGTGCCCTCGGATACGGCCAGGGCCACCGCGGCCAGTACGGTGGCGTACCAGGTCCGAAAGTCCTTCGCCGTCACGTCCCGGCACGACCGTACCCGCAGGTAGGCGTTGAGGTCCTCGGCGTGGACCTCGTGCCATGCCCTGTGCTCCCAGTACGCGAAGAGTCTTGGGCCCGTGTCCTTGCGCCTGACCAGGGCCCGGACCACCGCGTGGGCCTGTTCGTCCACGAGCTCCCGCGCGGACAGCGGGCGGTCGTCCACGCCGAGGTAGCGGAACCCGCTGCCGTGGCGCGCCCGGCGCCGGCCGGCCGTGTTGGGGTCGCTGGTCCGAAGCCGAACGGCAGCTGTCAGTCCGGGTACGGGAGCAGGGCGGCGTACCTCGTCCTATGCCTCTGAGACCCCCACGGGCCCCCGGCGGAAGCCCGCGCTGCGCTCAGACTCTACGAGGGCGCCTACCCCACCCGCCGACGCGCCGACGAGGCCGTCCACCAGGTCCTGGCCGCCCGGACCGGCGCCATCCCGGCCACGGCCCGCCGGGACACCGGCGCCGCACTCGTCGTTGTCACATGCCTGACAGACCCCGACCTCCTCGCCCGGATCCTGCGCCAACTCCCCGGCGGCTACCCCCTCCTCTTCGGCCAGGCAGAACCGCGCCGGCCCCGGCCCGCCACCTGACCGAGCCGGCTGGGCGCCGGCATGCATCAGGGCCGGGACCGCGCCGCGGTCCCGGCCCTGATGGCGTGAGGGTCAGTGCTTGAACACGTCCTTAATCTTCTCCTTGGCCTCACGCGCATCACCCTTGGCCTGTTCCGTACGGCCCTCGGCAGCCATCCGCTCATTGCCCGTCAGGCGGCCGGCGGTCTCCTTGAGCTTGCCCTTGGTCTGCTCGCCCTTCGCCTTGGCCTTCTGCTCACCAGACACAGCTGATCACTCCCTGCTCGATCGGAAGGTCTTACAGACCCCGTATGACCGATGGGTCTCCGGCTAAACGCACGGGGACCACCCCCGGCACCCGATTGCGGCCGGGACCGGCCAGATCCCGCATGTACACCCTGCCCCCTGGGCGGCGTGATCGGGCGCTCCGCCTGCCGCGCTGTAAGAGACCAAGCAGAACGGCGGCCGCACCATCGACACCGAGACCTGGGTCCGACGCCGGCTCCCTCACGCGTCGGCCTCGCGCCATGACGGCAGGCGGGCGTCGCCTCACCGGGTGACGGCCCGCACGGGAAGTCGTGCTGGTGTTGAGTCGGTGGTTGGGCTTCCCGCACTCCCGGGAGGCCAGCGGGCTGACGGTTTGCTCGGTGCTGAGCCGCGAAGGTGTAGTCAGATGCGGGGGAGCCCGCCATCGGCGAAATCGGAGTGTTCGCGTGCGCGTTGTGCCTTGTGCTCGAGGAGTCGGCGGAACCCTGCGAGGGCGTAGCGCTCGGCGGTGCCCGCTCTGGCCCCGGGGATGCCTGCGACGGTGGCCATGCACTGCTGGGGCTGGGGCTGCCAGCCGGTGACCTGGACCCGTAGGTGCATGTGCTCTGCGCTCCGGTGCAGGATCAAGAGCTGCATCAGGCCGTTGACGTCCATGGCCGTGACGGCGTGTAGGTCCACCAGGAGGTCGTGCTCGACCAGGGTCACGTGGTCCAGCGCGCGCTGGAGCACCTCTCCAGCCCCTTCGTCGAGCTCTCCTTGGGCGCTGATCAAAATCTGGCTGCCGCAGTGCTGGACTTCCACGTCGATCAAGGTTCTGCTCCCGTCCCCGCAGGCTCCGTACCCACGGGGCCCCATCCTGGCGCGGCACGGCGTGGGGCTGGTGCGCGGCGCGCTGAAGGGGGCGCCTGCGCTGCTTCGGAGGCGAGACAGACAGTTCGATCAGCGCTCCTGAGCCGGGCCGCCGCAGTGGCTGGCCCCCGGGGGAGTCGCCGCTCACTGCGCACGGTCCGCTGATAGTCAGTCAGGTGTGGAGACCAGGAGGCTCCGCTACGAGGGTCCTGGACCACCTGGAGGAATCCACCCGACCCGCCACGGGGGCCTGCGCCGCCTGGTCATGACCGCGGCGTGGCGCTTGCCGAAGACGCCATCACGGCGCCGCTTGGGAGACAGCGCTCCCGCCGCGGGCTGGCTCACGATCGCTGCCCCGCTGGAGGAGGCCCTGTCCGGCTTCGCGCTGCTGAGCGCGACCGTGGCCTGCACACTCGGCACCTTCCCGGCTTTGGGCCGCCGCCGCGCCCTCGCTCTGCGGATCGCGCATCTGGTCCGCACCCACCCCACGACGGACCACGTCGACGCCGATGCCGGTGCCGAAATCCTCGACAGCCTGGCGTCCGACATCAGTGTGGTCGGCGTCGGCTTCCTGCAGTACGCCGAGTCGTACTACTTCCACGACGGTGACGACGCCATCTCGCTCGCCCGCCGGCTCCCGGGCGCCATGAAACTGGCGGATCAGGCATCAGCCGCCCGCCACTCCGACGTCAGGATCGCGGCGGCTGTGCTGCGTGCCGCTCTGGATGACCTCGCGGCGATCATCGATCACCGCTTTCTGCATACCAAGGGGAACACAGCACTCCAGGTCAGGTTGACTGGCGACGGCATGCCCCCTGCGCCCAGCACCCGGAGGGTGAGCCCGAAGACGGACCATGGTTCACTCCGCGGCATCGGTCGGCCGCATCTCTGGTGGCCCAGCTCGCCGGGCGGGCTCCGGTTCGACGGCCGGGGCGCCGGGTTCCACGGACTTCCCGGCCTCTGCGGGATCCACGGGCGCCGCAGGAAGCCCGAGGTCCCTTTCCGGCTCTGGTGTCGCCTCCGGTGGGGCGTCTGGTTCCGGTGCCGGCCCCCCGTCCTCGCCCGCGTGGTCCCGCAGGTGCGCGATCATCGTGTTGGCGACGGCCACCAGCGGGACGGCGACGACTGCTCCACCGATACCTGCTATCAGTCCGCCGGTGGCGACGGACAGGGCCACGGCCAGCGGGTGGATCCGCACGGCCCGCCCCAGGATGAAGGGTTGCAGGATGTGCCCCTCGATCTGTTGGACGAGGAGCACCACCATCAGGGTCATCAGCGCGGTGAAAACGCCCTCGGTGACCAGCGCGACAATCACGGCGAGCGCGCCGGAGGCGATGGCGCCGATCAGCGGCACGAACGAGGCCAGGAAGATCACAACGGCGATGGGGACGGCGAGCGGAACCCCGAGGAAGTAGATCCCGACCCCGATGAACACCGCGTCGATCAGAGCGACGACCAACGTTCCGCGGATGTAGGCGGTGAGCGTCCGCCAGGCTGGCGGGCCCGCTCCGGCGATCCCGGGCCGCACGGCCGCCGGCATCAGCCTCAGCGTCCAGTCCCAGATGCGCCTGCCGTCGTACAGCAGGAAGAGCGTGACGAACATCGCCAGGAGGGTGCCGGTGATGACCTCGATCAGGACGGTCACCCCCCGCAGCCCGGTCGAGGTGATCTCGCTGGTGCTGCTGCCGATCGCGTCACTCAGGCGCCCGGTGACGTCGTTGATCTGCTGCTCGGTCACATGGAAGGGGCTGTTCAGGAGCCACCGCTTCAGTTCCGCGATGCCTTCTTGGAGCCGCCCTGACAGGCTGTCCAGATTGTCGAGCACTTGCCATACGGCGAACCAGCCGAGCAGTCCGAGCACCAGGAACCCGCAGAGCGCCGTGACGACGGTGGCGAGCCCCTGGGGGAGCCCCCGGCGATGCAGCCGGGCGACTGTCGGCTGGAGCAGCGCGGTGATCAGCAGCGCGGCGACGAAGGCCAGCGCGACCAGCCGGACGGAGCCGATCACCCGCATCACGACCCACACGGCGGCTGCCAGCACCAGGAACCGCCAGGCGACCTCGGCTGCGACCCGCATGCTCCGGGGCACCGCACCGGCCGGGTCCGGTGCACGGGCCCGAGCCGGGTAGGGGACCCGCGCCGCCCGCTCCCGCAGCTCGGCCGCCTCCTCGGCGTCACGACGGGCAAGTGTCCGTGCCCGCCGCTCGCCGAGCGTCCTCGCGGTGCTTCTCGCGCGGCCGAGCAGGTCACGGATCCCGGACATCCTCGGGCCTCCTTCCGCCCCGCTTGTCCGTCTGCCCTGTTTCGCGGTGATCAGACGACCGGAACGGGGATTCCGCCGGTCGCCGGTCGCCGGTCGCAGGTCGCCGGTCGCCGGTCGCCGGTTCGAGCGCGGTCGGTGCCCTGATGGACTCGAGCAGCTTGAGGGCTGCGGCCTCGCCACTGGTGAGCAGCCGTCGTTGGTCTGTCCCAGGAGACGGCCTCTCCTATGGGCGACGCCGGTCGGCTGCGAGTGGCCGGGACAGTCGCAGCTGGATGCAGGCCGCGAGGACCAGCCAGGACCATCGGTCCGCTGCCTCGGGGGTGCGGATCTTCGGACGGGTCCAGCCGAGAGTGTGCGGAACAGGCGGAAGGTGTGCTCGACGTCGAAACGACGCAGGTATGCCTGCCAGAGAGCCGATCGGTGTCCGCCTCGGGCTGGTGGAGGAGGCACTGACTGCTCAGGGCGCCCCGGACGACGACGCGGCACCGGCCCGCCGCCTCCAGGGACGCGAAGTCGTACGGCTCGCCGCCACGGGCGCCGCCAACCGCCAGATCGCCACCCAGCTCTGCCTGAGCCCCCACACCGTCGGCCACCTCTCTACCGGGCCTTCCCCAAGCTCGGCATCACCAACCGCACCGAACCCCCGCCCCTCCTGGGTCAGGACCGGTGACCCGACTGAGCGCTCTTGGCCCTGGATGACAGGAGCAGCCGGGTGGGCCGAGTCGGCTGAGCAGTGCGGCCGTATGGCTGTCGGGGGTCCAGGGTCTCCCCACTGGCCCGGAGTTCGGTGCAGGCCCGGGTCGCCCATGGCTGGGCGTCGAGCGTCTCGAATGTCTTCACCCCTGGCAAGGATGGACTCGTAGGCGACTTCGGAGACTCGGTCGCCTCCACCTCCACCGAGATGCCGGACGACTCCGCGGCGTCTGCAGGAGCACGATCTCACCGATATGGCGTGCGTGGGCCAGGCCCGGTGCCCGACCCTGCCGGGCAGCACCACCGGGCCGCCTATCTGCTGAGCAGATGCTCCAGCGCAGCACAGCGCGGACGACGGGTGCCGGCCGTCCTCACCTGGGCTGCGCTCCGGTTCGGTTCATGGCGGGGCCTGTTTCTGCCGGTGGAACCGCATGGTCCGGCCCCGTGCCGACCGTGTTGGCTCGACGCGGAACGGACGGTGGGGCCGGGCCCCCGGGCATCACGGTGCTCCGGGCCGCCCCTCACTCCGCCGCCCGGCAACCGGTACCGCACGCCCGCTCCGGTTCAACGGCGACCGTCCTGGCCCTGGGGAACGACATGCTTGCAAGAGGCTTCCGCGTGCTGCGAAGGCTGCCCCTACCCGTCCTCTCGCTGCTCTTACTGGCCGCGATGCTGCCCACCCCGACGGCCGCGGTGGCGGCGTCCGGCAGGGCGTACGGAGATGCCCGCCTCGACCAGTGGGCGTCGCTGACCACCCACAACTCGTACGCGGACTCGGGGGCGATACCCCCGCGGAACCAGCTGCGCGACATCCCCCGCAGCTCGACGACGGCGTGCGCGGGCTGATGCTCGACACCTACGACATCGCCTACGACGCAGAGGGCAACCACGACGTGATGATGTGCCACTCCACGTTCCAGTGCCACGAGACCTTCCGCGGCGGGCTCATCAGGATCGTGGACTTCCTCAAGGCCCACCCGGATGAGGTGGTCACGGTCTTCCTGGAGAACCACGCCAGCCGTGCCACGCTCACGGAGGGGGTCTCCGACGTGCTGGAGGGGACTGGTTCGAGGACCGCACCACGTCCGCGAGGGCCTTCGGCGAAGTGCTCGGCAGTGACATCGACCGGATCGTGACCGAACCGTCGGAGGGCCTGCTCCGGCGGGCCCGCCGGGTCCTGGAGTGCTCGGGGCCGGTGTGCTGGGCCGTGAAGGAGACGACGTACCGCACCGCGATGCGGCTGCCCGTCCTGCACCCCGCGCTCTTCCGGGGCCTCCGGGCCGGCTTCCACGATGTCTACGGCGACCTCGAGCCGGGCGCCGCACCGGCCCTCCTCGACGGGCTGGACCTTCCGGCCGGCACCGAGCACCTTGCCGAACGGCGCCATGTGCTCGCCGCCGGGCAGAGCAACCACCACCGCAGCCCCGGTGCCTGGGACCAAGCGATCCGCTCCGGTTCCTGACGGGGTGGCAGGCGGGGCGTCTCCTCATCGCCGTGCTGGGACGGGTGGCGTCCGGGGTGGAAGTGAGGAAGGCTGGCGTGCATGGTTTCGATAGTGCAGAACGTGGCGATTGACTGTGCGGATGCCTATGAACTGGCCCGCTTCTGGAGCAGCGTGACCGGCCGGCCACTGCATCCGGAGGACGAACCGGGCGACCGGGAGACTCAGGTGCTGCTCGCGGAGGGCCCGGTGCTGTACTTCAACCAGGTGCCCGAGCCCAAGAAGATCAAGAACCGGATCCATCTGTGCCTGCGCCCTGAGACATCGCGTGAGCAGGAGGTGGAACGGCTGCTCGGCCTCGGTGCCACCTTGGTCACCGACCACCGGAATCCCGATGGCTCTGGCTGGGCAGTCCTTGCCGACCCCGAAGGCAACGAATTCTGCGTTCTTCGCAGCGAGTCCGACCGAGCTGCGATGGGGTCCTGACGCCCACCGGCAGTGCCCGGGGGCGGGGCATGCGGACCGTGAACTTCCACCGACAGAAGCAGATGTGACGTCTTGGCGTACTTCTGCTCCGGTAGGGACCCGCCGACTTGGGGGGACCGCACGGACCAGGGGACTTGATTCATGGACAACGGGGGGCGCCGCGCGCCTGCATGCTCTGCGAACGCTGACGACCCGCACCGTATGAGCGCGCGATGGCGCCCTCGCCGACGAGCGTCAGAGGCTCGGTGATGATGAGGCGGAGCCGCATGGGCGTGCACATCGAGTCCGAGAAGGACGTCGAGGATCCGTCCCCGGCGCGCTTGCGTTCCTTCTAGAAGGCCGAGTGAGTGAACCAGTGGGCGAGCAGGTCCGGGTCACCCACCAGCTGGAAGGCGCGGCTCTTGTGGTCGAGGCGGCCGTAGAGGAGCAGGAGCAGGTCCGCCGCCGTTCCCTGGACCATGGCGTCTGCGGTGCGGGTCTCGATGCGGTCGGTGACCAGCCCGAAGCCGTCGGGGCGAAGGCGGACCAGCCAGTCCGCGTCGGCATCCGTACAGCTGAAGCGAATGGTGCGGTCGGGGCCGCGCAGTTCGGCGGTCAGCGGCGCGAAGAGGGATGCGAACGGCAGGTTGGTGAGGAATTCACCGATGCCGTCCACCGCCAGATCGCGGTCGATGTGCGGTGAGAGCCCGAGGGCGAGTTCGGCGTCGGCCCGGTGGACGAGGGTCTCGAAGAGCATGCGGCGAACCCAGAACCGGGCGTGCTGGTCGAGCCCCCACGCCCACATCGGTGCGTCCAGGTCGGTTGCGGCGAACACTTCGGCGGCGTCCGCGGCGCTCTCTGCCAGCCAGTCCGGATAGCCGTCGGGCTGCTCAGGCAGGTGCAGGTCCACATCGCGGCTGGCCGGCGGCTGCTGAATGCGCCGGCGCAGCAGCTCGGTGAACCAACGGTGCACGTGGCCGGTGTGCTGTGTGAGGTCGGCCAGGGTCCAGCCCGGGCAGGACGGCACCGGGGTGGAGAGGTCGGCCGCCTTGACCGTGGCGACGAATCTGGCGGTTTCGGTGGCCACGGCCGCGCTGTGCTGGGCGGGGTTCATCACTGATGTCCTTCTTCGACGGCCCCGCCCGGGCATCCCAGGACCAGATGGGCAGCGGAACAGTTTAAGGGTGTGGATAGTTCATGTCATCAAGTATTGCTCGAAGGTAATCCCCACGGGTGAGGAAGTCAATTGACCTCGCTACCGCTGCCCCAGCCGGTCCCCCCGGTGCGCCGGATCCACCCCGCGCACGGAACGACCCGCGCCCACCGGGGCCGGATGGATGGCGCAGGCGGCCCGTGCGCAAGCCTCGGGGGAGGGTGCCCCGTCCAGGGCCGACGTGATCCCCCCTTTGGGGCCCGGATGCCCGTGCTCGGGCGTCGGGGGCGCGGTCACCCGCGCCCCCTTCTGTCGTGCCGTCAGGTGAGCCGGTTCAGGTGATGAACCAGAGCAGCGTGACCCTGATGTCGAGGTCCTCGTGCCAGTTCACTCCCACGCGGACCCCCACCTGCCCCCGGTCCATGGCCACCAGGCTGTGGAGGGTGACGACCGCGGACCCCATGATGGGCTTGTCGGTGGCACGGCTGTATTCCGTGACGGAGCCGAGCACCATGGCGTAGGCGCCTTTGAAAGCGGGGACGTCCAGGACCCGCTCGAAGACTCCGTGGCCCCTGATGTCGAAGGATTGGGATGCCATCTCCGGATTCAGCAGGGCCTTGCCCGCGGTCCCGTCCGCGGACGGGACCGCTTCCTCGGCCCGAGCCTGCATCTTGCTGTCGCTTGCCGTGTCCCCGGTGGCGGGGTCGCGAAGAGTGTTGTGCGTCATGTCCTTGTCCCTTCGGTGAGCAGGGATCCCGGCAGGGCAGCGGCATGTCCGTGGCCCTCACGTCATGTGCGCCATGCCCGTACGGGGATCTCCGACGGACCGGACCGTGCGCGCCGGCGGCTCGACGAGGGAGAACGTCTCGGCCTCGCTGTGCGAGCCGACCGGGTGGGTACCGGTCTTCCCTCTCATGGTGGGCGCGATCCACGTTGCTGCGACCCCCTGATGTCAGGGATGGACGGACGGCGGACCAGGAGGCAGCGGATCAGCGGGGCGGCCCCGCACGGAACGCATCGGGAACACCGCGAGGCTGAACAGATCAGGGACGGCTCCGGGGCAGACCGGGTCAGGCGCGGCCCCGGTGCTGACCGGATCAGCGGGTCAGCGCCGCGCTCAGTTCGTCGCGTCCGTCCGCTCCGGTCTTGCGGAAGACCGCCTTGAGGTGGTCGTTGACCGTGTACGCGGACAGGTCGAGGCGGCGGGCGATCTGCTTGACGGAGGCTCCCGTGCGGAGCTGCGTGACGACGTCGCGTTCGCGGGGGGTGAGGGAGTACCACGCGCACAGGGACGGCAGGACGAGGTCCCAGGTCGCCCCCTGGACGACGAGGGCGACATCGCCTGTGGCGCCCGCGTCGAGCACCTGGCCCTGGCAAGTGGTCCAGCGACCGCAGGCCGCCGGGGGCGCGCACACCAGAGGGGGCGCTCCGCCCTGCCGGCTGGCTTCCGCCCGGGTGACGAGGGAGAGCGACAGGAGGAAGGCTTCCGGCACCCACGAGGGGATGGCGTGCGCCGCCCACTGGTCCAGCCATAGCTGCGCCTGCGGGCTGACCGCCGTGATCCGGTGGTCGGGGCCGACGGTGATCACGCCCGCCGACATGGGCGGAACCTCGGGGCAGAGCGGGCCGGTGGTCGCGTACCGGCGCAGGGCGGTCAGCAGCGCCGGTACGAGCCGGGCCGCCCGCTCGGCGTCGTCCTGGCCGAACGGTGCAGCACCCGCGCAGCGGAGCAGCCCGAGCGCTCCCCACACTCCCCGCCTGTCCCGCAGCAGCAGACGCAGCTCGGAACTCGCCCCGTGGGCGGTGAGAATCTCCCCCATGCGCGGGTCCGGCACGGGCGAGCCGTCCGTTCCGGCCCCCACGACGACGGCCGGGGTCCGCAGGAGCGTCGGGATCGCCGGACGCTGCGGGCCGCCTCCCAGATGCCGGTGCATGACGAGCTCCCTGACCAGCTCGGGATCGTACTCGTGCCAGAAGCTGAAACTGCCGAGTCCTGGACCGGTCGCGGGGTCGGTCCCCACCAGGCTCATCCCGTCGTGGGCCACGATGGGGGCGAGCACCCGCGAGATCCCCGCTCCGACCTGCTCGGGGCCGGTGCTCTGGCTCGCCGCCGCGTAGAGGTCACCCGCCAGACGCCTGTCGTCGAAGAAAGTGAGGCCCATATCGCACGATTATCCCCGCATGTGCGGGGCGCGGCCCGGGGCGGCCGGGCACCCCGAAGGGCCTCGCCCCACACATGACCGATCACGCCGAGTGAGAGCGCGATCCGTCGCCCGGCCACCGGCGAGCGGTCCGGGCCCTGCCCGCCCGGACCGCTCGCCGCACACGCTCCCGTTCGGTGCGCGCCACCCGAATGCCTCTGAAACCGGTGTCGAGGTGCTGTCCGTTCTCGGTTCTGGCACAGATCTTGGAAAAGTCGTAACGGAGCGTTACAGAGGCGGGGTCGCCTTGAGGAGTAGTTCGAATCCGGATCGACCATTGAGCTGGCTCTCTTCTTCGGGGGATCCCGTGCCCTGATCCAGAGCGCGGCGAGGCCGGTGAGGCCGGTTGTCGTACCCCGGTTCCAAAGTTCGGCACATGTCCCGTCACACACCCGACCGTCCGGTCGACGTGGAGAGCCTCTTCCCCGAGCTGCTTCCCCTCCGCCGTGAGTCCGTCCGCCTGCACCCACGTCCTGGTTCTCCGACGTTCCGGGACAGCTCGGTCGGCGGCCCGCTGCTGTGGCCGGCCGGTGAACCATGGCCGGCGTGCGACGCGGAGCACTGTGATGCGGACACCACGAGCCACCTCGAACCTGCCGCCCCCCTGGCCCCCATCGTGCAGTCCGCCGGGACGACGTACCCACCCTGCCCTTCCCGGACGGCACCGATCTGCTCCAAGTCCTCTGGTGTCCCTACGCGCACGGCACTTGCCGTCACCCGCTGCCCCAGGTGTACTCGAGGGACTCCCGGTCGATCGGGGACGTGGAGGCGACCCCCGCACCGTCGGTGGCCGGGCTTCCCGACGGCTGGTGCCCGGCACCCTGCGTCGTTCACCCCGAGCAGGTGACCGAGTACCCGAGGAACGACCGTCCCCGGGATCTCCGCGACGCACTCGAAGACCGTGTCGAGGCACTGCTGGAACGGACCGGGCTGCGGTACTCGTCGCATCTCGCCGACGCGCCGGGAATCAAGCTGGGCGGTTACCCCGGCTGGAGCCAGGAGCCCTGCTGGCCGGACTGCGAAACATGCGGTGGCCGTTCGGCGTCCACGCTGTCAGAACCGCCTGGCAAGATCACACGTATGACCAGCAACACCGGAACTCCTGTTCCACTCCCAGCCAATCACCGCATCTCCGAGACGTACGCCGACTGGGCACGTACGCAGGGGCCGGGCGTCGAAGCCGACGCCCGCGACACGCTGGAACGGGCGGGCAGCAGCCGGCACCGGTCCTGGGAGAAGCCCGGCCGGTTCGTGGACGACGCGGAGCGCCTGGCGCGGGGCCTGCCGACCACCCACCTTCCCTGGTTCTGGGACACCATCGGTCATTGGATGCTGGAGACGCACCGCCGCTCCGCCGCCCGCGCCTACGCGCAGGCCCGCGCCGCCGAGCGCACCCACGCTCTGCCGGTCGATCCCGACTGGCGGCGGGCGAATCAGCTGCTGTTCGCCCGCTTCGGCGCCCTGCCTGCCAGTGAACTCAGCGGAGCGGCGGCCTGGTTGGCCGGTGTCCTCGAAACGGATGACGCGCACCACGAGTTCGTCCGCCTGCTGACCGCCTGGGCGGCGTCCCCCGGCGAGCTTCCCGCCGATCTGGCCCGCCGGGTCCGGGACTCGGCCCGTGCGGCCGGGCTCGGCACCGAGGAGGAGGCCCGGGTGCTGGGCAGGGTACTGGCCGCGGCCCGCGGCAAGGCCATACCCGACCGGCTGCTCGAAGCGGCAGCCGGCCCCCTTCGCGACCACCCGCCCGCCGACGAGCAGGCCACCGCCCTCCTCGACCTGTTTCCCGAGTCGAAGAACGACGCGGCTGCCTGGCTCCGGCTGCTCATCGCGTGCGGTGCCGCAGACGCGGCCGCGGCCGGGCGGATCACCCCGGAGGGCGGCCTCGGCGACTGGCTGCGCCGGTACGCCGCCGGATACTCGCACCGCACGGTCAGCGGCGGTGGAGTGACCCGCCAGCCCATGCCCGCGGAACTCTTGGACCTGGTGGGCCGGTTCGCTCCGCTGCTGCGCGCGCAGGGCACCCCGGTCCGGCTGCACGAGGACCGCTACCGGTGGCCGCATCTGGACGCCGACCTCCTCGACCTCTGCCTCGCCGAGGGTGTACCCGTCCACGACCCCGGTGCTGCGATCAGCCTGGAGTTCTGGGGTGAGGACTCCCAGCGCGACCTCAAGGCACTCGCCACCGACCCGGTGTTCGGCCCCCGGCTGGAAGGCACCGTGCACGCCGGGCTCCGCACCCGTGGCGGCGCTGCGATCAGCGGCACTGCCATCAGCCGGCTCCCGCACAATCCGGGCATCACGGCCGAGGTGCACGCCCGCGTGGAGAAACTGCTCGACGCCTTGCGCGGCGGGGGACTCGCCGCCGCCGACGAGGCCGTCGACGAGCTGCGCGGCCTCCTGGACCGGCCCACCGCCATCGCCCTGGACGGCATCGAGGAGGCTCTCGACGCACTCGACCTCACCGGCCCGCTGGCCCGCGCCCTGCGTGCCGGGCTCCCCGAGGAGCTGGGCTGGCCCGCCCTGGACCAGGCCCTCGCCGCGTTCCGGCCCGACGAAACCGTGCACGTCACCTGCACCTGGCCGGTGCTCACCGTGTACGGCGAGACCCGCGCCTTCGCCGTCGACCACGCCGGGCTGCGCGCAGACCACACACTGGAACTGCCCGACGGCGCACTCGGCCACACCGTGCACTGGGTCGGCGGCCAGTTCCTCGTCGCCTGGAACGAGGAGCACGAGGAGAACCCTTCCCACACCGCCTACTGGTCCGACCACCCCGGCGAAAAGTTCGCACCGGAGCAGACGTACGGGCTGCGCCCCTACGGCGGCAGCATCCAGGGCGGCCTCGGCTACCAGTTCGAAACCCGGGACGGGGGCGGCCGGTTCGACGGCGAGTGCATCCTGCGGGCCGGCGGACACGAGGGCATCGGCCACCGCGACTACCAGATGAACGACGGCCACACCTTCTGGAGCACCGAGGTGTTCAGCAAGGACCACCGCGGCTGGAACCGCCTCGACCCGGCCACCGGCGTTCCCACCGCCGACCGCACCCTGCCCGCCTTCCACGACCCCGACCGGTCCCCGCCCGGCATGAAGCCCTTCTCCGACCACCGCATCCTCGCCGCACTGCCGCCCGGCGCCCCGCCCTCCCCGCTCGGCCAGGACGGCACACTCACCGGTTGCCGGGTCGACTACCGCACCCCGTACGCGGGTCCCTCGCCCCGCGAGTTCGTGCTGGAGTCCGTCGACGGCCGCACCGCTTCCTACCGCAGCAACAACTGGGGCCGTCGCCCGTGGGGAATCCTTGCCCTGCCGCTCGGCGGTGAGGACGCCGTCATGGCCGGAGGGACCACCATCCGCTGCCATGCCGCCGACGACAACTCGTTGCTCTGGCAGGTCCAGGGCTTCCCCGGCAGCCGCCACCGGACCCGGAGCCGGGCCACCCTGGGCGAACTGGCCGGGCCGGTGCCGCCACCTGCCTTCTGGCACTTCCTCACCCCGCGCGACGAGCCCTCGTCCCGCGTTCTGCGGACGGTCACGGACAGTGCGGTGCGCGAACTGCTGCACCAGGGCATCGGGCGCACCCTGCCTGGAGTGACCGACCCGCGGGTCCAGGAGGGCGTCGACCGCGCCGTCCGGCTCGCCGCCGACGTACTGCGCCGCCGCCAGGAGCTGTCCCACCGGGTCGCCGTCATGCGGGCCGGGCCGGTCGTCGACCTGCCCGACCCGGCGCCGGACAACCGGCTCGTCCCGGCCCTCCACGGCCTGCTGCCCCAGCTGCGCGGCTACGAGGAACGACAGCCGCAGCCACAGCCCGCCCTCCTCACCTCGGTCGCCGCCGACGGCCGGTACCTGCGCGGCGAGATCGACGACGAGGTGCGGGTGCTCGCCCTGCCCGCGCCGCCCGCCGAGTGGGCGGTGCTGACCGGCCGGATCGATGCCGTGGCCTGGCGGACCGTCGTCGCGGCCACCCCCGACGAGCACCGACAGGCGCTCGCTGCACTGCTCGGCGTATGGAGCCGGCAGCCGTTCGCGGAGGCAGACAGTTCCTGGCGGACCGGCCGGGCCCCGGAGCAGCGGATCGCCGCACTGCGCGCGGACGGCTTCGCCGTGGCCTCCGGCCCGGACCGCAGCGGCCTCGCCCCCTTCCTCCAGCCAGCAGCCGATCCGGTGCCCGCCGATGCCGAAGAGTGGGCCACGCACACCGTCACCGCCGATGACACCACCCGGCTTCCCCACCTGCTGGCCCTGCTCGCCGGACAGGGCCCGCTGCCGGTGCCCGACGAGGCCGTGGACCTGTTCCGCTGGCGCACCGGGGTGCCGCGCCCGATCGCCGCCCTGGTCCTCGACGGATTCGCCGGCAGCGACGACTACGGTGCGCACCGCAAGCTGGTCCGCTCCAAGCCCTACAAGGCCGACCAGAACACCCTCTACGCGTACGACGAGTTCCGGCGACGGCTCGGGCCGGCCGGCCGGCGCACCGTGCTCGCCGCCGCTCTGCCCGGCGACCCGGCGGAGCTCTGGGCCCCCGGCGGGATGACCGCGGCGGCGGAACGCATGGCCATGGCCTGGACCCAGCTGCTCGGTGGCGCCCCGTACACCGACGACGGCAGCCATGCCACTGCCCTCGCCGCGGACCACGGACTCCCGGAGAGCTGGGCCACGGCCCTGCTCACCGGCCGCCTCGAGAAGCCTCTGGACGCCGACGGCATGCAGGCCGCCGCCACCGCTGTCGCCTGGGCTCTCGCCGAACGCCCGGTAGCAGACCCCGCCGCGCAAGGTGCCCGCGTCCTGCTCGGCGGGCTTACGGACCTGCCCGCCGGGCTGCTCACCGCGCTGCGCAGGCTGGCGGACCGGTCCGCCACCACCCCCGTTCCGCCTGGCCAGTACGAGACCAACCCGCTGTTCAGCGTCCCGGACCTGGTGGACGAGGTGGCGGCGGCTCTCGGTGTCAGCCGTGACGCGGCCGCCCTCCAGCTCCAGCTGCACGCTTTCGACCGCCCGGCCGACCGCACCGTCCGCCGCTGGAACTCCTGGTCCATCGACCATCACCGCGCCGTCCGCAAGGAGCTGACCGCCGCGAAGGCCCCGCGCCCCAAACCCGCCGCCCGGGCAGGAGCCCCCACTGCGGTCCCGGCACCCGCGCACGAGCGGTTCACTCGAGCCTGGGCGGACAGGTGCGCACGGCCAGCAACGAAGGCGTGATGCCTTCCGATGTGGGGGTCTGACGGGTGCAGGCATCGCGCCGGAAGGCAGAGAGCCTCTGAGTGATGAGTAGGCACCGCCCGCCCTGCGTGGGGGCCATGGGCGCTGTGGAGGGTGTCTGAGACGCGCCCTCCACAGGCGTCCCCCGCAAGGGACAGCGGACAGGTCCGCTCAGTGCGGTTCCGGACTTGGCCCGGCCATCACCTCCGGGCCGGGGCCGGACGCAGCGCTGTTCTCTCCACGGCCCGGTGAAAGGGTGACGATGTCACTACGATCCTCCCTCGGCCTGCCACTTTGGGCCGGCCCGGGCCGTTGGGCGGGACATGCTCGTTCCCACAGACCAGGATGCCCACCCGGCCGCGCTGCTCGACGCGTTCTGGCTCGACACCGCCCATTTCCTGGCCGTGCGTGAGCGCGGCCGTGGTGAGACAGGCATGCGGTCGCCGACGCACGGATCCGTCGTGGTGCAGCACGCGATGACCGCGCTCGCTGCTGCTTGTGTCCTCGCCGCGCTTGCCGTGACGCACCCGCCGGCTGACGTTTCCGGGCCTGCGCGAGTGGCCGAGCAGGCTGCCGCCGAGGGCTGGTGACCGTCGCCGGGCCTGTCCTGCCCGGCCAGCCCGGAGATACTGACACGACGGTGACCGCCGCGAAGTGCGCTGAGGGGGGCGGGGCGACGTGTGGCCACCGTGGACAGCCAGTCCGAGAGCGCGGTGGCGGCGCCACTGAGCCGTGCGGCCAGGAAGCGGTTGACGCCGTCCTATGCAACGGCAGCAGCAGGAGAGGGCGACGCGGTCCCGTACCAGGGCGCTGTGCGTTCGTCATCGATGTCGTGTCACCGGTCAGGGCCCGGTCATGCGCGCACCGCGAAAACCGGTGCGGGCCTCCTCCTCGCACCAGGGCGGAGGAATCACCGTTTGGGATGCGCGCGAGGGAACACACGGGAACGAGGGGGTGTCACCCCCTGCCCCTCGAGGCAGAGGACCACGCTCTCTGCCCGGCTGTCGGTCCGCCATCTCGCAGAAGCGAGTCAACATGGCCCACCGGTCCTCCGTCGCCGAGCACGACCTGACCCGGACGATCGAGATCCATCATGCGGAAAGCCGCACGGTATGAACGCATCGTGAAGGCGTCTGCGGGATCGGAAGAAGGATGTCCTGAGACCGGCAGAGACAGGCGCCGGCTGGGACCACCATGCAGTCGAACACGGCCCCGATCGGCCCACCGAATTGCCGAAACGGGCTTGGCGAGCGGTGCTGCGCGGCACGGTGAAGGAATTCGGGTCCGACGAGTTGGCCGACCGCGCGGCGGCTCTCACCCACTACGGGGTCCTGGCCGTCTTCCCCGCCCTGCTGGTACTCGTGTCCCTGCTGGGTATCGCCGGTGAGTCGACGGCAAAGCGGGTGCTGGAGAACCTGCGGAAGCCGGCGCCGGATTCGGTACGGGACGTGCTCAGTGACACCGTGACGCAGCTTCAGGGGCGCAGCGGCGTCTGATCGGTGGTCGCGATCGTCGGCCTGGTCGTGGCCCTGTGGTCCGCGTCCGGCTACGTCGCGGCGTTCATCCGTGCCTCCAACGCCGTTTACGACGTGCCCGAAGGCCGCTCGGTGTGGAAGATCCTTCCGCTCCGCTTCGCACTGACGGTCACGCTCATGCTCCTTGCCTGCGCGAGCGGGCTGATCGTGGTTTTCACCGGGGGCCCGGCCCGAGCCGTCGCATCCGCCGGCACCGGCACCGCGGAAGAGGTCGTGGAGGTGCATGCGATGAGCGACGCTCGGCACTCCCTCGGGCCGCTGCCGACGGAATCGGTCTGGGAATATCCGCGACCACCGCGTGTGGAGCCGGATGCACGGCACGTGGTGATAGTGCATCGGGGAGTGACGCTGGCGGACTCATGGTCCTGCCGGCGTGTCCTGGAAACGAGCCACCCCCCTGTGTTCTACGTGCCGCATGACGACGTGCGCAGCGATCTGTTGTCGCGTGCGCAGCGGGTGACTGCCTGCGAATGGAAGGGGGTGGCCACGTACTGGACGCTGGTGATGGACGGGCACACGGTGCGCGACGTCGCCTGGAGCTATGAGGACCCCTTGGCGGGATACCTGAGCATCGCCCGCCACTTCGCCTTCTATGCGGGTCGAGTGGACCTTTGCACGGTCGGAGGCGAGCGCGTGAAGGCCCAGCCCGGCGACTTCTACGGCGGCTGGATCACCGGCGAAATCCTGGGGCCCTTCAAAGGCGGTGCGGGCAGCGCCGGTCGGTGAGCTGGACTGCAGGCCCCCAGCGCCATCTTCGACTGCGCCCACCGCTGCCCCACCTGCGGCTGCCCGGCCGGGGCGGTCGCGCAGTCATGGCTATTTCGGATGAAACAATGCGGAAACGGTGCGAGTTTCCCCCTCCGGTGGCGCTGGTCATGCTGGGTGCCTCGGGACGTGACGACGCGATCCTCCTGGAGCCCCCATGCGCCTGACAGACGAACTGCCCGTGGACCACCCCCTCAGCCGCGTCTACCGGTTCGGCGCCGGCCTGTGCGGGCTCATCCTCCTCGTCTTCGGCTGCCTCGGCTTCGCCGGCGGCCTGGAGGCGTTCAGTACGGACGGACAGCGCATCGCGGGCCTGTCCACCAACGGACTGCTGAGCACGATCTCGGTGCTCTTCGGACTCCTCCTGATGGCCGGCGCGGCAGTCGGGGGAAACCTCGCCTCGACGGTCAACACCGCAGTCGGAGTGATCTTCGTGGCGAGCGGCTTCGTCCACTTGTTCCTCATCGGCCGTCGCGGCAACATCCTGGACTTCGGCATGTCCAACGTCATCTTCAGCTTCCTGATGGGCCTCCTGGTCATGACGTTCGGGATGTACGGCCGTGTCAGCGGCGGACTGCCTCACGACAACCCCTACTGGCGTCGGCGCCACCCCGAGCAGGCCGCACGCGAGCCGGCTGCCTCCTACCGCCGGGCGGGTGCCGCAGACCGCCCGCCGGCCGGGTTGCCGGAGCGCTGAGGCCGCCATGTCCGGCGAATCGGCACGGGTGCTGGTGGTGGGGGCGACCGGTGAAGTGGGCCGGCTGGCCGTGCACGAGTTCCTCGGTCGCGGCGTCCGCCTCGCACTGACCGGACGGAACCGCAGGAGCCTCTCCGGCCTGGCCGCCACCACGGGCTGCCCGACTCGCATCCTCGACGCCTACGATCTGGACGCCTGTGCCGCTTCGGGCCCCTGGGCGCTCTCCGCGCTCGGCGGCCTCGACGGAGTCCTCGTCACCATCGGGGTCGCGGGCTTCGGGCCGGCCGCCGGCGTGCCGAACGCGGCCGCCGAACACCTCATGACCGTCAATGCCCTGTGCCCCATGGCCGTACTCAGAGGCGCCGTACCCGTGGTCCGCGACGGCGGCTTCCTCGCAGCCGTGACCGGGGCGATCGTCAACGCCCCGCTGACCGGGACCGCGGACTACGCCGCATCGAAAGCCGCGCTGGCCTGCTGGCTGGGCGTCCTGGCGCGAGAGGTCCGCAGGAGGCGCGTAGTCGTGGTGGACGCCCGGCTTCCCCACCTGGACACCGGTTTCGGTTCCCGGGCCGTGGTCGGCAGCCCGCCGCCCCTGCAACGGGGAGCGGATCCCGCCACACACGTACGAAGCCTCCTCGGCGACCTGCTCGGGCATCTCGACGGCCCTGTGCCGGGAGGGACGGCACGCACGCGCCGGCGCGGGCCATTCGCACCCTCGACCTCGCCGCCCGGCTGACGACCACGCTCATGGGAGAAATCATGTCCGCACCGAAGGTACCGCCCGAAGAAACGCCGGAAGTGGAAGGCTCGACGGCATCCGCTCATCCGGAACGCCCCGACGGGGGGATGTGGGAGCACCCCTCGGTCTTCCTCGTCCTCATCGCCCTCGGGGCCGTGATGGTGGCCGCCTTCTTCATCGTCCGCATCGCGGGCTGGTGAGACGGCAAGCCGGGCAACCGGCGGTTGCGCATCGCACTGCGCCCGGTCCTGCGGAGGGAGGAGCGTGCCCAGCAGTGTTGATAGGGGCTCTGAATCCGGCATAACCTCATGGAATGGTGCAGAGCGAGGCGAGCGACGTCGACGGCTACCTGGCCGAGGTTCCTGAGGAACGCAAGGCCGCACTGACCAAGGTGCGGCAGCTGTGCCGGGAGGAGCTGGCCGGTTTCAACGAGGTCATGGCATACGGAATGCCCGCATACGAGCGGGACGGCGCTTGCGAGATCGCGTTTGCCAGCCAGAAACAGTACGTCTCCTTCTATCTCATGCGCAGTGACGTCCGTGGGGCATTCGAGGAACGGCTGGCCGGACACGACATGGGCAAGGGCTGCCTGCGGTTCCGCAAGCCCGCGAGCATCGACTTCGGCCTGTTGCGGGACCTGCTCAAGGCCACTGCGGCCCGGCCCGGCAAGGTCTGCTGACACCGGCAGGCATCGCGGATGTCCATCCGGGCACGAAGCGCGCCGCCCCTTGGTTTCAGTCCCTGATGGACACGATCTTCCGGGTGGCCAGGTCCGCCTGGACGAAGACCTGCGTCGTGTCACCGCCCCAGGTCAGGGTGACCGTGGCGTTGGTCCTGCCCGTGCCGCTGCCCGTGGAGGTGACGTTCCACCGCAGCGGCACGTTCTGGGCGCGCAGCACCCCGTCGGCGTGGTTGGCCTCCTCCCACTTCGCCAGTTCCGTCCGGAGGGCGGGGGAGAGGTAGGAGGAGCGCAGCCGCTCGGCCGCCGCCCCGTCGCCGTCGTAGACCGCGTCGGCGTAGGCGCCGTAGAAGTCCGCGATGCGGGTGAAGGCGGCCTCGGGGCTGCCGGATACGGCGGGGGCCGCGGCGGCGGAGTCCGCCTCCGGCGCGGAACCGCCCCCGGACGCGGAGGCGGTGGTGACGACGGCGAGCGTGAGTGCGGCGGTGGCGGCGAGAGCAACGGCGGCGGTGCGCCTGGACGGGAGCTTGAACATGGGCCGAGCCTTTCCCCGTGCTGAGTGACTGCACTGAGCGACGCCGACCCGGCCCCGTCCGGTTCGCGGAATGCGTGAAATGGCCGAAATGTTACGCCGTCTGGTGGTGCGGGCCAGGTCAGCGGTCTCCTGCGCGCCGCCCGGCCTCGCACATCGGCCCGATCGCGTCGCCCGTCCGGAGGATGCGCGCTCCGGGACGGAATGCCGCACCGCTCGCGGGAGTTCGTACCGGCGCACCACCCGATTCCGGACGCACGGGAGAGCTCATGAAGATCGGCATCATCGGCGCAGGAAACATCGGCGGCAACCTGACCCGCCGGCTCACGGCCCTCGGGCACGACGTGTCCGTGGCGAACTCGCGCGGCCCCCAGACCCTGGCCGCGCTCGCCGAGGAGACCGGGGCCATCCCCGTCACCGTCGGCGAAGCGGCGCGGGGCGCCGAGATCGTCGTGGTCACCATCCCCTTCAAGAACGTGCCGGACCTGCCCGCGGGCCTCTTCGACGAGGCCGCCGAAGGGTTCACTGTCATCGACACCAACAACTACTACCCGCAGCAGCGCGACGGCCGGATCGCCGGCGTCGAGGACGAGGGGCTGACCGAGAGCCGGTGGACCGAGCGGCAGCTCGGGCACCGCGTGATCAAGGCCTTCAACGGAACCTACGCCCAGGACATCCTCGACCGGCACCGCCCGGCCGGAGCCCCCGACCGCATGGCACTGCCCGTCGCGGGCGACGACGAGGCCGCGAAGAAGGCCGTCCGCGCCCTCATCGACGAACTCGGCTTCGACACCGTCGACGCCGGCGGCATCGACGACTCCTGGCGCCAGCAGCCCGACACCCCCGTCTACGGGCTCCGGGAGGGAGTCGACGGGGTCACCAAGGCACTCGCCGCGGCCTCCCCGGAACGGCCTGCCGCCTTCCGCGGCTGAGGACGGCGCTTCCTGCCCGGGCTAATCTGGGCGCAGGCAAGGGGAGTTCGGCAACCCGAGGGCTCCCCGGCGCATCGGACCCAGGAGGACGGATGTTGGCTGAGTCACTGACGGCACTCGCCGGCGCGGGCGCCACCGCGCTGATCGGAGCCATGGCCACCGACGTCTGGCAGGGTGCCCGCGGCGGGGTCGTGCGGCTCTTCGGGCGCGGCGGAGAGGCCCGCGGGGAGCTCGTCGGGGCGCAGCTCGACGAGGACGCCCTGCTCGTCGGGCGCGCCGAGCCGGCCGGAGCGGACGAGATCCGGGCGGAACTGCTCCCCGTATGGCGTCGGCGTCTCCTCCTGCTGCTGGAGGAACACCCCGACAGCGAGAGCGAATTGCGCGAGCTGGTCGCCCGCGTCCAGAGCGGGCTGCCGGCCGAGCGGCAGGTGTGGACACAGTCGAACACCGCACGGGACCACGGCACTCTCTTCGCCGTGCAGGGCGGCAACCTCCACTACCACCAGGCGGCCGAAGGGCAGCTGCCACCGCCCGCCGACGAAGGCGCGGAGGGGACCGGCTGACCGTGGACCTCCCTGACGAGGTCCACCAGGAAGTCCGCGCCGTCGCCGGCTTCGCCTACGGCACCATCGGTGCCGACATCCACGTCTTCGGCGACGGCACCCCCGTCTACCTGCTCTACGCGCGCGACCCGCACGGCGCCGCCGACACCCTGCGGCGAGACTCGGCCTGGCTGCGCGCCCAGCCCAGCCGCATGCTCGACGCCCGCAGCGAGATCGTGGAGTTCACCGGCCGCGAAGCGGAGCTGGCCCGGCTGCGGGAGTGGCGCGATCAGCCCGACCGGTCGGCCGTGCGCTGGCTGCACGGACCCGGCGGCGCGGGCAAGTCCCGCCTCGCCGCCCGCTTCGCCGCCGACTGCGCCGACGCGGGCTGGCTCGTCGTGGACGCCGTGCACGGCACCGACACCCACCCGCCCGCCGAGGGCAGCCAGGATCTGCGCACCGGCCACCGCACCGGGGTGCTGCTGCTCGTCGACTACGCCGACCGCTGGCCGGACGCCCACCTCAGGTGGCTGTTCCACAACGGCCTGCTCCTCGGTGACCTCCCCGCCCGGGTCCTCCTCATCGCCCGCTCGGTACGGCCCTGGCCCGCCCTGCGCGCACAGCTGACCCGGCAGCGGCGCGCCACCGACCTCTCCGACCAGCCCCTGGACCCGCTCTCCGGCCGGCAGGGCGAACGCAGCCGGATGTTCGAGGCCGCCCGCCGCAGCTTCGCCGCCCACTACCCCGACCCCTCCGCCCTCGTCGGGCTGCGCCCGCCGTACGAGGACCTCGCCCGTCCCGACTTCGGGCTGACCCTCGCCGTCCACATGGCCGCGCTCGTCGCCGTCGACGCCCGGGCCGGCGGCCGGGAACCGCCCGCCGGCCTCGCCGGGATGACCGCGTACCTGCTCGACCGTGAACACGACAACTGGCGCCGGCCGGGCGAGCACGACACGGGCGGTTCCGGCGGCGCGGGGCCCGAGGACGGCGACCGCCGCGCCCTCGACCTCGCACGCACCGTCTTCACCGCCGTCCTCACCGGCCCGATGCGCCGCGATGCCGCCCGCCCCCTCCTGGACCGGCTCCTCCTGAGCACCCCGTCCGACCGGGCCCTGACCGCCCACGCCGTCCACTACCCGCCCACCGACCCGGCGGCCGCCCACGTACTCGAGCCGCTGCTCCCCGACCGGCTCGCCGAGGACTACCTCGCCCTCACCCTCCCCGGCAGCCCCGTCACCGCCTACCCGGCCGACCTGTGGTCCGTCACCGCGACCACGCGCGTCCTCCGGCGCGACGGAGGCGCCGCCCCCGCCTGGACACCCCGCGCCCTCACCTTCCTCATCGCCGCGGCCGAACGCTGGCCGCACATCGGGCCCGCCGTCCTCTTCCCGCTGCTGCGCCGCGACCCCGCCCTCGCCGTCCGCGGCGGCGGCTCCGTACTGACCTCGATCGCCCTGCTCGACTCCGTGGACCTCGACGTCCTGGAGGCCATCGAGCCCCATCTGCCGCCGGGCGACGTACGGGTGGAGAGCGGGGCCGGGGAACTGGCCGTACGGCTCGCCACCCACCGACTCGAACGCGCCGTGGACGGCTTGGAACGTGCCCGGCTCCGCTCGGAGCTGGCCGCTGCCCACCTCAAGGCGGGCCGCCGCGGCGAGGCACTCGAGCACATGGAAGAGGCCGTACAGCTCACCCGGCAGGCTGCCGAGCAGGATCCGGCGCACCGGTCCGCCTACGCCGACGCCCTCCTCAACCTCGGTGGCCTCTTCCTGGAGGAGATTTCCGCCGAGCGCTGCGTCGACCTCCTCCAGGAGGCGATCGGGCTGATGCCGCAGGACGGAGCGGACCCGGCCGTCCTGGGCGCCCTGGCCCAGGCGCACACCCGGCTGGCCTTCGTGCTCTGGAGGACCGGGGCCGAAGAACAGGCCCACGCGTCCGTGGCGGAGGCGGAACGGCTCTTCGCCCGGTTACTGGACCGCGACCCCCTCCTCTGGTGGTCCATGTCCCCGGACGCGGACCGCCTGGAGATGGTGAACGGCTACCTGCTGGCGATGTCCGGACACAACGAGGAAGCGGCCGAGGGCGCCGGGACGGTGGTGGCGTCCGCGCGCCAGATGGCGGAGCTCGACCCCGCGCGCTTCGGGGACGATCTGGCCGGCAGTCTCAGCATCCAGAGCCAGCACCTGTGGAACGCCGGACGGCACGCCGAATCGGTCGGCGCACTGCTCGAGGCCGTCCACCTCTACCGCCAGCTCGCCGAGGCCGCTGCCCACTACCGGGACGTCCTCGCGACCCGGCTCGACGAGGCGGCCGACAAACTCATCGCGCTGGAGCGGCACACCGAGGCCGCCGCGATCGTCGAGGAGAGCCTCGCCCTGCACCGGGAGCGCCTCGCTCTCGCCCCGGACGACGCCGCAGCCGCCGAAGCCGAACGCGGCGCCATCGGCCGTTCGCTCCTCTACCTGCGGGAGTGGCGCGGCGCCGACCGGCTGCCCTGGGGCACGCCGGCGGAGATCGACGGGGCAGCCGGGCAACTGGTGCGGGCCGCCGACCAGGAGGGGCTGTGGGACCTCATGCGCAGGGTCCCCGTCACCGACGCGATCCGGATCGCCCACCGCCACGCGCCCGAGCACTGGGCCCCGCCCGACGACGGTCCCGGCGGTCGTCTGGCCGCCCGGCTGACCTCGCGCCGCCACCGGCCGAAGGCCGCCGAACGCACCGCCCGGGCCGCGGCCGCGCGGGCGGTGTGGCGCCTGCCCCACCGCGACGGTCCCGTGGCACCGGACCGGGTCTCCTTCGCCCCCGGGGCGACCGCCATGACCTGGGAGACGTACCGGCCGCCGGGCAGGCGGCGCGCCCGCGGCGAGTACGCCACCCGCATCGACGTGTACGATCTCGCCTCCCGCTCGCGGCTCTGGTCGGCCGACCACCTCCGGGTGGGCGCCGACGCCGTCGCCTGTCTCGGGCCCGACGCGGTCCTCGCGCTGCGCACGGACCTGTGGCTGGCTCCCGAACTCGTCCTGTACCGGCCGGGCGGGGTGGAGTACCTGACGGGCGGCCCGGACCTCGTGGGCGCCCGGACCTTCGCCACTGCCCGCGGGTTCGTCGTCCTGCTGTGGAGCGAACCCGTGGCCCTGGTCGGTGCCGTGGGCCGCCCGCTGGAGCGGATCGACCTGCGCGACCTGGGTCTGGAGCGCTGCACCGTCCATGCCGTCGACCCGTCCGGGCAGCGGCTTCTGCTGGCCGACGGCCGCCGCCTGATCCTCACCGACCCGGGTCTGGAGCCGCTGTCGGCCGAGGGCTGCCGCAGTCTGCCCGACCAGCACGGCACGCTCGAGTCCGCCGTTTTCCTCTCACCCGACGAGTTCGTGACCGCGGCCTCCACCGGCGGGGTCTACCTGTTCGAGCAGGAGCCCGAGGAGACCATGGTGACCGCATGGAACGCTCCCGGACCCCGCTTGGAGCACCTGTTCGCGATCCCGGCCTGGCGCGTCGTCGGCGGGCGCGCCCAGGGCGGGGGGACGGCGCACTTCCACGACGCGGTGGCCTTGGACCCCGTGCCGGAGCCGCGTCCG
The DNA here is from genome assembly GCF_044541755.1 of Streptomyces sp. NPDC085524. NCBI lineage: Bacteria > Bacillati > Actinomycetota > Actinomycetes > Kitasatosporales > Streptomycetaceae > Streptomyces > Streptomyces sp. NPDC085524. The sequence goes on from NZ_JBITTH010000002.1 coordinate 311,003, forward strand.
CTCGCCGGGCCGCCCGGAGGCACCCCACCCCTCCTGATCGCTCCGCCCGGCGGCTGTCACGTGCTCCACGGCTCCACCGTGCACGACCTGGGCGACCCGCTCTCCTTCGCCGGACGTCCGCTCGCCTCGCTCACCGCGGCCGACCGGGCGGCCCTGAGCGCGTGGCTCGACGGCGGGCGGGCACCGAACGCCGCGATCGGGGAACTGCTGGAGCTCGTACGGGACCTCGCGTCCCCCTGGTGACCGGCCGCCACCGACCGAGGAGAGTGACCGCGATGTTCCGCAAGAAGCGCGCCAAGGACACCCCGGCGGGCCACGGGAACCCGCAGAACCCGCTGCCGGAGCCCGAGACTCCGCCGGATCCGCTCGACCTGCGGCTGGCCGACCACGGCGACGCACCGATGCACCTCGGCGCGGACACCCCCGTGCGGATGCGCGACCAACTGCAGGAGGCGGAGCGGCGGCTGGGTCCGGCCCACGAGGAAGTCCTGCGGCTGCGTCACAACTACGCCTTCATCCTGTGCGCCTGGGCGGCCGCGGCACCGCCCGGGGACACGTACATGCAGGACCGGGCGATTCCGCTGCTGCTGGAGAACCTGGGCCACCAGTCGGCGAGCCTGGGCCCGCACGCCCGGGACACCCTGATCACCCTGGAGGGGATCGGATCCGCGCACCTGTCGGCGCGGCGCCCCGCAGAGGCGGTCCCCTTCCTGGAACGGGCCCTGGAGGGCAGCGAGCGCAGCCCCGACCGCGACGAGGAGGAGACCCTCGCCCGGCGAGAGAAGCTGTCGGACGCCTGCGCCGCTGCGGGCAGCGCCGACCGGGCGATCGCCCTGCTGGAGGAGACCGTGGCCGGCAGCAGGCGCCTGCTGCCGCCGGGCGGGGAGAAGCTCGAGGCCCGCAAGCAGAAGCTGTTCACCGCCTACCGCAAGGCCGGCAGGCTGGCCGATGCCACCGCGCTGTGCCGGGAGATCATCGCGGACAAGGAGCGGTTCTACGGCCCCGACCACCTCAACACCTACATCTGGGTGGACAACCTGGCGCACCTCCTCCACGACGCCGGGGACCTCGACGCGGCCATCGCCTGCTACGAGCGGGTCGTCCAGGGTTTCGAACACATCCACGGAGCCCGCAGTGAGGAGATCGCCTACCCCTACCACAACCTGGCGATCGCCCACCTGGACGCGGGCCGCCCGGAGCGGGCCCTGCCGTACCAGAAGGCGGCCCTCGCGGCGCGCGAGCACAGCCTGGGCCCGGACGACGTGCAGACCCTGGACGCGCTGGTCTCCCTCATCTCCGGCTACGACCAGGCCGGGCGGCTCGACGAGGCCGTCGCGGCGACCGAACGGCTCATCGCCGCTCTGGAACGCGTCGGCGGCCCCACCCACCCCAAACTCCCGGAGGTGCGCACCTACCTCGACCAGCTGAGGCGCAGCATTCCCTAGGCCGTTTCTCCAGATCATCGGATCGTTGGCCTGGTGTGTCGTTGACTGACGCCCGGTGAGCACGCATGGAGCCGTTGCTGCCGGACCATACGCCCAGGCAGATCGGCCGTCCCGGAATCACGCCGGAGGCAGTCCTGGCCGACAGGGTCTACTCGCCCCGGGCGATCCGCTCCGTCAGCGTCGGGCCGTCGACGCGCACCGTTGCCGCGAGGAGCACAGCAAGGAGAAGGCAACTGCTGGCGGGGTCGCCTGGCAGGTGGATCGCGGCGTGGGTGGCGGGAGGCGGCGGAGGTTCGACCTCGTGGTCCCGGAAGCCTTCGGCGGGAGCGCCGGACACGTCGGCCAGGACGGTGGCGAGCGGCCCGAGGTCGGCCATGACGGCTGGCCCCGCGGACAGCGTTGGGCACGTCCGGGGGCAGGTGTTCTTTCCCTCGGCTTTCTCACCGGTCTTCTTCTCGCTGAGTGCCTCGACCAGGCCCGCCGCCGCTTGCGGGCCGGGTGCCCGTGTGTCTCAGGGGAGGCGGCGATTCGCGGTGGTCGGGAGATCACGCCGCGCTGCCGAAGGGGAGGCACCGCGCCGGAGCGCAGGAGGTGGAGCGTGGCAGGCACCTCCGAGAGGCCGTCCGGCCAGGTGAGTTCGGTGATGTCCGCCCATGCCACAACGGTTCTGGCCCTGCGTCCTGGTATCAGCTTGGGACTGTCGACGGTGATGCCGTGGACGAAGAAGGTGACGCGGTGTCCGCGCATTGGCCCCAACAGGTACGTCAGCGCAGCGAGGCCGGCGAAGACCACGAGGAAGGGGCGGGACCATGGGGTTGTACTCCAGGGGACGACCGAAGGCATCACAGTGCACATGACGAAGGGCACGAGGTGCCTCAGGCGGGCGGCGGCGGACTTGGTGAGCACGGTCGCCGTGCTGTTCCACGGGGTGGCGTCCGTCGCTGGCCTGGGAGTGGGGGCGGAGCCGCGCAGCCTCGGCGGAGCCAGCTGCCGGATCGCCGCTCGGGCCAGTCGCATGCGGTCGACCCCGTCCGTATCTCCGGCGGGGACGGGCAGTGCCCCTGGTGGTGAGATTTCGGGTGCGGCGTGCAGGTCGAGGATCACGGCGGGGTTCTTGGTCCAGAGAGTTGTGGCGCCGTAATCCCGTTCCAGTTCGGGCCGGACGCGGATCCTCAGACTGCAGTTCCGCGTCACGAACCCCACGTTCGTGATGTCCTTCCAGGGGATGCGGCCGGTGGGCGTCCCTTCCGGCAGCATTCCCGTCTCCCAGGTGACACCGTCCGCGTCGATCGTCACGTCTGTACGGAACGCACCTTTGTGCGCTGCCTGCGGAACGACACGGAACGCGACCGGTGTTCGGCGCCGCGGTCTTCGGCAGGAGCATCGTCCGTGGCGGTAAGCGGAGCAGTGGCCGACGCCGGCAGCGGGGGAGGGGCGGGTGGTGGCGTGTGCCCCGGTGCTCGCGTGCCCGCGGTCGGTGCCGCCACGAGGCGTTCCGTCGTCGGCCGGGCCGCCGGGTTCTTCGCCAGACACTCGCCCAGCAGCGTACGCAGCTCCCGAGGGCAGCCGCCGAGGTCGGGTTCTTCGTTGACCACCCGGTACAGGAGCGTCTCGATCGTGCCGTGGCCGAAGGGCGCCGTCCCGGTCGCGGCGAACAGCAGGACGCCCGCCAGCGAGAACACGTCGGACGGCGGACCCACCACGCGTCCCGTGACCTGCTCCGGGGACATGAACCCGGGCGTACCGATCACGTGGTTGCCGGTCAGGGTGGTGACGCCGGGCGTGGGCTCGATTGCCTTGGCGATCCCGAAGTCGATCAGACGGGGACCGTCATCGGCCATCAGGACGTCCCCGGGTTCCAGATCACGGTGGACCAGGCCGGCTCGGTGCACGTACCCCGGCGCGTCGGCGAGCTGCGCGCCCAGCAGCAGCAACGCCGGGAGGGCCAGCGGCCCGTCCCACCAGTCTCGCCAGGTCCGGTGCGTCGATGTACTGGCTGGCCACCCACGGCCGTTCCGCCTCGGGGTCACAGTCCACCACGGGTGCCGTCCAGATTGCCGGGACCGCCCTCGCGGCGTCGACCTCGCGGCGAAATCGGGCTCGGAAGCCGGGATCGGCCGCTACCTCGGCGCGCACCAGCTTCACGGCGACCCGTCGGCCGCTGGGGGAGCGGCCCAGGAACACCTCCCCCATACCTCCCTCGTCCAGCCGCTCCAGCAACCCGTAGCTGCCCACCCCGCGGGGATCCCCGCTTCGTAGCCCCACCGCCATGCCCCCTCACCGCGCATCCTGCCCCGTCCGGCTGCTGCATGTGCCCGTGCCATCCCTGCACCGAACGGTCCGTAGCGAGTAGGCGGCCGCAACCGGGGCGGTGTCCAGGTCCCCACGGGTGGCGCGGCACGCCTTGGGTTCGTCCGGCCCCGGCTGCCGCCAGGCAGGACAGCCCGAAGCAGACCATGGGCGGGACCGCGCCCGACTCCTCGTCCAGGAACAGGAGCAGCCCGAGGTTGACCAGGGCGTGGAAGCCGCCCGCGAGCAGCAGCCGCCGCCACCCGCCCGCCTCTTCGAGCGCGACACCGAGAACCACCGACATGGACACGGTGGCCACGAGGAACCCGGCGGCGTAGGCGGGGGCCTGCCCCAGCACCCGGGCGTGCCAGACCCCCTACAGCACCCACACGGTCACCGAGGAGGCGCCCTGCGCTGGGTCGCGGCCGGGGGGCGCGGTGCTGGATCCCGAGGTGGTGCGCGGGCTGTTCGCGACGCGCGGCTACCCGACATAGCGGCGCCTCCCGTTCGCCGACGGCCGGTTCGACACGGTCGTGTGCCGACAACTCGCTGCCCCACCTGCTGACAGCGCAGGATGTGCAGACCGCGTTGGCCGAGATGCGCCGCGTGCTGCGTCCCGACGGACAACTGCTGGTCAGTACACGTCCGTACGACGACCTGCTGCGCGACCGCCCGGCCTCGACACCCCCACAAGTCCATGAGGCAGCCGATGGCGGGGATCGGACGATCACCTTCCAGCTCTGGCACGACGACGGCGAGCACTACGACCTGTAGCACTTCCAACTCCTCCCGGCAGACGGGGAATGGCGCGTCCGGGTCCGCCGCACGACCTACTGGGCGCTCGACCGGACCGGGCTGGCGCGCCTCGCAGCCGAGGCTGGGTTCATCGACACCCGGTGGCGGGTGCCGGAGGAGGCGGGCTTCTTTCAGCCGGTGCTCGTGGCCCGCGCGGACGGGTAGGCGACCGCGTCGAACGGCCCGAAGCCGTTTGGTCCAAGCATCGAACGGATATTCGATGCGGGCCTGCCCGTCAGCGAGGAGTGGTCGACCGGCCACGTTCGGTTCCTCGGGCCGGCGGGCAGTGCGCCGGGGAGGCCGACGGGAGGCGGTGTCACGCGGACCGGCAGACGATGGATCCGTGGGAACACGGACGGCCTTGGGTACGGGTGCCGGATGAACGAGCACATGCCGGTCGACGAGCTGATCAGCGGCGCCGCGCAGGCCGCGGGCGGATGGCTGGGCTCGCTGCCGGTGGCCTTGGTGGCCACCAGCGCCGATGGGACGATCGTGCGCTGGAACCAGCTGGCGCAGGAACTGCTGGGCTATTCCCCGCACCAGATGCTGGGCCACAACATCGCGGACCTCCTCCACCCGGGATCCGACCGCAGTCTGGGCCGCTCGCTCTGGGAGGCTGCGGCCACAGGGCGGGGAGTGATGGGCACGGTGACCGTCTGGCACCGCGACGGGTACCCGCTGGAGGTGGAGATCTGGGCCGCTCCCGTCGCCGACCGGCAGCACGGCGCGGCGACGGTACTGGTCTTCGCCGCCGATGCGCACGCGGCACGGCGTATCCGGGGGTCCTCGGCGGTGTGGGACGGGCTGTTCCACCGATCGCCCGTCGGCATCGCCATCCTGGACACGCAGCTACGGTTCCTGCAGGTCAACCCCGCACTCGAAGCCATGAACGGTCTTCCGGAGTCGGCACACGTGGGGCGGCGCCTGGCCCAGATCCTCCCGGAGGTGAACGCCCACGAGATGGAGGAGGCCATGCGGCAGGTGCTGGCGACGGGACAGCCGGTCCTGGACCGCCGGCGCGTCGGGCGGACGCCGGCAGAACCCGAGCACGACCGGGTGTGGTCGTGCTCCTACGTCCGGGTCGAAGATCCCGCCCGGATGCCGATCGGTGTCATCGCCTCGCTCGTCGACATCACCGAGCAGCAGCGCGACCACGTGGAAGCCGAAGCGGGACGCCGCAGGCTCGCCCTGCTCAGCGAGGCCAGCATGCGCGTCGGTTCCAGTCTCGACCTGGAGCGCACCTCACAGGAACTCGCCGATCTCGCCGTACCGCGCCTCGCCGACGCGGTCACCGTGGACGTCCTGGACGCACTCGCGAACGGGGACGAGCCCGGTGCGGGGCTGAGAGGCGGGGTCGCACTGCGGCGGCTGGGCAAGGCCCCGCTCTCCGGATCCGAGGTGACCGACATCCTCGCCCCCCTCGGCAGGACCCTCTCCTTCCCCGAGGCCGCGCCCTACACCCAGGCCCTCGCGGCGAGGCAGACCTTCCTGATCGCCCGCCTCGACCAGCAGGCCATCGCCCCTGCCGCCCTGCACACGGCCAAGCCCGCGCAACTGCTCGCGGTCGGAGTGCACTCGTTCATCATGGCCCCCTTGCTGGCCAGGGAGACGGTGCTCGGCGTCGCCACGTTCTACCGCACCCGCCCGACGGGACCCTTCGGCTCCGAAGACGTCACGCTCGCCGGGGAACTCACGGCACGCGCCGCGCTCAGCATCGACAACGCACGGCTCTACCACCGTGAGCACGAGACCGCGGTCATCCTCCAGCGCAGCATGCTCCCGCAGCACATCACCCCGCCGAAGGGCATCGAGGTCAGCCACCGCTACCTCTCCGCGAGCGACGTCAACGAGGTCGGCGGCGACTGGTACGACGTCCTGCACCTGGCCGACGGCAAGGTGGGCCTGCTCATCGGCGACGTCATGGGGCACGGCATCGCGGCGGCCGCGGTCATGGGCCGGCTGTCCGCCTCCGTACGCGCTCTCGCACGCCTGGACCTCGGGCCGGTGCGCCTCCTGCGCCAGCTGGAGGCCGCCCTCGCCGATCTCTCCGAGCCGATGCTGGCCACCCTCCTGTACGTCGTCTGCGACCCGGCCGCAGGAAGCTGCACCGTCACCCGGGCCGGACACCCGCCGCCCGCACTCGTGCACCCCGACGGCACGGTCCGGATCCTGGACACCCCGCCCGGCGTCCCCCTGGGCGTCGGGGGCGTCGCCTTCACCCCCACCGAGGTTTCGGTGGCTCCAGGCAGTCTCCTCGTGCTCTACACCGACGGACTCGTCGAAGCCCGCAACAGCGACCTCGACGAGCGGCTGGAGGAGCTGACGAGGCTGCTCACCCATCCGCAGCGACAGCTGGACCACCTGTGCGATGCGCTGATCACGCACCTCGTTCCGGCATCGGCTGACGACGACGTCGCGCTCCTCGTCGCCCGCATCGGCGGGGCACAGCACGCGGGCTGACCCGCACCACGACGTGGCCGGCGGTGAGCACGCCGACGGGGCGGGTATCAACCCCGGGCCTACGCCACCGGGTTCTGAAGGGCCGGCCGTGACCAGGGTGCGTCGGCGGCGTCGCTCTCCGGTCGTAGCCCGAGCTCACGGAGTTGGTTGACCGCCATCATGGCGTTGAACATCGGGTTCGGGTTGGCCTCGCTGAGCCTCAGGCCGGCGCCGGCTTCCGTGCAGCGGGTGGTGAACGCGCTCGGCCGGACCTGCCCGCCCTCCTCGGTCAGCCCGAGTGCCGCCGCCCACAGGGCAGTTGCCTGCTCCGCCACCCGTCCAAGTAGGACACCGCCTCGGTTCCGCAGTCGCTCAGGTGCACGATCACGTGTCCGGCGCAGTGCCCCTGGCTGCGCAGCACGCGCACCGCGCCGTCGGCGAAGGTCCAACCGGTGAACGCCAGCGAGCCGATACGAATTCGCTCCAGAGGGCGCTCCTCATAGGTCCGAGTCGTGGCGCCGAACGGCCGCATCGGCGGGAAGAGCGACATGAGCTTGTCGGCCAGCGCACGGGACGGGGGCAGCGGCACCACTCCGGCGATGCGGTCGAAGGCCCGCACCAGGGCGCCGCCGGGTCCCGCATCTGGTCGAGGTCAGGGGCCGGGACGTAGTGCTCGGCCGGTACGCCCAGCTCGTCCGCCAGGCCGTCGCTGGCGATGCGGTCCGGATGACCGTGCGTGGTCAGAAGCAGTACACGCGACCAGGGCCGGACCCGGGTGGTCGCCTCCTTCAGAGCCGCACGGAAGGACGCCGTGACACCGGTGTCGACGAGCACCAGGGTGTCGCCGAGGCGGTGTACCAGGGCGTTGGCCACGTCTGGCTGATCGCGCTCGACATCCAGTTCCTGCCCCAGTACGAGCACGGTCCGGTCGTCGATCTCGATCAGGTCACCGAGCGCGGTCATGGCTCCTCCCGCGGTCTCGTCCGTCCCCAGCTCACCGTGTCGACCAGGTGTGCCCCTGCCGACGAGCGTACGCCGCACCGCATGGGTGTCCTCTGGCCCCCCGCCCCGAGCCTCCTGGCCGCCGGCTGCGGTCGCTTCCCGCCCAAGCTGCTCGTCCGCGACGACCAACTGGCCGTGGCCGCGCTGCCCGGTGAGGGCCCCGCCGCCTTGGCCGTGCTGCTGATCCGCCCGTCCAGCCTGCTGCCGGCCCTGACCCGGTCGCACCGGCACGCACCCGGACGCCCAGGGGCCGGCATATCCGGTCAGACCGTGGGTGAGGCCGTGGACCCGTCACGCTGGTAGCCCTGTCCGTCGCCGTGCCGTCCCGGCCCGACCGCCTCCATGGCCCGGCACCGGCAACGCGGGCCGCCCGGAGCAGCTGGCAGGCGCCGCCGGAGCGCGTTTCACTGGAAGGTGGCCTACGAGCCCGCTGAAGCGGAAGCAGGACCGCGCACCCGGGAGGTCCCGTGAACACGTACGTGCCACCCCGCTTCGACCCCACCCGCGTCCCCCACCTCCTCGGGACCTTCGCGCCCGTGTCCGAGGAGGTCGACGTCGCAGACCTCGAGGTGACGGGCGAGCTGCCGGACGCCTTGGACGGCCTCTACCTGCGCAACGGCCCCAATCCACGCTTCACCCCGATCGGCTCTTACCTGTACCCCATCGACGGCGACGGAATGCTGCACGGCGTGTGGATCTCCGGCGGCCGGGCCCGCTACCGCAACCGGTTCGTACGCACTCCCGCCCTCGAGGCCGAAGAGCGCGCCGGGCGCGCTCTGTGGGGCGGCCTCGAGTCGATGATCATGCCGACCGGCGACCAGGTGGGACCGCAGCTCGCCGCGACCTTCCGGGACATGCCGGACATCAACGTGGTCAGGCATGCCGGCCGCCTGCTGGCCCTCGCGGAGTCAGCCTGCCCCTTCCGCGTGGACGACGGACTGTCGACGCTCGGCCGCGAGGACTTCGGCGGCGCCCTGCCCGCGGGCATCACCGCCCACCCCAAGACCGATCCGGTCACGGGAGAGATGGTGGTCTTCTGCTACGGATTGGAGCCGCCCTACCTGACCTGGTCCGTCATCGACCGCGGCGGCACGGTCAGCCGCGGGCCCACCCCCGTCGACGGGGTGGACCGTCCGATGATGATCCACGACATGGCGCTGACGGGTCGCTACGTCGTCCTCGTCCTCGCCCCGGCCTTCTTCGACCTGGACGCGGCCATGTCCGGTGGTTCCTTCCTGGCCTGGCGCCCCGAACAGGGCACCCGTGTCGTGCTGATCCCCCGCGACGGCGGGCCGCCGCGCTGGGCGCGCGACGAGGCGTTCTGGGTGTGGCACACGGTGAACGCGTACGACGACGGCCCCGGTACGCAATCCCCGGTGGTCCTCGACTACGTGCAGTGGAGCCGGCTGACGGTCGGCGGGCCCGAGGAGGAGGGCGAACCGATCAGCGGTGGCCTGGTACGGGCGCGCATCGACGCGGTTGAGGGCAGCATGACCCGTACGGTGCTGGACGACGCCCGAGTGGAGTTCCCGCGCGTCGACGACCGACGCGTCGGCCGGCGCCACCGGTACACCGCGCTGGCCACCGAGACCGGTCGTGCAGACCTGCTGCCGGGCGAGTACGACGCCGTCCGCTGGTGCGACGTCGAGCGGGGCACCTCCCGCGTCTGGCCGGCGGGGAACCTCTCGGTCGGCGAGCCGGTCTTCGCCCCCGAACCGGGCTCGGCGGATTCCTCCGGCTCCGAGGAGAGCGGGTACTGGCTGACCTTCGCCACCGATCGCACCGACGGGGCGAGCTGGTTCCTGGTCATCCCGGCCCAGGATCCCGCCTCGGGCCCGGTGGCCCGTGTACGCATTCCTGTCCGGGTGCCCCTCGGGCTGCACGGCTGCTGGCTGCCCACCGAGGAGTGAACCCCGGCCCCAACGAGCCCGTGCATGGTTGCTGGTCAGGTGTGGGCCACCGCCGGCGCTTTGCGCCGAGGCCCCCCACGCGGCAAGTGGGAGACGGGACGGAGGGCGACGCCGTAGGCCCGGTGCCCGGTTCCCGGGGGAGCGGGGCGAGTCTGGGAGCTGGTCGGCGGCCGCATGCGGCGCCTCGGCAGCCTCGACGGCCTCGACGGCGAGACGGGCCAGGCGGTCGACGATGGCCGCGCAGAGGCGGTGGCCGGTCTCGCACACCACGTGCGACGGGCCCGTCCGCATGGGCCGCCACAAAACCAGTGGAGCCGCCCCGCTGTGCGCCGTTACCGTGCTGCCGGACCAGTCGTCTAGGCAAGGGCGTTCCGTTGAACACCGTGTGAGACCCCCCGAGTGCTGATTCGTCGCGCGTCGCGCATGTGCGCCGCGCTCCTTTCTGCTGCGGTCTTCTCACTGGAACCGGTGTACTTCTGTGCTCAATACCTGGGTGGTCGCTCCCACCTGCCTGCCGCTCGTTCTCCGCCGATGCCACACGTGCGCGTCCGAGCGCTTCCGGGCGAACGGCAAATTCCGCGTCAACGCCAACCACAAGCTCCTCGACGCCTGGCTCCTCGCGCTCTGCACCGCGTGCGGGGACACGGCGAAACTCACGGTCCTGGAGCGGGTGCACGTGCGCTCCGTACGACCCGAGCTGCTGGACCGGCTCCATGACAACGACCCGGGCCTGGCAGCCGAACTGCTCCAGGATCCGGTCGTGCAGCGCCGCAATCACATCGCCCTTGACTGGGACGGCGCCTGGCGCCTCGACACCGGCGGATCGGATCACCTGGACCGGGAAGTGATCGACGTCTCGGTCCGCTTCGCAGCGCGGATCCCGGTACGGCCTATGCGGTTGATCTCTGAGGGGTGCCGTCTTTCACGGGCCGAGGTCGGGAGACTGATCACGGACGGGAAGCTCGTCTCGGCGGTCCGGCTGCGCGGCAAGCTCTCGGGGGACTTCACCTTCACGCTCAAGCGCTGACCCCTCCCGGGGGCAGGGGCCTGTCCGGCGAGATCCGCCGGACAGGCCCCTGGACGGCCGTGCGGTGACCACGGCCGGGGTGGTCAGGCGGAGACATCTGATCGGCATCCGGGTGAATTCACATGTCACTCGTGTAGGGGCAGGCCAGAGGGCGGGACCCTGCATGGGTGATCACTGCTCCCCTTGGGGCGGACGGTTGCTCTGGCGGCTGTCGTAGCCTGCCCGGGTGTTGCTCCGGCCGTGCTCCGCGCACATCGCGGGGCACCACGGAGAGGTGCGTTCAGACGGACTGGGACAACCGCCGCTTCCCCACACGGACGGGGAACGGCGAACTCCGATGGCAGCACTTCTCCCGCCCGCACGGCATCACCAGTTGCAGGCTCATCAGCGCCGCACTCAACGGCGAATACTGGGGCTCTGCCATCAAGAACGGCCGCCAGGTCGATTTAGGGAGCGTTGCGAAAGTAGATCAGGAGCCGTAATTGGCTCGGGCGGTTGTCTGGTCTGACCAGCCCTGCGACAGGGCGAGATGGCCGGAGCGGAGCGCGTCGCGCTGTTGGGTAACCCATTGCTCAACCTGATCTGCGGATTCCGCGACGGGCTGATCCGTGGTGTCGATCAGGTGGGTGCACCATCGTCGGTCGTCGGCCGTCCACCCGGTCCAGCGGTGCCAGGCCATACGGGGCCAGCTGTCGTCGATGATGACATCGGGTCGGTATTGGGGATCCTCGGCGTGCTGGCGGTGCCAGGCGGCCCAGCCGAGGAAGGCGTCAACCGCCGGAGCGTGCCATCGGCCAGGGTCGCGCATGGTGAGCCTGCCGCGCCGGACCTCGTCGGACACGTCGACCAGACACACCGCGATTCCGTCCAGTAGCGGGGCGGAAGGGCTGGCCAGGACCTCTCCCATCGGGGACTGCCCGGTCAGCAGGAGGTCGACGCCACGGTCCTGGTATTCCAGCGCGCGACGCACCCACATCTCGGTCATGCGGTTGCGCCACCGGCGGTCGGCGCCTTCCGGTACGCCGAGCTCGTCGAAGTCGTGCACGGCGACCCGCTCCAGCCGCTCGCCCACGGAGTAGGCGAGCGTGGTCTTGCCCGAACAGCTGGAGCCGGTCAGTTTGAGCAGCATCTGACCAGGATGTCAGGCCAGTAGTGGTCTCCTCGAAAGGTTTTCTCCGGGACCTTCCCGCTCTGGCTTGTCACAGACACTCGTTGATGGCGGCGATCAGCACGGTCGCTTCGTAGCGGACGGCGAGCTCGTCATACCTCGTGGCTACGGCTCGGTGGCGTTTCAGGCGGTTGATCCCGCACTCCACCGCGTGTCGCTCCTTGTAGTCGTCCTTGTCGAACTTGGGCGGGCGCCCGCCACGGGAGCCGAGCTTCTTGCGGTTGCGGACCTGGTCGGCCTTCTCCGGGATCGTGCAGCCGATCCCGAGTCTGCGCAGGTAGGCTCGGTTGGCGCGGGAGCCGTAGGGTCTGTCCGCGCGGACCTTGTCCGGCTTGGTGCGCGGCCGGCCTGGGCCGGTGCGGGGTACCCGGATGCCCTCCAGGACCGGCTGGAACTGCGGGCTGTCGTGGCGCTGGCCGGCCGTGACAAGCGGCGACAGTGGCTTCTGCCCCTGCTCCACGGCCAGGTGCAGTTTGGTGGTCAGCCCGCCGCGCGACCGCCCGAGGCCGTGGTCGTCCGGTTCGCTGAAGACACCGCCGGGAGGCTCTTTCTGGGAAGCCCCTTTTTACGCGCCCCCGCGGCGTGCTGATGGGCCCGAGCGATTGTGGAGTCCACGCTGACGTCCCACGTGATCAGGCCCTTGGCGTCGCGCCATGGCCCGTAGGTGCACGAAGATGCGCTTCCAGGTGCCGTCGCGCTGCCAACGCCGGAACAGGTCGTAGGCCCGGTCCCAGGGCCCGTATCGCTCAGGCAGGTCGCGCCACGGCGCCCCGGTCCGGGTCCGCCACCGTATGCCGTCGATCAGTTGCCGCCGCGTCCACGTCGGCGGACGCCCGGGCTTCTTGCCCTGCGGTAACAACGGCTCCAGCCGAGCCCACTGGCCGTTCGTCAGATCTCCACGTCCCACGGCGAGTGATCATCCATGACCTTGATCGACTTTCGCAACACTCCCCAGTGGTCAAGGTCCGCTACGCCAGAACCACCGACGACGACGGTACGAAGCGCCCGGTGCACAGGAGATGGTCGGAGTCATCACGGCCTACTGCCGAGGCGTTCAGAAGTGCCCGTCATGGGTCAACTGACCTGTACCGAGGGCTGCCTCTCCCGCGCGCAGAGCGCCGTCGCTGCAGCTCTCTGGCACTACACCGGCGCTCCCATTGCGAGGCCGTACTACGTCCGCGGATGTATCCCCGAATCCGACGGTGCGCTGTGATCGTCGCGCTGTGGACCGGCCCGAATGCACGTGAGAAGAGAAACCTCTTCCTGCTCGTCCCCCTGGTGTCGGGCGGACTCCCCGTCCCGCCGAGGCAGGTCGTTGCGGGCCTGATGGGGCTCGCCCGCGGGACGCAACTGTTCGGCTCTGTCGGCCGGAGCTTCGACGGCAAACCCCTTCTCGACGGCAGCGGCCTCGTCGAGGGCGAGGGGCAGCCGTGCCTGTGCGACGGTGCCGCGGAACCCCCGGGGCCACGCGGGTTCTCCTTCGAGCGCCCGGGTGAACCGAATCGCTACCCGTGAACGGCTGCGCAGGTGAGGAGGATGAGGCCGGCCCGTCTCGTCGGGCACACACGTTCTCGGAACTCTCCTGCATGCCGGAGCTCCCGCCGCACTACCACGCTGTGCGGCCGGGGGCCGCGGCCTGCCGGCGCCTGTCGCGCTGTACGTCGACCATGCCGACCCGCTCGAACGCGCGCGGCTGCCGCTCCGCGCCGCCGGGCACGGGCGTGCTGCGGTAGTTGAGAGCCGACGGCGCGGGTATGGGCGGCGGCCCGTTGTGCCGTACGGCGCGCAGACATACACTCTCGCGTCCCGCCAGCCACGCGTCGAACGGAGCGCACCATGCCCAAGGTCACCGCGATCGCCCTGCTCAAGGCCGCCCCCGGGGCAGAGGGAAAGGTCCGTGAGCAGGCCCTGTCCTTGGTCGCTCCGTCGCGGGCCGAGACGGGCAACATCAGCTATCAGGCGTACGTCCACCCCGAGGACCCGAGCGCATGGCTGGTGTTCGAGGAGTGGGAGGACCGCGCCGCGTTCGAGGCGCACCTGTCGAGCCCGCACCTGACCGAGGCGCTCGCGGCGGGTCCGGGATTGCTGGCCGGCCCGCCGGCCGAGCACGTGTTCACCGCTGCGGAGTGACAGGTACCCCAGTACCCATCTGAGCCCCCGTCACCTTCTTCGCGGCCCTGCAAAACGGCCGTCGGCCTCCGGGCCCGGGACTGCTGTCTCCCAGGTCGTCCTCACGGCCCCGTTCGACTGTGCCGACTGCCAGGACAACGCGCACCGCTGCGACACGGCGACCGGCCCGCTGCGCGGCACGCGCACCCCTGCGCGCCTACGGTGGCGACATCACCTCCACCCGCCAGGACACCGGCATCCACGGCCCTGCCCGCCTGACGGCGGCCGATGTCCGGGCGGTGACCGCCCTACTGATCGCCGCCCTCGCCGCCGACGGCACCTCTACGGCGGCATGTACACCTGGCCCGCGGCTACGGCGGCCTGCTGCCCGACCTGGCTGCGCCGGGTGCCGACCTCACCACCGCCGCCGCGAGGCACGAAGCCGATGGCGCTCGTCCCGTTCACGTCCGACGACACCGCCCGCAAAGTGGCTGCGCGCGGCAGACTGCTGTCGGTGTCACGGCGGGCGCGAGTTTGCCGGGGCGCTGACTCCGGCGGAACACGGGGCTGCCTCGCCTCGGGTTGTGGAGCCCGGCCACCCTCACCTGCTGGACCGTCCATTTGGTCACGCTCGTCCGCGGCGGTCGTCGTTGCGGGTCATGTGGGTGATCAGGGCCGAGAGGGCGGAGGTCGCGGCGAAGGTGCCTCCCATGACCATGACCACGCCCAGAGCGAAGAGGCCGCTGGAGTCGTCCGACCAGTCGTAGGCGCAGGCAACGGTCAGACCGGCCGTCACGCCGAGAACGGCGCTCGTGGCGTGACCGCGGAGGGTCGCCCAGGCCACGGCGGCCGACAGGGTCAGGACCAGCCCGATCACCTGCCACGCCTCGTAGGGGCCGGTCACCGAGCCATCGGGGTGCACGTCGCGGTGCTGGTCCCAGCCCAGCCAGCCGGCCCATGCAGAGACGGCGACGACGAACAGGAGCAGGACAGGGGTGGGATTCAGTCGCTTCGGGCGCATGACCCAAGCGTTGCGGTCGCCGAGGGGGAACGGGAAGGGCGCGGGTACTCACCTTCCGCGTGCGGCGGACGAGTACGGCGGTGTCGGCGGCGGCCAGCGGGTCTTCGGGAGCGGTGGAGACCTCGTACTGCCCGGTCTCGTACTCGGGATGGATCTGCAGCACGTCGATTGCCTGGAGGGTGAGGGCTTCGACGATGGCGAGGAGGTAGGGACCCGATTCGGCGAGACGGGCCATACCGTACGCGGGCCCGGGGCCGGTACGGTCCGGCTGCGCCGGCGGCTGCCTTGGAGGGTTGGGTACGGCGGAGGCTAAGGCGGCCACCGTCCATTCGGTTTCGAAGCCCATCTGCAGTGTGAGGCCCCTGTCATGGGTTTGCCGCACCATGCGGGCGGCGAAGGTGCGGTGACAGCCCGCCTGTGGCTGCCCGTCTTGGCCGAACCGGTTGACCGGTGCCCAGGCCCATCCGGGCTGAGCGGCGAGCGCGGTCAGTCGGCCGTAATCGGGCATGAGGCGCATGATCCGGCACAGTGGCTGCCGCCGTCGCCGGATGCGTTGTGCCGGTACGGGGCAGAGTGGACCGCGACCAAGCTCCGCTGGGGGCTCGCGGCCGACGAGGTGGAGCGGGACTGGACATCGCGGCTGGATGCGACGGCACCGAGGTGGAGTTCACCCCCGCCCCGTAGCGCTGGGCAGGCCGAGGGCCGCAGCGCCTCGCGGGGCGGCGGCCCTCGGGCATGCTGCGAGGTCCGGTACCCGGGTGTGGGCCCTGTGTCGTGCCTCGGGGTGGGAATCGGCGTCCAGCGTCGGAGGTCTGCTCGTGGGAGCCGGCCGCGTCGAAGACCCGCCGCCCCCGGTTGTCGAGCGCGAACGCGGTGGGGTGGTCGCCGCGGCGGGCGGCGGCGTGGGCCTTGCCGTAGATGGCGTTGAGCCGCCCGAGCGAGGGCCGTTCGGCCAGGGCCAGGGCCTGTTCGGCGCGGACGTCGGCGACCCCGAGGGACGCGCCCTCGTATCCGAGGGCGATGGCGGCCCGCCCGCGCACCCACACCCGGGCAGCCGGGTCCCCGAACTGATCGGCGGCGGTGGCGGGCGGGTGTGCAGGGGGCCTTTGGTCATGCCCGGATCTCGTTGACGAGCATGCGCAGGTCGGGGGCGAGCCTGGCGGGTCAAGGCGTGAGGGGTGCGAGCACCTGATTGTGGGTGTGTTGGTAGATCACAGACGTACGAAATCCGACGACTTCGCGGCGCTCGGTGAACTTGTCCATGAGGAAGCCATGGAGGTAGTCAACGCTTGGTACGGAGACGTGCACGATCATGTCGTCGCCGCCTGTGACGACATAAACCGTGCTGACCTCAGGCAGGGCAGCGGCATAGGTCTTGAACGCCTCGATGACCGCCCGGCTGAGGGGGCGGATCTGAAAGTGGATCAGCGCCTGGACGTGACGGTTCAGGGCGGCCGAGTCGACAGCGGCGTGGTAGCCGGTGATGACCCCGCGGGCGCGCAGTGCACGGATGCGTTCCAGGCAGGTCGACGGGGCGATGCCGAGGGTGCGGGCGAGGTCGCGGTTGGTCTGCCGTGCATCGCGCTGCAGATGCCGGACGATCGCCGAATCAAGTTCGTCCATGCGGCGAGTATGACCCCCTGCGCCGAATTCTATTCGCCTGATAGCCCCTAGCCTTGTCGGAACGGCTAGCTTCACGGCATGACAGTCGCACTTGAGCAAGCTCTGTCCCTCAACATCCCGAATCCATCACACGAGTTGGTACAGGTCGTACGCGGCAGCCGCAGCGGACTCGCGATCGCCGTCGCGATCCACTCGACCGCTCTCGGTCCGGCAGCCGGTGGGTGCCGGATCGCCCACTACGCCGACCCTGCCGCCGCGATCGCTGACGCGCTGCGGCTGGCGGCAGCGATGACCGAGAAGAACGCGC
The DNA here is from genome assembly GCF_044541755.1 of Streptomyces sp. NPDC085524. Taxonomy (NCBI): domain Bacteria; kingdom Bacillati; phylum Actinomycetota; class Actinomycetes; order Kitasatosporales; family Streptomycetaceae; genus Streptomyces; species Streptomyces sp. NPDC085524. Next base: position 328,138 of record NZ_JBITTH010000002.1, read on the forward strand.
TGGCCGGCCTGGAACACGGCGGCGCAAAGGCAGTCGTCGCCCTCCCGACCGCAGCCCGGCCCGCCGGAGGGGAGCGCACGGCACTCCTCCACGACCTCGGCGACGCGATCGAATCGCTCGGCGGCCGCTACATCGCAGGCCCGGACGTGGGAAGCAACCCGGCCGACATGGCCGTGATCGGCGAACGCACCACGCACCTCTGCTGCCGCCCCGTCGAGGTCGGCGGCAGTGGCGACTCCTCCCTCCACACCGCGCGCGGCACTCTGGCTGCCCTGAGCGCGGTGGCCGAAGAGGCCTTCGGGTCACCGGATCTCGCCGGCCGGACCTTCGGGGTGATCGGCCTCGGTGCGGTCGGCGCCCACGTCGCCCGGCTCCTGGACCGGGCCGGGGCACGGCTCGTCGTGACCGACGTCAACCCAGCCACACGCAGCCTGGCCGAGGAACTGGGCGCGACCTGGGTGGATCCGGCCGACGCCCTCACCGCAGAGGTCGACATCCTCGTGCCGGCCGCGCTCGGCGGCCTGCTGACCGCCCGCACGGTGCCGATGCTGCGGTGCACCGCCATCGCTGGCCCGGCCAACAATCAACTTGACGAACCGGCCACCGCCAACCTCCTTGCGGCACGGGACATCCTCTGGGCGCCGGACGTAGTCGTCAGCTCCGGCGGAGTCATCCACGCCACCGGTGTCGAACTGCGCCACGAATCCGAGGAACTGCTGACCGAGCGCATCGAGGGCATAGCCGCCACCCTCCGGCAGGTCTTCCACAGGGCCCGCACCCACCGGACCACGCCCGCGATCGCGGCCAGGCAACTCGCCGAGCAACGGGTGCGCCAGGTACCTCGCACCCGACTCGCACCGCAGCGCTGCCCCTGACCTTGCGGGCTGCCGGGCCGATGGGGTCCGAGCCGCCGACATCCCACGCGACAACAAAAGGAGTGGTGACAACATGGCGAACCACTGGGGCGGAGTGACCATCGACTGCATCGACGTGGAACGGGTGGCGGCCTTCTGGAGCGTCCTCCTTGACCGCCAGAGGGGGCCGTCCCAGCCTGGCTGGGTATACCTCGGCCACCGCGGCGACCCACAGCCCCGCCTCGTCTTCCAGCCTGTCACAGAGCCGAAACACGGCAAGGCGCGCCTGCACCTCGACGTCGTGGTCGACGACATCGACCAGGGCATCGCCCAGGTCGTCGCCCTCGGCGGCCGGTTCACCGGCGAACGCCACGACTACGACGAGGGCGTGGTCGTCGTGATGGCCGATCCCGAAGAACACGAATTCTGCCTGTCCCAGTACTACTGACCCGCGCCGTGGTGACGGGTTATGGGCTGCTGTCGCAGGCCCGTGCGTAGGATCCGCGGACATGGGAGCGAGCAGATGGTCGTACTTCACGCCTTTCCGGCACCGTGAGCAGGATGCATTGGACGATCTTCGCGAGGCGGTCTTCGCCCAGGAGGCCGAGTACTACCGGGAAGCAGGGATCGAGACGCTGGCCGCACTGACGGCGAGCGGTTGGCTGGAGGAGGAGCCAGCGCATTCCGTGCTGGACGTCGAGCGCGTGGTCCGTTGCGAGGAACACATGGAGGAACCTGGTGACGTGAGGGTGGTCGAAACGGCGGAAGTCGTCGAACTGTTCGGGACGGCACATCCCGGACGGGAGGTCGTCGAGCAGGCGCTGAAGCGGGCCGGAGACGGCTGGTTCCCTCCGTTCGACCGAGGCTCCGGCTGCTGCACGATCGTTTACGAAGACGACAGCCGCCCGGCAGAACTGTGCTTCTGGGGCTCCACCGGAGACTGATCCGGGGCCACAGGGTCAGAGTGCGCCTGCACCGGGCGGCCAGTTCACTTCTCTCCAGCTCGGCGGCCCGCTTCCCGGACATGCTCCCGGCCCTGGGCGCGTGGTGTCGGTCGGACAGCCGCCACGCCCGTACGTCTGCGCGGCGTGGCGGAAATCGGTTCGAGGAAGCGATGGAGGCGCTTGTTACGGAGCTGTATGCGCATTCGGCGCACAGCACCGGCTGTCGTGAATGAGCTGCTTATCTGGCTGAGAAATCCTTTTTGCGATACGGGCAGGGCTGTTCCGGCTTGGCAGGCGGACGGCGTCAACTGGCTATTGACGCTTGCGGCATGCAAGGGAGAGTTGCGGATATGTCCGCATTGGGAAACGGGCGTCATGGGTTGTGGCGGTTGGTGGCGGGTGCGGGCCAGAGTGTGGGCCCTCGGCAGGACGCCGGGAACCGCACGGAGCCCGCCCGGCCGGCACGAGGCCGGGCCGGCTGATCGTTGAAGGAGTCATCTGCGTGTCAGCTTCCCTCGCCACCCGCCGCACCGTCGCCGCAGTCCTGGCCGCCGGCGCACTGATCGGGGCGGCCGCTGTTCCGGCCGTCGCCCACGACGACGACCGGCGTGACCACCGCGGCGCGTACGCCTCGATCGTCATCGGCGACGTCCAGCACGGCAGCCGCGGACGCGACAACCGCGCCCTGAACCGCGAGTGGGTCGAGGTGAAGAACACCGGCCGCCACTCCGTCAACCTCCACGGCTTCACCCTCACCGACCGTGACGGCAACCGCTACCGCTTCGCCGGGCTCCGGCTCGAGGGACACTCCCGCGTCAAGGTCCACACCGGCCAGGGCCGCGACACCCACCGCGACGTCTACCAGGACCGCCGCCACCAGATCTGGGACGAGCGCGACACCGCCACCCTCCGCGACGACCGCGGCCGCGTCGTCGACACCGAGACCTGGGGCCGCCACGGACACCGCGACCCCCGCTGATCCGGCCCGGCAGCCACACCGTCGGGGACCGTGACTGCCGGCCACCAGCAGCAGCGGCGTGCCGCGGCAAGCAGCCGCGGCCCGGCGGCCCGGCCGGCTCGGATCACGCCCCCGTCGGCCTGGCCGTCCCCCGTGTTCGACGGGGACGGGCCCGGCTCCGGCGGGCCCCCACCGCCGCTGCAGGCGGTGCCCAGAGCCGATGTGGAAGCAGTCGATGCAGGAAGGTTTTTCGTGGAGCCATGGCACTGTGATCCGTCCGAGGTCACGATCCCTCAGTCGGACCTGGACCCCTACCGTTTCCCCGGCGCAGACACCGACCTGCCGACCAACCACGCTGCCCCGGCGCAGAGACGTCCAGGTGACACGGACTGGCAGTGTTCTTCTGCTGGGGAGGGTCATGCGGCGGCTCACGGGCCGCTGTCCGACCCACGGCCGGCCTGGTCCATTACGCCCATGGACCGTCGGAGACTGGACTTGCAGGCGGCCCTGACCGCCGCCGGCATTTCTCCACTCCCCGGTGACCTGGAAGCCATCTACATCCTGTCGTCGCTCGACGACGAAACCCACGCAGCCCTCGTCCGCTGGATCACCCAAACCCGCCGGGCTCCGCGTGCGTGGACCGTATAGACCGCTCTGCCACCGTGACATGGTCTGTCCACCGGCCTCGAGTCCGTGCCCGCGGGCGCTGGTGCGATCGCCTTCCGCGTCTCCACGCCGGTCCTGGTGTCGTGGCGGTGGTGCTGGTGGCGGCCCGGCTGTCCCTGGTGCGTACACCAAACGGTGCAGCCGGCCGGACGACGACACCATCCGGGGTACGAGCGGATGTCCGCATCGGGACGACGCGGCCGCTCCCGTCCCCTCCGTAGGTTCTGGATCACCGGAACGACACCGAGGAGGACGGCATGACGGCGACGAACACGGCACCGGCGGCGGGAGTACGGGCTCCGCTCATCCTGATCGGCACCGGGGCTTCGGCGATGGCAGCGGTGGAGATGCTCAACCCGGGGTACGACCTGGTGAGCGAGACCCTGAGCCGGTACGTGCACGGCACGGCCGGCTGGCTGCTCCCGGCGGCACTGCTGGCCGTTGGGGCCGCCTCCGCCGGCCTCGCGGTACGGCTGGGCGCCGCCACCCGGAGGGCAGGTAGGGCCGCGCTCGTGGTGTGGGCGGCCGGCATTCTGGTCGCGGCCCTCTTCCCTGCTGACCCGCCCGGTCACTGGAGCCGCCCCTCCTTGTCCGAACTCGTACACGGCAGCGCCGCCTTCCTCGCCTTCGCTGCCCTGCCGGCCGCCGCTGTGTTGCTGCGCGGGACGCTCGTGGCCCGGCGGACGGACCTGCGCACGGCGCTGAACGCCTCCACTCTTGCCTCGGTCGCTGCCACGGCGGTGCTTGCGGTCTTCCTGATCGACGTGATGGACGGCGGTCCGTCGCTGGGATGGGGCGGCGCCCCCACGCTCGTCGGTCTTGTCGAACGCCTCGTGCTCGCCGTCGACTTGGGGTGGATTGCGCTCGCCCTGGCCGCGACGCGCCCCCGCGACGAGGACGGGTGGGGCCCTCGTGCATGATCGGCGCATGGACCGACCCCCCGTCCCCGCCCCTGCCGGCCCCCGCGTGGCGCGGCTGATCGACGGGCTCCTCGCGGCCGGCACCGTCGTCGCGGTCCTGGCAGGCACCGCCCGGTTCGGCGGCCGATTGGATGCTGCGGGAGCCTTGCCGCTGGCCCTGTGGCTGGGCCTGCTCCTTCTGGCGCGCCGCCGGTGGCCGCTGGCCGTGCTGCTGCTGAGTGTGCAAGCCGTGGTTGTCTTCCGTACCTCGGGACTCACCGACGGCGGCTGGGTGTGGCCGGTCTCGGCCGCCTACGCCACTCTGGCCTCCGACGACCGGCCCGGCCGCCCCGGCCTTCCGTGGGCAGCCGGCGTCGGGCTCGCCGGACTGGCCTTCGCCGCGGCCTATGAAACATCGGCCAAGGGCGCCACCCCGCGGGAGGTCCTCGTCTCCCTGGGGGCCGAGGCGCTGTGGCTGGCGGTGCTCCTCGCCGCCGCGACCGCCTACCGCAACCGGCTGCGCTGGCGCGGCGAACTCGACGAGCGCCTGCTGCGGGCCGCGCGGGAACGGGACGCGGAGACCGGCCGACGGATCGCGGAGGCCCGCCTCGACATCGCCCGCGAACTGCACGACGTCGTCGGGCACACCCTCACCGTTGTCGGGATCCAGCTCCGGGTCGCGGCCGAGGCCCTGGACGACTCACCGCAGGAGGCGCGGGTCGCGCTCACTGCCGCCCAGCAGGTCCGTACCGAGGCCGTACGGGACCTCCGCGCACTCGTACACGTGCTGCGCGCGCCCGGGGAGGCCCCGAAAGGCCCGGCGGCCGGGGTCCCCGAGGTCGCCGCGCTCGTCGACCGGATGCGCTCGGCGGAGCTGGACATACGGCTGGAGACGGCCGGCGACCTCGCCGCCGTCCCCGCACCAGTTTCCCTCGCCGTCCACCGCATCGTCCAGGAGTCGCTCACCAACACGGCCCGCCACGCGGCGGCGTCACGGGCCGACATCACCGTCCGGCTCGTCCACGGGCGGGTGGAGGTGAGCGTCACCGACAACGGCCGGTCCGCCGCGCAGACGCCCGGGGCGGTCGGGCACGGGGTGCGCGGGATGGACGAACGGGTCCGCGCACTCGGCGGCGACTTCTCCGCCGGACCGCACAACCAGGGCGACGGATGGCTCGTGCGAGCCGCCATCCCCGTGCCAGGCTTCCACTCATGACGATCAAGGTGCTCCTCGCCGACGACCAGGCCCTGGTGAGGGCCGGATTCAGCAGTCTTCTCGCCCGGGCCGAGGACATCGAGGTGGTGGGTGAGGCGGGGACGGGTGACGAGGCGGTCCGGTCCGTCCGCGCCGTCCGCCCCGACGTCGTCCTGATGGACATCCGCATGCCCGGCACGGACGGACTCACTGCCACCCGGATGATCGTCGAAGACCCTGAACTGGCCGACTGCCGGGTCATCGTCCTCACCACCTTCGAGACCGACGAGTACGTCTTCGCGGCCCTGCGTGCGGGCGCGAGCGGCTTCCTCACCAAGGAGATCGAACCGGACGACCTGCGCCACGCGGTCCGGGCAGTGGCAGCCGGCGACGCGCTGCTCTCACCGAGCGCGACCCGACGGGTGATCGAACAGTTCGCGCACCGCCCGGCAGCGCCCACCGACACCGCCGAACGACTCGCCGTGCTCACCGCGCGGGAACTCGAGGTGACCCGCCTGATCGCAACCGGCCTGTCCAACGACCAGATCGCCGCACAGCTCTTCATAAGCCCGCTCACCGCCAAGACCCACGTCACCCGCGCGATCGCAAAGCTCGGCGTCCGCGACCGAGCCCAACTGGTGATCCTCGCCTACGAGACGGGCCTAGTCCGCGTCGGCGGCTAGGTACAGAACTCCCGGACGTTGGTTGCACATGGGTCTCCGACCGTGACGGAGATCTGCCGTGCCCCTTCGCCGACTGCTTCTACAAGTGGCACTGGCGCTACCAGGAAGAAGGCATCGAAGGGCTGCGCGACCGCCCCAGCGCACCGCACCACAGCCCGAACGCCACCGACGCCGACATCGTGGACAAGATCGCCTGTCTTCGGCAGGACTACCACTTCGGTCCGATGAAGATCGAGATGTACCTCAAGTGGTACCACGACATCGACATCGCCTGTTGCGCCGTTTACCGCATCCTCAAACGGCTGGGCCTGAACCGGCTGCTCCGGCAGACGCACACCTAGCGCCCTGGTGGTCGCGCCGGACGGCCTGTGGCTGGCGGCCCGTGACGTTGCGGGAGCGCTCTGGCTGCTTGAACTGGCACCGCCGAGCAGCCTCCTGAGCGCCGACCTCGTGGGTCTCCTTCCCGCCGCCGGTGGGAGGGTGGTGGAGGTGAGCGGCGAGGGGTGGGCCGCCGCATCGGGCGCTCTTGATGAGCCACCTGCTGGCCGTACGCGGGGACTTTGGGTTGCCCGCGGTCACCATGCGGGTGGGCGGCGCCGAGCTGCCGGCAGGCTGTCGGACGGCGACACCGGCACTCGGGGGGAGGGTGTGGACGGCAGTGGAACCGGACGGCGCGCTACGGCTACGGCTCTGGGGGAGGGGGGAAGCCGCCGAGACGGCCGTGCTGTGGCTGCGGACGCCGTGGGCGGAGCGCGCCGTACCGGCCGGGGAGATCACCTTCGGCCTCCGGGTGGCTTCCGCGGTTCTTGTCGGCCAGGTCGGTGTGGTCCGACCGCCCGCCGGCTGGCCGGCCTCCGCCTGACGTCCCGAGCTCTTGCGGCATGGCCGACGACCTCTGCGATTACGCCCCCGGAAGCGCAGACGGGGGCGAGCGCCCCTTCGGAGCAACATCGGGCCCGGATGGGGGGCTTCCCCTGGGCTCCACGTGCCGACGGGTGGTCTCGCGCCTAGCGTGTTGGCCGAACGGAAGTAACGCGTAGCCCGGTGTGCCGTGGGTCCGGACCGACTCTCGGCGCGCGGGTGCCGGCACGGGGGGTGGCGCAGGCCACCATGTACCGCCCGGTGCGCGCCTTCGCCATCACCCCCACTCTCCGGGAGTTCGGCATGTCCCGTATCACCATCAACGGCGTGACAGTGGACCCGCTTGCCCAGGCCCACGAGCTGGAAACCGCCTCGCTGGTGTCGGAGGACGCCACCGCGTCCAACTACCTATTGGTCCAGACCACACACCCACCCACAGCCGAGGAGAAGGAAGAACTCGCGGCGCTCGGGGTGGTGATCCACGAATACGTTCCGGACGATACCTATCTGTGCGGCTTCCGGCCCACGGATCTGGACGCCGTGCGAGCCCTGCCCTTCGTGGCCTGGGCGGACGTGTACTTCAAGGGCTTCAAGATCGGCCAGTCGCTCCGGTCGGCGCGGCTGCGTACGGGGCTCGCCGAGCTGGTCGCGCCCATGGACGGTGCGGCGAGTCCCGAGGTCCGCACCGTCGACGTCGTCCTGCACGAGGACGTCCAAGCGAGCGAGGACGGGCTGCGGGACCGGATCGCGGCGGCAGCCGGTGGCAGCGTCGGCGGCGTACGACCCGAGCGCGGCAAGATCCGCATGACGGTCCGCGACGAGGACCTGGCCGCCCTGGCCGCGCTCGACGAGGTGAAGGAGATCGAGGAAGTCCCTGAGCGGGTGCTGTACAACACCGTGGCGGGGAACCTCATGCACGCCCACGTGTCACTCAACGGCACGAAGTTCCGGGGCGAGGGCCAGATCGTGTGCGTCGCCGACACGGGGTTCGACAAGGGGTCCACCACCAATGTGCACCCCGCCTTCACCGGCCGGGTCAAGCGCCTCGTCGCTCTGGGCCGTACGAGTCCCGCGCGGACGGACGATCCCGACGGGCACGGCACCCATGTGGCGGGCTCGGTCCTCGGCGACGGGACGTCTGCGTCGATGGGCACCGTCACCGGCACGGCCCCCGAAGCGAGACTGGTCCTCCAGTCCGTGATGACCGAGGACGGCCTGCTCCGCGGCATCCCCGACAACCTGCTCGACCTGTTCGAGCCGCCCTTCCTGGAGGACGGGGCGCGGATCCACACCAACTCGTGGGGCCCGGTCGAGCCCGGCCTGCCCTACAACCAGGCCGCGTTCGAGGCCGATCAGATGGTGTGGCAGAACAAGGACTTCGTCATCCTCTTCGCCGCGGGCAACAGCGGCGAGGACCGGGACGGAGACGGCCTCATCAACCTGAGGTCGGTCAGCGGGGAGAGCGGGGCCAAGAACATCATCACCGTGGGCGCCAGCGAGGGCGACCGCCCCCAGATCCCCACCACGTACGACCAGCTGAGGGGCGGGCTGTCCCGTTTCCCCGCCGCACCCATCCACGGCGATCGGATGGCGGACAACCCCGCCGGGATGGCGGCCTTCAGCAGCCGCGGCCCGACCCAGGAAGGCCGGATCGCGCCCACGGTCGTCGCTCCCGGCACGCTCATCCTCTCAGCGCGCTCGCGCGTGTCACCCAACGGCCAGCCAAGCTTCTCCACGGACCCGGACTACGTGTTCGAGAGCGGCACCAGCATGGCCACCCCGCTGGTCGCCGGATGTGTGGCGGTGCTGCGCGAGACGCTGGTGAAGAACGGCACGCCCAAGCCCAGCGCGGCGCTCATCAAGGCCATGCTGATCAACGGTGCCGACGAGCTGAAGGGCCAGTACGTCCCCACCGAGGCGGGCCCTTCCCCCAACAACAACTCGGGCTTCGGCATCGTCAACCTCCGACAGGCCGTCGTCCTGCCGACCGACGCCGGCCGGGCGGGCTTCACCGACGCCAAGGAGCTGGACCAGGGAGAAGAGCGGGTCTTCCACATCACGGTCCCGCAAGGGGCGACCCGCCTGAAGGTCACCCTCGTTTGGACGGACCCCCCTGGCAAGGCCCTGCAGAACGACCTCGATCTGATCGTCCGGGCGGGCGGTCAGGAACGCCACGGCAACATGGGCACGGGTTCCGGTTTCGACCGTGTCAACAACATCGAGCAGGTCAACTGGCAGAGCATCCCGGCCGGCGAGGCCGAGGTCGTCGTCAGGGCCTTCCGGATCACCCAGTTCGCCCAGCCGTACGCCGTCGCCTGGCGCGTTCTCTGACGGATACGACTGGTTCGGGCCGGTTCGGACAGCGTGGTGCGAGCACTCAGCGTGATGAATTGCTACGCTAGGTAACTGCATGCGCCCGCTGTGTCACGCTTACGAGAGGTGCCCCCATGCCCTTCTCCGCGCCCGGACTGGCCGACGATCTGCCCCTCGCGCTGCTCGACCTGTGGAACAAGGCGATCGACCGCCAGTTCCGCCAACAGGAGACGCAGCAGGGAAGCAGGTACTTCACCCTGGAGCCCGAGAACCCCGCCACCGCCCAACGCGTACCGGTCACCTGGTTCGGCAACCCGGCCGAGCCCGGGTTCTGCCTTGATGAGACCACCGCCCGCGCACTCTCCGACTGGGGAGTCCGCGGGCGGCGCGCTCTGCACAACGAGTACTGCGAATACGCGGTGATCACCGCGACCGACAGCGAGGGCCGGGTCCGCCCCAAGCGGGTCCAGATCACCACCGAGCTGCCCGAGTACTACCTGATGCTGGCGGAGCACGACCCCGAACGGCTGCGCGGGATCATCACCGGGATGCTCGGCTCCGAGCCCCGCTGGCAGGAACTGTACGGCCCTGCGGTCGCCGACCCCGGGCAGCTCGACCCGACCGGACGCCGGGTGGCGTTCGCCCGCCAGCTGACCGGCAACGGATTCCACGAGGACCTCGTCGAGGCGGGGGTCCCGCCGGAACCGGCCGGATCCCTCAACGCGGTGAACGCGCTGTTCATGGCCCACCCCATCAACGGCCTCGACGACCTGCTCTACATCGTCATGTTCGGTGCCCGTCCCTACGCCCGGCGGACCGCCGGGGGCGGCCTGGAACCGGCCGGGCGTGACCAGATCTTCGGTCAGCAGCCCGGGCTCGCCGCCCTTGCCTGCCGCCACGCCGATCCCGCCGCCGCGCTCGCCGCGGCCGGTGCCGCCTTCCAGGGCCGGACCGTGTCCTTCGCGGACCCGCTGGGCATGTACATCCACCAGTTCACTTCGGAGGTGTTCCTCTTCGACGGCGGCCCCGTACCCGACCCGTGGATTCGCCTGGGCCGGGGGCAGCAGGGACTGCACCAGCGGCTGGAGTTCGGACCGCGGGACGAGGACCCGCACTTCCTCGACGAAATCACGATGGTGGAGGGTGACACGGAGGAGCCGGTCACCGGTGGTTACCAAGTTGCCCGCCAGGTGCAGGTGGGCCCGGTTGTTGCCCTGGGCCCGGGGCGGACCGTACCGCAGCAGGACTTCGTGGAACTGCCGGACTCACCCGCGCCGATCCGCTGCCGGGACGCGAGCGTGTGCCAGAACGTTGTGGCGCCGCTGAAGGAGGCGTTCGACCAAGCCCATCAGCCGCCCGCTTCGCCCGTCGGCTCGCGCGGTGTGCGCGGCGTACGGTGAGCACTCTTCAGGCCGGCATCTACCACGGTCCCGGCCGGCGCCCGCCCGCCCACTTCGCACTGGTCTTCCTGCGGGCCGACCCCGAGGCCGACGCACACGCCGTGGACCGCGCCCTCCGCTCGGTGAACGCCATGCTGCGCGACCTCGCCGAGGGCCGGGTCGCCGAGTTGCCCGGGCATCCCGTGGACGCCGGGAACCTGGAAGTCCTGCTCGGTTTCGGGCCCAAGGCCTTTGACGTCCCCGGCGCGAAACTGGCGTGCCCGGCAGGGCTCGAACCGCGCCTGCGGTTCCGCTCCCCGCGTCCCACGGGAGGCGGGCCGCTGCTGGTCGGCAGCGGACTGCCGTACGCACCGGACATCGTGCGCAACGACGCCACAGAGGAGTTCTGCCTCCAGCTCACCGCCGGCACCCAGCTCGCCGTGTCGCGCGCCGTCGTGGAGCTGTGGAAGCTGCTGCGCGGCGACCGCGACCCCGACACCCGGGCGGCGGTCCTGGAGATCGCGGGAGTCCACACGGGCTTCCAGCGAGAGGACGGGCGCAGCTGGATCGGCTTCCACGACGGCGTGTCCAACCTCCGCAGCAGGGACCGGGAAGGGGTCGTCGCCATCGGGGAGGCCGACGCGGGCCAGGACACCTGGACCGTCGGCGGCACCTACCTGGTGTTCCTGCGGATCGCCGTGGACCTCGACCATTGGCACACCCTCCCGCGGGCGGCGCAGGAATTGCTGGTCGGCCGGGACAAGCTCACCGGAGCCCCGCTGACCGGCGTCGACGCGGCGGGTCGGCCCGTGCCGGCCCCGGGCTGCCCGGTCGCCGGGACCACGGAGGTGACCGAGACGGGCAACGAGGAGTTCCTGCAGCCGGCACCCGTCTCCGAGCCGGTGCTGGCCGCCTCCCACGTGCACCGGGCCAACCTGACCGGTGACGCGGATCCGGGGCAGCCCGGCTCGCTGCGCGTGTTCCGGCAGGGTTATGAGTTCTTCGAGACGGTGCCCGCCGCGCCCGGTTTCCGGGTGGGGCTGAACTTCGTCGGCTTCCAGGACAGCCCCGACCGGACACTGCGCGTTCTCACCCAGCGCGGCTGGCTGGGCGGCGTCAACTTCGGCGGACCGCCCGGGCCGGGGGCGTCGGCCGAGCGGCTGCTGTCCGTCAGGGCCGGCGGTACGTACCTGGTCCCGCCGGTGCGCGACGCCGCCCCCTACCCGGGGGCCGAGGTCTTCGGCTGAACCGGCCCTTCCACCGAGCAACGGAGACACGCGATGATCGAACGGATCTGGCTCCACCCGCCCCTCGCCTTCGCGCGGCTGGGCCCGTCCCCCACCCCTTGTCCCAACTACCATTATGGCCGGAGCGACCTGTCGCCCCGGGGCACGGGCAAGACCACCGTGGTGCCCGCACCCACCCTCGAAGTCTCCGAGGACGGCACCCTGACGGAGCGTCGACCCGACGCGGGCGAGCGCGTCCGGTTCAAGGACGTCAACGGCTTCCGGCCCATCTGCCCCTTCTTCGAACTGCACGGTACCTGGACCTCGGCCGACGGGGAGCGCCACACCGGTGAGCCGGTCACCGTCGCGGTCCTCGCCGAGTTCGGCCTCGGCCTGGCCGACGTGCGGTGGACGGTGGACGTCGCCAACCTCAAGGCGCACCAGTGCACCGGCTCGCCCGGTGACCGGATCGAAGCCGCCGTCGAACTGCTGGGTGACGACCACCGGCCGCACCCGCTGGAAGGGCGGGCGCCCGAGGGGGTGGCCCTGCCCCTCGTACCGCCGGGGCGCCATGTGCCGCTCGGCTCCGTCCAGTTGCCTCGGCCGGGCGGCGGCTTCCCCGAGCTGCGGCTGCGCTTCACCCCGGCCACCGGCGCGGTGTACGGCCCCACCAACCTCGGGGACCGTACCGAGAGGTACCTCCTGCCCCCGGAACGGCTGTTCCTGGCGCCGGACGCGGCTTGGTGCAAGTTCACCCTCTCCAATGCCACCGACTCCCGGACCAATCCGGAAGGGCTGTTCGCCGGATCGACGCCCTTGGACGGCGGTGTCTGCCTCGGCCTCGTCGACGACGTGTGCGACGGCCTCGTCGGCGTCACGCTCGGCGGCCTGACCGCACGCGCCAGGATCGTCGTCACCCCGCCGGACTTCGCGCCCGACCGGCGGCCCTTCACGTCCCTCGCCGACGGGCTGGCGGACCGGGTCAAGAGGGCCGAGGTGAGCGACCCGGCGTACATCGACGCGGACCCCGAACGGACGGCGCTGGAGGTGCGCGACCTGTTCGAACGGGTCCTGGAGACCATGGACTCGGTCAACGTCGACGCCCAGAACGACCGCGCGACCCGAGAGAATGTGCGCACGGCCCGGCGCCTGGGCCTGTCCGAGGACGAGGCCCGCGCACGCACCTTCAGCCCGCCGGATCCGCTGCCTGGGGTGGTGCTCGGCCTCACCGAGCGCGGCCGCCGGCGGCACCGCCGGTTCGTGGCACTGGAGTTCCTGGAGGACCTGTTCCGGGAACAGCCCGATCTCTTCCGGCGGATCGTCCGGGACCCCGTGGACGAGTCGGAGTGGTACGACCAGCGCATGCCGGTAGCGGTGCGCGGCTCCGACGCCTACCCCATGCACCTGACGCGCCGCCAGTACGACCTCCTGTCGGCCTGGGTCCGGTCGCTGCGGGAGAACGTGGAGGAGGGCACGTGACCGTCCTGTTGCAGATCGGGCGCCGCCCGCCGGAACCGGAACCGCAACCGGAATCGGAGGCACAGCCGCAGCCGGGGTCCGGGCCTCTCGGCCTCGGCGCCGAGACCCGGGTCTTCCGCAGCGCCCACGGCGCCCACTTGTTCGTCGCCGACGGCAGCCGGATCTACGATCTGCCGGAGGCCACCGCAGCCCGTCTCGAACACTGGGCCGCGCGTGCGCACGACCCCGCGCAGGACACCGCTCTCGCCGCCGGCCTGGGCCTTCCCGTGTGGGGCGTCGGGCCCCGACCGACCGCCCCGCGCATCGACGGTACCCCGGCCGAGGTACCGCCCCTGTCCTCGCTGTCGCTCAACGTGATGCAGGCCTGCAACCTCAGCTGCGGCCATTGCTATGCCGACGAGGGCCGCTTCGGCGGCGCTGCCCGGGCCATGTCCCGCGAGACCGCGTTCGCCGCTGTGGACCGCCTCCTCTCCGAAGCCGCGGCCGGAGCCCCGGTGGTGGTCGGCTTCATGGGCGGCGAGCCCCTCCTCGCCCGGGACCTGATCCACGAGGTGGTCCGGTACGCGGTCCGGGAGGGCGAGGGCAGTGGGCACCCGGTCCGCTTCGCGCTCACCACCAACCTGACGACTGTCCGGCCCGCCGACGCCGAGCTCTTCGCGGCGCATCCCTTCACCGTCGCCGTCAGCCTGGACGGCGACCGCGCCGGACACGACGCGCTGCGGCGGGCACCCGGCGGTGGCAGCGCGTACGACCGGCTGCACGCGGGTCTCGCCGTGCTGGACCGGCACGGGCGTCCCCGGCACCTGTCGGCGCGGGTCAGCGTGACGCCGTACACGGGCCGGCTGCCGGACATCTTGGAGCACGGGATCGGGCTGGGCTTCGACGAGGTCGGCTTCGCGGCGGTGGTCAGCGCACCGGATCCGGCCTACGAGATCGACGCCGGCGCCTTCGGCAGGTTCCTCGACGGAATGGTCGAGTGCGGTGAGTCCGCACTCCGGGAGCTGTCGGCGGGCCGCCCCTACCCGTTCGGGAACTTCCAGACCGCTATGTACGAGCTTCACACCGGCGGGCACCGCCCCTACCCGTGCGGGGCCGGCGCCGGCTATCTGAGCGCCTCCGCCGAGGGCGGCCTGTACGCCTGCCACCGGCTGGTCGACGACCCGGCCTTCGCCATGGGCTCGCTGGCCACCGGTCCCGACCGGTCGGCCCGGGAGCGGCACTTGGCCGCCCGGCACGTGGACCGGCAGGAGCCGTGCCGGTCCTGCTGGGCCCGCTATCTGTGCGGCGGCGGCTGCTACCACGAGGTCGCCCGGCGCGGCCGGCCCGGCTGCGACTACATCCGCGGCTGGCTCGACTTCTGCCTCCGCGCCTATGTCGAGCTCATGCAGGAAGCACCGGAGTTCTTCGCCCTTTCACCCGTATCAGACCTGCCGAGCCACCCCGCCGCGCTGGCCCGCTGACCCAAGGAGCCGACCATGAACCAGCCGATCCCGGGAGACGCCGGCCTCTCCGCGCCCGAGGGGAAGATCTTCCCCCGCAACCTCACCGCCCGCGCCGCCCACGTGGTCCGCGGCAACCCGTCGGGCTCCCGCCCCGAGAGCGGTGTCGACAACTGCTTTCCCGGGCTGGAGTTCGACCAGCGCAACCTCGACAAGGCGTTCTTCCCCGGCCTCACCGTGGACTTCCACCACGACACCGGATCCCGCCTGCTCGCCGTGACTGGCGGCGTCGCCGGCGATCAGGGCATGACCGACGCCGACCTGGGAGACCCCTCGGGAGAGGACGAACAGAGGCTGTACCTGTGGGCCGTATGCGGTCGCACCACCGTGGACCAGGAGGAGGGCGAGGCGCCTGTCTTCCACGCGGTCGACCTGGACGGCCCGGGGTTGTGGCGGCGGGTTCACGACCTGCTGCCAGGGACCATCTCCATCGTCGTCGGCAGGGGTTCCGGCCGGCGATCGCCCGGCGCCTTCTGGGTTCCCGACGGCCTCAACAGCTGGCGGACGGAGGGCCGGAGCGCGGTGCAGCGTACCGACGACGGCACGCTGGAAGTAGCCATCCTGACCGGCGAGCGGGCCCGCTATCTGGACGAGGACGGCGTCATCGACCCGATGGTGTACCAGCCCGGCGACCTCACCCGCAGCCTGTGCGCGCCCTGGCAGTACGACTTCCGCGAGTGCGGCTGCTACTACTGGGCCGCTTCCAAACCGGACATCTCCTCCACATCCGGCGGCGAGTACCGCAACCTCAACTTCCAGCGCCGCGATCGCACCACCGTGCCGCCCGCCCCGGACCTGCCCACCATCCTGGAACGCGGCCCGCTGGAACTCGACCACCCCGATCTGATCATGAACTGGAACGTGCTGCCCGTGGTGCTCAACGGCCGCGAGGACGACGCCCTGGGCGTACCGGCCCCGCTCGACCTGGAGAGGATGCCCCGGCAGAAGGTCATCGAGGAGATCACCCGCCTCGCCACCGTGGAACACGCGCTCTGTCTCGAATACCTGTACGCC
Organism: Streptomyces sp. NPDC085524; assembly: GCF_044541755.1. Lineage (NCBI taxonomy): Bacteria > Bacillati > Actinomycetota > Actinomycetes > Kitasatosporales > Streptomycetaceae > Streptomyces > Streptomyces sp. NPDC085524. The sequence continues at coordinate 344,108 of NZ_JBITTH010000002.1, forward strand.
CACTACTCGCTCGACGCCCCACTGTCCCTGCCGGAGGACACGCCCGAGGACGTCCCGGTCCGGCGGATCTTCGCAGCCGCCCAGGAGGTCTTCGCGGTGGCCGAGGACGAGATGCGCCATCTGCGGTGGGTCAACGAGATCCTCGGCGTGCTGGGCGTCCCACTCCAACTCGACCCGCCCACCGAGCACTTCGTCATCCAGCGCCAGACCGGACGCACCTTCAAGCTGGAGCGGCTCACGGCAGAGCAGTTGGAGTGGTTCATTGCCGTGGAGAAGCCGAGTGCCCAACTCGACCCGGACGGCATCGACGGGATGTACGTGCGGCTGCACCAGACCATCTTGAACCATCCGGAGGACTTCCCGCAGGCCGACCGGCTGGCCCACCTGATCAAGCTCATCATCGACGAGGGCGACGACCACTACCACCGGTTCATGGCGGTCCAGGGGCACCTGGCCGGCCTCGACCCGGACAGCTACCTGCGTCCTCTGGAGCCCTCGGTCGATCCACTGGACACCGAGCTGCTCCGCCTGGCGGACCTCAACTACGCCATGGTGCTGGGGGCGTTGCGCGCCACGCTGGAGCTGGGTGACAGTGCGGGCGGGCTGCGCAGGGAGCAGGCGGTACGGTCCATGCGGAACCTGCACGAGCTCAACCACAGCCTCGCCGGCCGCGGAGTGGCCCCGCGCTTCGGCGCGCCCGCCCCTGAGTTCGCTCTGTCGCGGTCGAACGGCCATGCTCCGCAGGCCGTCGCGCGCGCCGTCAACGGAGTCCTGCAGTCGCTCCGTTCGCTGGGCGACGGCAGCCTCCAAGAGCTGATGGACCGGCAAGAGGAGGGAGCGCGCGCCCTGGTCGCGGCGTTCAGCCTGCGATGACGACGCGGGTGTTGGAGCCGCCTTCCACCCCCTCCGCGTCCGCGACGGTCGTGATCGCCGGCACCGGACTGGCCGAACTGACCTGCGCCTGGCTGCTGCTGGCCCGCGGGCACCGGGTGAGCATCCGGTCGGCCGGTCCGGCGGCCGGCGCGCGCCCGCTGCTGCTCAACGAGCCCACGCTGGACCTGCTGCACGCGCTCTGGGGCGGCGAACCCGTGTCGGACTGCCATCGCCTGGCCCACCGCCAGGTCGTCTGGGGGCCCGGGGGAGGGGCGACGGGACGGCGGCTCCCCCAGCCGGCCGTCGTGGTGGACGGCGCCCGACTCGCCGAACGTCTCCTGGGCCGCCTCTCCGTCCGTTACCCCGACGCGCTCCGCGAGGCGCCCGGCATCCCGCGGTGGACGGTCACGGCTGCCGGGCCTCCCGACCACTGGACGGCGGGGCGCCGCCACCTCCTGGCAGGGGAGGCCCCTCTGGCCCCCGACGCTGACGGGACGACCGCGCTGCTGGTCTGCACCGACCTTGCCTGGCTGCACCTGACTCCGCTGGGCGGCGGGCGCGCACTGCTCCAAGCCATGATCCCCGGCCCCGCCGCCCGCCCCGCCGAACTGCTGGAACGGCTCCTCGCCGACTCGGCCCTGTCCCCGGTCCTGCTCCATGCCCCCGCCGCGGTCGTGTCCCTGCCCGCCGCTCCGCGTCTGCACCGCACCCCGGCCGCGCCCGGACGGCTCCTGGTGGGCGCCGGCGCGATCCGCTTCGACCCGCTCAGCGGCACCGGCACGGCCCAGGCCTTGCGGACTGCCCTGCTCGCCACGGCCACCGTCCACGCAGAGGCCACCGGAACACCGCTGGATCCCCTGCTCACCCACTATGCCACCCGCCTGCGCACCGCCTTCAACGACCACCTCACCACCTGCGCCCGGCTCTATCCGCAGGCCTTCACCTCTCCTGCGTGGCAACACGAGCTCGAAGCCTGCTGGGCGCGGTGAACCGGGGCCGGTCCGTCAAGTGCCGGGCATCCACGTTCATCACAGAAATCCGCAGCCCGCCCCGCCAAGCCCGTCGCGGCGGCCCAGACCGGGCCCCAACCCGACGGGCCCACAGGGCGGCACCGCCGACGGCCGCATCGTCCTAACGGACCGCCGACGGCCATGGCCTGAGCGGCTCCTCAACGACGCCACCCACTCCTCGGTCAGCAGGCTGTAGGACACGGATGATGACGACCAGGGCAGACGGCTGCTCCGGATCGGCCGGAAGGGCGCTGGGCCAGTGGTTACCTGGCGGCGGGCCCAGATGGTGTTGCTGTCCGCCCGGCGCATGCCCCTGGTGCAACAACCACCGACAGTACGCCAACAGCCGATCCCCGACCTCGTCGGTCAGCAGCGCGGCCTGTTCACCGATGTCCAGCAGGTGCAACCAGGTGCGATTGCTGAATTGATGCCGCTGCCCATACCTCGCCCAACTGTGTGAAGCGATTCCCGCAACGGCCCCGCCACCAGCGAAGAGATCCACACCCATGGCTATGTTCGCTTCGGTTTGTCCGACCGAAAGGCTCCACATGGACGAGCAGATTGTGCAGGTGAAGATTCATCCGGCGATCGGTATCGCCAGGGTCGGCAACAGTTCCGGGACGCCGTTCATCGGCCCCGAGTCACCGCACCAGAAACCGTTTCCCCCCGGTTCCCACAAGGACGCCTCCGGAGCGGTCATCAAGCAGGCGGCTCGATTCCGGGTCTACGGCTACGACCGGGCGGGCGAGGTCGTCCGCGAGCTGAAGCTCGGCGAGTCCGACGTGACTGAGATCCGCTGGTCGGTACACCTCGCTAACAAGAAGGCCGCCTGGTATCGCTTCCACATCCCGCTCGACATCCCCGAAGCGGTATCCCTCACGTCGGAACAGCGAGGCAGGCGAAACGCCGGCGTGACCGGCGCCGAGCGCCGCAAACTCGTCATCGACCCTGGCGTCCGCACCGTCCGCGCCTCGCTGGACGAGGTGGGCACCTTCGACACCGGCACAATCATGGGCCGCAAGGTCCCGCTCGGGAGCATCTCCACCGAAACCACCGGCCGGCTGCTGGTCGTCGGCGGCAACGGGAAGTCGGCCTCGTACACCACGCCCGAGAAGCCGATCACCGGCGTCACCAACAACGACACCTGGTACGACGACGTCTCCGACGGTCCCGTGACCGCGGAGGTCACGATCGGCGGGCAGACGAGGAAGGCGACGCCGGCCTGGGTCGTGGTGGCCCCGCCGCACTACGCACCCGGTGTCAAGACCATCCGCACCCTCTACGACGTACTCCAGGATGTGTTCGCCACCGAGGAAACCCTGTCGGACGAGGACGTCGTCTCCTACGCCGACCACATCGAGCCGATTCTCAGCAGGTTCTGCGGACTCCAGTGGACCAACCACGGTTTCGCGACCCAATTCGGCTGGAAGGGCCCGCACGACTTCCTCGACCCCGCTTTGCGCGCACGCCTCGCCGACCCGGGTGGCAGCAGCCAGGAGCTGCGCCGCCAGGTTTACGTCCAGATGCGCGACTACGCACGGGACAGCACGTCACCACTGCCGTGGCCCTGGCTCTACGGCGACGCGATGTCCAGCGGCAAGGGCACGTCGGAACGGCAGCACATCAGGCTCTCCCCAACCCAAGACCGACTGCTCACCCGCTGGGCGGAGGGCCGATTCCAGCCCGGCCCGCTCCGCGAGCACCACGAAGACGTCGACGAAGCACCTGTCCAGGAGCAGCCGGCCCTGCTCGACCGGGCCGCGCTGGAGAACTGCGCGGCGGACGCCTTCCACCCAGGCTGCGAAGTCACCTGGCCCGTGCGGAGCAAGACCATGTACGCCGAGCCCCTTCGTATCCAGCACCGCGCACCGGGCAGCCCCGAGCGCGACTATGGCGCCGTTCTCAGCGACCAGCAGGTCAAGTCCGAGGACGGCCCGTTGCACGCGCAGGGCCCCGGAGACCTCACCCGATGGATGGCCGCGCCCTGGCAGTGCGATGCAGCCAGCTGCCGCTCCGGCTACCAAGTGCTGAGTGGTCTGGGACCGCGCTACAGCCCCTACCTGCCCACCTTCTGGCCCGCTCAGGTCCCCAACCACGTGCTGAAGCGGGAGGACTTCGACATCGTCAATGACCCGGGCGTTGACCTGGAGTCCAGAAAGCACGCCTTCGAACGGCGCGCCGTGTGGCTGCGCGGTCTCACCGGATCCGACTTCAACAAGCAGCGCCGCCAGATGATCGACGATTGGTCCGACTTCGGCATCGTGGAGACCCACCAGTACACGGCCGGCGACGGCAGGTTCCCGGAATCCATCCAGGTTGAGTCCGTTCCCGGCGAACGACTGCGAGGGGCGCCCGACCACGCCAACCTCGTCAACGTCCAGGTCCCGCAGGCCGCCAGCCCCCTGCTGGCGGCGGAGGCCGGCACTTGGAGCGGGGAGCTGCCGGCCGAACGGGTGGAGGCCGCCCTGGTGACCCAGGCCATCGCCGAGGCCATGCGCAGCACCGGCCACGACGAGGCGGCGATCGCCGCCGGCTATCTGGAGAAGCTCGACCCACTCCGCGAATTCCAGTGACCCGCCCGACGGCGACGCACGGCCCGCCACGCAACCACTACGACGTCGTGGTCGCGGGCGGCGGCCCAGCCGGTTGTGTGGCCGCCCACCCTGTCCAGAGCAGGCCGTACGGTACTTCTCGCCGACTCGGCGACCGGACCGCCGAAGACCGGCGAGGCCCTCGTGCCGGTCGCACGCCTGCTGCTGCACGACCTCCAGGTCGCCGACACCGTCCTGACCACAGACCACCTGCCGTGCCACGGCAACCATTCCGCCTGGGGCTCCGCGGCACTGCACACCGTCGACTTCATCCGCGACCCCTACGGCCACGGCTGGCACCTGGACCGCCCGCTGTTCGACCGCGCCTTGCGCGCCGCTGCGCGCCAGGCTGGCGTGGACGTGGCCGAACACACCGCCGTACGTCGACCCGTACGCCGAGGCGACGGCACCTGGCGGCTCACCCTGCGTACCACCGACACAGGACCGCGCACCGTCACCTGCCATTGGATCGTCGACGCCACCGGCCGCCGCGCCGCGATCGCAGTCCCCGCCGGAGCACGCAGACACGTCGAGGACCGGCTGACCGCCCATCACCTCACCCTCGACGCCCTGCCGGGTGACACCGACGGCCATTCCCTGGTCCAGTCTGCTCCCGACGGCTGGTGGTACACGACCCTGCTGCCCTCCCGCCGCCGACTTGTCTCCTACTTCACCGACCCCGACCTGTTCACCCCCGGGGACTTCCGCCGCGGTCTTCTCACCGCCCGGTACGTGGCGCCCACCGTCCGCCTCCACGAATTCGGCACCATGAGCTGTCTCCGTCGTGCCCCCGCTCACAGCGCCCATCTGGACCACGTCCACGGCGACGGCTGGATCGCGGCGGGGGACGCTGCCGTAGCCTTCGACCCGCTGTCCTCCCAGGGCATCCTCACCGCCCTCTACACCGGACTCGGCGCGGGCCAGGCGATCGACGCCCACCTGCGTGGCACCCCAGGCGCCCTCGAGGTCTACACAGCCAAGATCACCACTGCCCGAGCCGCCTATGCAGACGCCCACCGGATCGCCTACACGCAGGAATCCCGCTGGCCCGACCGCACCTTCTGGTCGCGAAGGCACGGAACGGCGAGAAGCCGGTGATCCCGCCCCCTGACTACGGAAACAACTCGGGCGACAGCAGGTCTTCCAGGCCCGGGTGGCCTGTGTTCTCGGATGCGGACACCTTCCTCTCCCGGAACTGGATCCACGCGGCGCCGATGATGTTCAGCGAGGTTGCGGGCCAGGTGCTTCGAGAAGCAGCGGAAGAGTTGTGCCCGGGGAAGCGCGCTCGCGTTGAGCGTGCGCTTGCCGTTCTTCGGGTTCACGGCCACCTTGTCCGGGCGCATGGTGTGATTGTGCTGCCCGAGGTAGAAGTCACGGAACTGCTCCGCGCCCGCCTTGGTCAGACTGTGTGTGGCTCTGTCGGCGAGTCTCGTGAACAAAGCCACACGTCGGCGACACGGTGCTCGATGGTGACCGCCAGGCGCCCGGCGAAGACCCGCAGCGGCGCGGCCGAGGTCTCTGCTCGGGCGCGGGCGGGGCTCACCCGCCGCCATCAGGGGAAGCGCGAACTACCTGGCCCACTCTCTGGCTGGCTCGCTGAACCTGTGCGGTCGATCTCGAGTTCGGCCGTGGCCTCCAGACACGCTGGTCCTGCTCCCATCGCGTCGACACCACCGCTCCGCAGACACCATCCGGTGTAGGAGACCGCCGGGGGTGTCGGAGGCCGAACTGCCAGTCGGAGCACCACGAGCCTCGCAAAGTCGCGCAACGGCCGTCCGTGAACAGTGCCTCCAGGCGGGTGCGCCGGTCCCGGTACAGGGCTTGGAGCAGTTCCTGGCCTCGGTCTGCAGGATGTCGAACGCGACGAAGTAGGCGGGGTTGCGGGCCGCGAGGGCCGGTGCGCTGAACAAGCAGGGCGCGGCAAGGACCGCCTCGCCGGCATACGCCCACATCGGCTCCACTGGGGCCCGAGCACCATCCCACCGCCGTTGCCTTCTCGCGCACGCGCCGCGGCCGCGCCTGCCAGTCGGTCAAATGTGCGAAGGTCGGCCGCCGCTCGATCCGGTGGCGTGTTCTCCCCGAACGAGAGGAGGGTGTAAGGGCTGAAGGACGAGGCGTTGGCATCAGGTGGAACCGAGCCGGTATGGACGGTGTGGCCGAGTGGTCGGCCACCGACCGCGGACGGACACTGGGAACACGCCTCTTCGAGCGTGCCTTCGGAGGAGTTGATCCCTGATGTCAAAACTCGACGAACCGGACCGGGCCGAGGCCGGCGCTCACACTCTCGAGGCCGCCTGGGACGTATTCTGCCCGGAGGATAACGAGGTCGTGATGCCCGCCAAGTATGAGATCAAGCAGAAGGCTGAGCAGGCGGCTAAGGCGCATAACGCCGAGTTCAGCCCGAAGCACCACGCCAGAGTCCGGCCCCATGAACACCACCCGGAGGATCCGTAGCGTTTGAAAGTCCTCGAACGAGCGGAGCGGATTCTCGTGTAGTCGCGGACGGTGCCGGTCAGCAGAATGCAACCTCCGTCTCGGCGCGCCGGGGCCCCTGGGCCGGCGCGGCGCAGGGGAGTCCGCCGCCACGGTGTCAGGCCATCATCGGATTCGCGTTGTCGCCGTGTGTGGTGCACCAGGACACCGGGACAGTGGTCACGGACCGGGCCGGGCGGCAAGACCCGCCAGCGGGACCGTCCCGCCTTGAGGTGGCGTCGCAACGGAAGGCGCAGTGGGGCCCGGCGTGTCCCGGTGCGAGGGTCCTTTCAGGCGAAACAGTGCCGAACAGCTCAGCAGCGCGCGGGCACCGCCCGATAACTGAGGGTGGAAAACCCCGGAGACCCCGCCGCCTCGGGAGGCACCATGGCAGACCCCGTCGTCAGCACCGCCCCGGATTTCATCCCCCATGCCGCTGAACCCGTCAGGGAACACCTGGCCGCGGCCGCCGCACTGCCCGACTTCCTCGCGGGCGCCGGCACCCTGACACTGGCTGAGCGCCTGCTCATCGTCGACCAGGCAGTGCTCATGCTCGATCAGAACTACGTCCACCTGCCGCTCAAGGCCGCGATGCACGCCGTCAACCCGGTGCAGCGGCTGCGGCTGCTGCGCCGCCGACTGGAGCGGCAGACCGAGGAGACCAAGCCCCTGGAGTGGCTGTTCCACGCCGAGATGTCGGAAATCTTCCACTCGGTGCGGGACCTCCACACCAACTACCTGCTTCCCGCCCCCTACGCAGGCAAGATCGCCTTCCTGCCGTTCCTTGTCGAGCGGTACGAGGACGCCCAGGGGGAGCACTTCGTGGTCACCCATCTGGCAGAGGGATTCTCCGCCCCGGGCTTTGAACGCGGCGTTGAGATCACCCACTGGAGCGGGATCCCCATCGCCAATGCTGTCGACCTGCACGCCGCTCGGTTCGCCGGCAGCAACGCGGCCGCTCGCCGCAGCCGCGGCATCCAGTCGCTGACCGTACGGTCGCTCGCCATGCACCTGCCCCCGTTCGAAGAGTGGGTGACCGTCAGTTACGTCGATGCCGACGGCGCGGCGCGCGAGCTGCGCGAGGTCTGGCGGATCGTTGACAGCCGCCCGAAATTCGTCACCGGGGAAGCACCGTCGGGACTCGCGCAGCCCGTGGGCCTGGACCTCGACATGGACGAGACCAACCGTGCCAAGGTGATGCTCTTCGCACCGAAGGTCGTCGCCCGCCAACAGGCACTCCAAGCGGGCGAGGCAGCCCCTGAGGTGCATGCCGGCGAGATCTCCACTTCGCTGCCCGACGTGTTTCGGGCGCAGGAGATCCAGACGTCGGCCGGTCCCTTCGGCTACCTTCGGATCTTTACGTTCCACCACCCCCCGCAAGAGTTCCTCCCCGAGTACCTCAATCTGCTCGGCAAGATGCCGGACCAGGGATTGATCCTGGACGTCCGCGACAACGGCGGCGGCTACGTCATCAACTCCGAGTTCGCCCTGCAGACCCTCACCCCACGCCACATCAACCCCGAGCCGGCGCAGTTCGTCAACACTCCGCTCAACCTGCGGATCTGCCGCCAGAACCCGGAGGAACTGGGCGCCTGGCTGCCGTCCATGGAGCAGGCTCTCGAGATCGGCGCGACCTACTCCAGTGCCGTGCCCCTCATCTCGGATGAGATCGCCAACGAGATCGGCCAGCAGTACTTCGGCCCGGTCGTCCTGATCACCAACGCCCGCTGCTATTCGGCCACCGACATCTTCGCCGCCGGCTTCCAGGACCACCAGATTGGCCCCGTACTCGGCACCGACGAGAGCACCGGTGCGGGCGGCGCCAACGTCTGGGAGCACAAGGACCTGATCAACGCCCTCAAGAACGATCCCGGCACACCATACGTCCGGCTGCCCAAGGGAGCCGGCATGCGGGTGGCGATCCGCCGTACCCTCCGCGTCGGCGCCAACTCCGGCACACCGGTGGAGGATCTCGGGATCAGTCCCGACGTGCCCTACCGGATGACCCGCCGGGACCTGCTGCAGGGCAATGCCGACCTGTTCGAGAAGGCCGGGCAGCTCCTCAAGAGCCTGAAACCGCACGCAGTGTCCATCACGGACGCAGCCGCGACCGACGGTGCCCTGCGGCTCAAGGTCAAGGCCACCAACATCGACCGGTTGGACGTCTACGTCGACCAGCGCCCGCGCGCCTCCCTCGACCTGTCCGACGGTCAGGCCGACGTCACCGTCCCCGACGCGGCCGCGGCCCGCTCCGCCCGCGTGGAGGGCTTCGCGGGCGGACAGCTGGTCGCCAGCAAGACCGCGCAGTTCAACTAGGTGTGCTGTCGCGGGACGTTGGTGACATGCGTGCTGGGTTCTTGAAATGGGTGAGGGCCTCCGGGTTCGGTGTGGATTGCGACACCTGCATTGATCCGAGGAGGCCCTCGTGGTCCACCGTAATGGCCCGCTGATCGAGACCGGACGACTTCGGCTCGCTCGCTGTGTCGTGGACGACGGCTGGCCTGTCCGCCGGGCGCCGAGCGCTTTCAGGTCAGCCACACCACGGCCGCAAGTCGGGCCCGCCGCTACCGACAGCTCGGTGTCGCCGGAATGAGTGACCGGACCAGTCGCCCCCATCACCAGCCCCACCGAACACCGGCCGAGGCGGAAGACCAGGTCCTGCGCCTGCGGCGTGCGTCCCGAATCGGGCCCCTGCGGCTTGCCGCCCGCACAGGCTCGCACCCTCGGCCGCCCACCGCATCCTGACCCGACACGGCCTGCCGCCACTCGCAGCCCTCGACCGTGCCACCGGCGAGCCCGTCCGCCGCTTCGAACGGGGACGGCCCGGCGAACTCGTCCACATCGACGTCAAAAAGCTGTACGTCCTATCCATCCAGGGCGAGAGCAGGAGAGTTCTGGGTGGACACGACCTACCACCTGGAGGTCGGCAAGTCATATCCGTCGCATGCGATGTGGAACAGCGACGGATGGCTGGACGCCAGCCGCCGAGGCTGAGCGGGCGATCGCGAGCATGTCAGAGCCCACAGCTAGCATCCGCCCGTGAACCCTGAGCTGCTGTCGAACATTGCCGTTCCCCTCCCGCCTGGCCGATTGGTCACATCCGACGAAGGTGACGGAGACGACCAAGCCCTGTGGCTGAGCGACGAGACCGTATCCGCGGAGCTGTGGACGCGGATCCGTGACGAACATCCACGCTCAGGCCTGTGGCCGCTGCTGCTCGACGCGCTGGATCCGAACGATGGCGAATTCCGCCCATGGGGGTCCGGGGAGGTCTTCCCCGAGCAGATGTCCTCCCCGGCAAGCCACGACCCTGCCGACCTCCTCGCGCAGTGGTGGGCGACGTACACGGCTGCCGATGAAGACGACGACAGGCTCGACGTCAAAAGGCGCCTCGCTGTCACCGCCCCCTTCGGGCAGGCCTGGCCGGACCTCGCGCCCGGTCGGGATTCGGCAATGAACCCCGATCAACTGGCCTCCGAATTCGTGCAGGCATTCCTCGCCGAACGCCCACAGACACGTCTGGGGCTGGTCGCCGCAGCGTCCGGCGCCGAAGCACTGACGGTCGCGGGTTGGTCCGGACCCTGCAACTACGACAACGACACCGCGAAGCTCTCCGCAGTCCTCCACGACTGGGAGCATCGGTTCGGCGCCCGTGCCGTCGCAGTGGGGTTCGACACACTCCACCTCAGTGTTGCCGCACCGCCGGTGAGCGAGCGGGATGCTCTCCTGGTCGCGGCCGAGCACTTTGCGTTCTGTCCGGACAACATCTGGCAGGGCCCCAGACCGTACACACTGACCGCGTACGCGGACCGGATCGCCGGTGCCCACCGCTGGGACTTCTGGTGGGACTGATCCGTCCCATCCCTGCAAGCGATCAACTGTCTGGTGGGAAGCGATCTTCAAGGGCTGACGTGACCCCCCGAGGCCATTCCCCTCGGGGTGCCCCCGGCTACAGCCGCAGGCCGACCCCGCGCGGGAGGCAATGGTAGCGATCCGCGGGTCGTGTCGTGCACCGGCACGGGGGCGAGGGATCGCACCACGGGGGTCGGGATCGGCTCGCAACCGGACGACACCGCCGACCGCAACGGCCCCGGGGCGTAAACCCGTGGACCGATGCTCTCGCGAGTAATACATCGGTGGGCCGATGCTGCGGGGGAGGGGCGCGTGACAACTTTCTGCCGTGCCCACGGACTCACCGGTGCGGCACAGTTGGCGATCCGTCACCACAGGAGGGCACATGACCACCACACCGTCCATCAGCCGGAACGGCATGACGCGCCGCAGCATGCTGGGAGCCGCGCTGGCCGCCGGGGCCGCCTTACCGCTGGTGGCCGCTGTTGCCGGTCCCGCGTGGGCGGACCCAGCCGAGGCCGCCCCCGTCGCGACGCGACTCACGCTGCCCGCGCCGACCGGGCCGTACCCGGTGGGCACGGTCCAGCTGCACCTCGTCGACCGGTCGCGTCCGGACGACATCGCGGGCCCCGGGAACTTCCGCGAACTGATGGCCACCGTCTGGTACCCCGCCCGAGACGTCGAGCGCTACCCCCTGGCGCCCTGGATGCCGTCCGGCGCGTTTCAGGCGTTCCTCGCCGACGTGGGGTTCAGCGCTCTGGCCCCCCTGAGACCGTTCACCGCCGGCCACGTGGGTGCTCCAGTGCGGCGGTCGGGTCGACGGCTGCCCGTCGTCGTGTTCTCGCACGGCGCGCACAGCCACCAGGGCGACCACACCGGCGTGGTCCAAGAGCTCGCCAGCCACGGATACGCGGTCGTGACGGTGGCTCACCAGTACGACACGTACACCGAGTTCCCCGACGGCCGGATCGCCGTCCCGGTCCGCGACAGGCAGGCGCCGACGCTGCCCGGAGACTTTGCCGCTGACCTGCGCTTCGTCCTCGACTGCGTCGAGCAGCTCGCCGCCGGGTGCAACCCCGACGTCGACCACAGGGAACTGCCGGCCGGCCTGCTCGGCTCCCTCGACCCACGGTGCATTGGGGCGTTCGGCTGGTCGAAGGGCGGGACGGCCACCGCGAGCGCCATGCTCGCGGACAAGCGCATCCGGGCCGGGCTCAGCCTCGACGGGCCGATGCAGATGAACCCGCCACTGGCCGCTGACTTGGACCGGCCGTTCATGATGATGTCCGCCGAGTTCACCCGGGCCACGGATCCCGAGGCTGCCGCATTCTGGTCGCACCTGCGGGGCTGGCGGCTGAACATCGAGGCGCAGGGCGCCGTCCACATCTCGTACGGCGACAACGAGGCGCTGTTCCCGCAGGTGGCGAAGCTGCTCGGATGGAGTGCGCAGCAGCTCCGGGACGTGATCGGCACCCTCGATCCCGACCAGGCGGTGAAGATCCAGCAGGCGTACCCGCTCGCGTTTTTCGATGAGCACCTGCGACACCGTCGGGGGCATCTGCTCGACGGGCCGTCCCCGGCGTTCCCGGCAGTGACGTTCCTCCCCTGAGGCGCGGGGACCGCAGCACCGCGGTCCCCGCGGCAGGACTACGTAGCGTGGGCTACTGCAGACGGATGCCCGAGGGCGTCGACGAGGCGGTGCTCGCCGCCCGGCTGTGCTTCAACACGACGCCGGAGGACACGGTCGAGGCGATGAGGCGCTGGAGCCAGGCGTGACTTGCGGTCCGCTACGAGATGCGTCCTCGTAGCGGCCGTCACCCAGTGGCCGTGACCAGTTCCTCAGCCCAGCAGTTGCGTGAGGCGCCCGAGGTCGTCGCGTACGGACTCCTGTTCCTCCGGAGTGAGGTGGACTGCGGTGGCCTCGGCGAGCGCGGACGTCGCGGTGTCCTTCTCGCCGAGGCGAGCGGTGACGTCCGCACGCAGCACGAGAAGACGAAACGGTTGCACAGGCGTGGGCCGCTCGTCATCGAGCCGACGCGCGCGCCTGGGGCGGTGGCCTTGCGACGCGCCACGGCCAGGTCGAGTCGCGGCCCGTCCGGGTGGGCCCAGTCGACCGGCACCGAAAGAGTGGCGCACTCGGCTCCCGGCTTCGCCGGGTCGCCACATGGTGCCCAGCGCAGGGCACCGGTGGCGGACGGCAACGCGTGGACCGTGGGAGCGGCGGCGAGGCCGCTGACAACGGCCAAGGCGGCTCCCACGGCCATGACCGCCGGACGCGCGGCGATGCGCCGCAGCGCGGATCTGCCCCTTGCTAACGGGATGGATCCTCCTCATGAAGAGAGCGGTTGTGTCAGGGGGACGGGTCCGGCCGGGGCACTGTCGTCACGTTAGGTGCACGGTCGACCATGGGGCGCCCCTGTCAGGGGCCTTTCCGGGTCGGGTCAGGGCCCGCTCAGGGGCACTCGGGCGCAGGGCGAAGACCGTTCGGTAGTCCGTGCACGGAGTGACGCCGGTGGCCAAGCGGCAGTGATTGCCGGGCCATCACCTGAGACTCGAGTGATGGCCCGGCAGTCATCGGGTGGCCCAGTCCATGCCGAGTGCGGTGAGGGCTTCGATGTACGCGGGCGGTCACTTCGCTGAGGGGCCGACCCTGCGCTTCGGGGCGGCAGACGATCACGGGGAGGAATGGAACGCACGCTCGAAGTACTATCCCTGCAAGGTTCTCCGGCCGGCACTTCTCAACCTCCGCAGTGGCGTAGGCGGACGGAGACATCCCTGCAGAAGAGGGCAGAGGGCGATGAGTGTGGCTGAGAGTTGGTCGCGTGTGATGAGTCTTCTTCGGGAGCACGCGCCGGCCGATCACGCGGATCTGCCAGGGCCCGCTACGGAACAGATGCTCGCGGCAGCAGAGGAGCGGATGGGCATCGCTCTGCATGGGGATCTGCGGACGTGGCTGTTGCAGAACAATCTGGATCTGCCGGAGGAAGAGGCCGACGACGAAGTGGCATGCTGCGGCTTCGACGGGTTCCCCGACGAGGGAAGCTTCTTTCTGGGTATCCGGGCGATGGAGAGGCTGTACGCGAACCGCTCCACGTCGTGGGGATTCGACCCTCCGGACCAGCCGGACAATCCGTTCTGGCGTAACGAGTGGATCCCGTTCCTGTCGGACCAGGACGGCTGGAGGGGAAAGTTCATCGATGTGCGGGACGGGCGTGTAGGCAGCTGGTTCGTGGGTGATCCCACGCTTACGGGCGAGTACGAGTCGATGGCCCAGTATTTCGACTCCGTGGCGGAGACGCTGACGAGGGTCGCCGACGGAAGCTCCCCGGTCTGTCGGTTCACCGAAGGTCGACTCGTCTGGTCGTGAGACGGTTCCAGCTGGGTGACGACCATCGCCAAGCCGCCCTCACCCTGGAACGGCAATGAGATTCATCAGCGTTGACGTTCCAGGGTGAGGATGGCTGCGGCGATGACGGTCATCCGGTTGGGGCTGTAGTGGGCCCGGGCGGAGGATCTTCCAGGACTTGAGTCGCGCGATGCTTCGTTCGACCGGTGCTCGCGCCGCTGACAGGGCTCGGTTGATCGTTTGCCGGGTTGTGGTGAGGTACCGGCCGGGAAGCCGTCTGATCGGTGTGGTTACCCAAGGGCCGGCCCCGATGCAGGCGCGGTCGGCGAGCACGGGGACACCCTGGCGTTCGCAGATCCGGATGATGCGGTGGGCGCGGGCAGCGGTCAGGTCGTGGGTGCGGCCGGGCAGCGCGGGTGAGAGTGGCCGCCGTTGACCTGGCCGGGGCTTTCAGTGAATCGGATGTTCAAGTACGTCTTGAACGGCGCCGGCACTCCTACCGGCCGACGTTCGCAGGCGGAGGCCAGTACCTGGTCGAGGTCGGTGTCGCGGAACCGCCGGACGGTCTTGCGGTCGAGGTCTTCACGTCGCCGGTCTCGTCGACGACCAGAACCGCCTGGCCGACCCGCAGATGCTCCACCACGTAGGCCCGCACGTCGTCGCGGACCTGGTCGGCGTCCCACTTGGCCCGCCCGAGCAGGGGGCCCAGTTCGACGAGCAGAGGCTGGTCGTACTGCTGTCGGGAGACGACATGTCCGGAATCCGGGTGATGCAGGTCGTCGCTCCGGCGGGCGTCGACATCAGCGGTCTGGGCATCGAAGTGACCGTCGGTGCCGATGAAGGGGTGCCGTTCGAAGGCGTGCTGCGGCTCGCGTTCCCGCGTCCAGGCTTCACCCCGTGCACGTGGCTGACCACCGTGTCCCGGGACGACCTGATAGAGCGGGCGGCCGTCCTGTCCTCCGTGAAGCTCAGCGAGATTGACGACGCCCTCCGACTCGCTGAACAAGCGCAGGAGCGGACCCCGGCCATGACCGCGAAGCTCAGCGAGATGAGGGATGCCCTCCGTCTCGGTGAACTCGGGTAGACGGAGAAGGAGCCGACGCCCGCGACGGCGTGGGCGATCTCGGGCGAGATGATCGACGCTGGCCACGTGTCGCCTCGGCGCCCCTCAGGTCCGCCTATTGCCCGCCGAGCTCCTGGACGATTTCACCGCCACCGGGTACCCACTGGGCCCCGGAGAGCTCGGGGAGAACATCCTCACCCACGGTCTCGAGCTGTACGCACTGCCCGTCGGTACCTTCCTGCACCTCGGCGAGCGGGCCGTCCGCCGCACCGGCCTGCGCGACCCCCGGTAGACGCATCGCTGGACGGAGAAGGTAGCCGGATCTTGGCGTTCGGTGAGCCGGGACCGGGCGGTGGCTCGGTCCTGGGGGCCGCTGCCTTCGAGAGAGAATCCGGTCCGTGACGGCCCGGGAGGCGCGGACGAGCGCCGGTTCGGCCGGCCATCGGAGGGCAGACCTTCCCGGCCCGGGCGCAGGACGTCGGCATGGATCCGGCCCGGACCCCGGGCTCACCGGAGTTTCGGCGCACAAGGCCGATGACCGAGGTCGCCCAGCGTTCCTTCAGTGCGGCCATGACGGGTGCGGACGGTCTCTGCGCCCCCGCCGGTGATGTTCAGTACCACCAAGCCGGGCTGCGCGATGTGCTGCTCGTCGATCGGCTTCATGAGTGCTGCGAAACGGTGGTGGAATCGCGGCGGTTCGCCGACTGGCGCGGGTTCGGCGCGCCGACCCTGAGAGCGTCTACAACGACAACGGTGCAGGCGGCGGCCCCGCCAGTACAGGCAGACCTCCCACCCACGCGACGACGGCACCCCGCGAGCAGAACCAGAAGCGGTCACCACCGGCTCCTGCCGTGGCACCCGCCGCCCGCGGCAGCAGACCCACTGATCAGCTCTCCTGCCCAGCCCGCACGGACAGCGTGACGTGACCAGGCCGACCGAGTGGGACGGCTCCGTCTCCGTCCGTCAGGACGACTCCGTGCTCGCCATGCTGGTACTGCCGCATGCACGAGTGCCGGGCAGGCCCCCGCCGGCGCCAGGGCTCAGCGAACGGGTGCGGTCGTCGTGCTGGAACGTACGACGAGGCGCGGTTCGACCGAGCGCGGCTCGGGGACGGCGCCAGGGGCGTCGATCTGGCGGAGCAGATGGGTCACCGCGAGGGTGCCCATGTGCTGGAACGGCTGGGCGATGGTGGTGAGGGAGGGCGAGCAGTACTCGGCGAGCTCGATGTCGTCGAATCCGACGACCGAGATGTCGTCCGGTACGCGCCGACCCACCTCGTGCAGGGCCCTGATCACCCCGAAGGCCATCTCGTCGCTCGCGACGAAGATGGCGGTGACGTCCGGGATCCGTGCGAGCACCAGGCCGTTGCGGTAGCCCGAGGCGGGTGACCAGTCCCCGTCCAGCGGTGGCGGGACGGCTCGGCCCGCGCTTTCGAGGGCGGACTGCCAGCCGTCGCGGCGGTGGGCCGATTCCAGCCACTCCGCCGGGCCGGCGATGTGCCACACCGTCTCGTGTCCGAGGTCCAGCAGGTGCTGGGTGGCGATGCGGGCGGCCTGGACCTGGTCGATGGCGAGGACCTCGGTCGCCTCGGTGCGCGAGCCGTCGATGGTGACGGTGGGCGTGGAGCGGGTGAGCTGCTCGATCCTGCTGCTGGTGTGGATGAGGGGCACCGAGAGGATGATCCCTTCGACGTCCTGGTCGGCGAGCCGGGAGAGCGCGTTCTCGATGGCGAAGGTGTCCAGCGAGGCGGTGGTGGCGGCGCTGACGGAGTAGCCGGCCTCATGAGCGGCCTTCTCGATGCCGGAGGTGACGGCGGCCCTGGAGTAGAAGCTCGTCTGGAGGGTCACGACACCGATGGTCCGGCTCCGGCCCGACGAGAGCATCCGGGCGGCGTTGTTGCGGCGGTAGCCGAGCTGTTCGACCGCGGCCAGGACCTTCGCGCGCGTCTTCTCCTGCACGTTGGAGTGCCCGGCGAGGGCACGCGAGACGGTCTGCGCGGACACGCCGGCGACCCGGGCGACGTCCACCATGCCCGGGGGGCGCGCTCCGCTGTTGGCGTCACCGCTCTTCACCATGGGATCCCTTTCGCTTGTCCTGCCTGGTCAATGGTATCGCTCACATGGCTGTTCACGTGCAGTTTCGCCGGTCAGGGCATCAGTCGCTACCGCCTATTGGCATCGATAACATTCTCTGCCATAGTTTCGGCCATCAGCGCACCGGGCGGACGACACCGCCGGTATGCACCGTCGGACAGGCGACCCCCGTGCAGGACGTCTCCGTTGCCTGCCGCGGCACTCAGGAGGAGCTGTGAAGCGTAGTTTCATCCGTCTTGCGGGAGTGGCGGGTGCCCTCACCCTCGCCCTCGCGGCCACCGGCTGCTCGGGATCGGGCTCCGGCGCCGCATCGGCCTCCGGAAAGGCATCGATAACATTCTGGGGATGGGCCCCGGGCTACGAGGACGCCGTCAACGCCTTCAACGCCGGCCACCCGGACATCAAGGTCACGTACCAGACGGTGCAGCCCGGGGCGAAGGGCGGCTACCAGAAGATGCTGAATGCCGTGAAGGCGGGCAACGCGCCCTGTCTGGCCCAGGTGGGGTACGAGACGATGCCCAGCTTCGCCGCCCAGGGCGCCCTCCAGGACGTGTCGAAGCACGTCGGCTCCGCCAAGCAGGAGTACCAGAGCGCCGCCTGGAACTCGGTGAGTCTCGGCAAGGCCGTCTACGGAGCTCCGGTGGACACCGGCCCCATGGCCCTCTTCTACAACAAGAAGCTGTTCGACTCGCTCGGTCTGAAGCCGCCGGCCACCTGGGCCGAGTACCGCGCCGTGGGGGAGAAGATCCACGCCTCCGACCCCAAGCGGTTCATCTCTTCTCCCTACCTCGACTACGACTACGCCGGGCTCGCCTGGCAGGCGGGGGCCGAGTGGTTCGGCGTCGACAAGGACGCCTGGAAGGTCAGCATGGCTTCCGCGGAGAACAAGAAGGTCGCGGACTACTGGCAGGGCCTCGCGAACGACGGCCTGATCAGCAGCGCCCCCATGTACGACCAGGCGTGGTACACGGGGCTGGGCAACGGCGACATCGCCACGGTCGTCGGGGCGGTGTGGCAGGCGGGAGTCATCAAGGGCGGCGCCAAGGACGGGAACGGGCAGTGGGCCGTCGCCCCCATGCCGCAGTGGCAGGAGGGCGACAAGAAGGTCGGCAACGCCGGCGGATCGGCCACGGCCGTACTCAAGGGCTGCGAGGACAGCGCGGCCGCGTGGGAGTTCGCCCACTGGCTGGGAACGGACAAGCAGGCGTTCGGCGCGCTGGTCGAGAAGGCTTCTCTCTATCCTGCCGCGAACGATCTGCTCCACCTGCCGCAGCTGAAGGCCGACCCCTACTTCGGCGGGCAGCAGATCTACGAGGTCTTCGCCGCGGCCACGCCCGACGTCGACCCCGAGTGGACCTGGGGCCCGCTGATGACCTCCACGGTCGCGGATCTCAATGACGGTCTCGGCAAGGCGTGGACCGGAAAGGGCACCATCGCGCAGGCGCTGGGCCACGCTCAGGACTCCACCCTGGCCGAAATGCGCAAGCAGGGCCTGGCCGTCGCCCCGTAGCACTGCCGCCCGGGCGGGGAGCGGCAGGTCCCTCCCGCCCCGCCCCGTCATCAGCAAGTGCAAGCAGTCGCCCCGCCGTTGACTCGCCGACCGGCGGGGCGAACCACAGTGAGGACCCGTTCGTGACCCAAGCCTCCCCTTCGGCACGCGCAACCGGACGGCGCCCGGCGGCCGCCGCGCCGTCCCGGCCCGCACGCGGAGCCCTCTCCGGGCGCCCACGACGACCGGGCCCATGGCTCTTCTGCGCCCCGTTCTTCGCGCTGTTCCTGGCCGTGTACATCGCACCGATCCTGTACGCGGCCTACAGCAGCCTCTTCACCGTCCGCCGGTCGGGGCTGGGTCTGACCGCCCCGACGGAGGTCTTCGCCCCTCTGGACAACTACGTGCGCGCCGTTCACGACGGCTCGTTCACGGCCTCGCTCGGCCGCGTGGCCCTGTTCGGCGTCGTACAGGTGCCGCTCATGCTGGCAGTGGCACTGGCGCTGGCCCTGCTCATCGACTCCAAGTCGGCGCGGGGCCGGGGATTCTTCCGCCTGACGAGCTTCATCCCCTACGCGATTCCCGGCGTCAGCGCCGCGCTCGTGTGGTCGTTCATGTACTCCTCGACGTCCAGCCCGCTCAACCGGCTGCTCGAACCGCTCTCCGTCACCATCCCGTTCTTCGACGACGACGTCGTGTTGTGGTCGGTGGCCAACATCGTCACCTGGAGCTGGGCCGGCTACAACATGATCATCATCTACGCGGCCCTGCAGTCCATCCCCGCCGAGGTACTCGAAGCCGCCCGCATGGACGGAGCCTCCGCCCTGCGGATCGCCTGGAGCATCAAGATCCCCGCGGTACGGGGCGCGCTGGTGCTCACCACGGTGTTCTCGATCATCGGATCGGCCCAGCTGTTCAACGAGCCGACCGTCCTGCAGCCGGTCTCCGGCGGTTCGATCTCCTCCGCCTTCACGCCTCTGATGTCGGCTCAGAGCGCGGTCGCGGCGGGCAACTACCCCTACGCGGCGGCCCAGTCGGTCCTGCTCGCGGTCGCTGTGGGAGTGGTGTCGCTCATCTTCTTCAAGCTGACACGCCGAGGAGAGCAGGCATGACCACGGTGATCCCCACCCCCACCCCCACCCCCGTTCCCGCCCCCGCGCCCACCCGGATCGGCCCCCGCCGCGGTACGCGCCCCGCCGGCCGCGTCACCGTACTCGCCCTGCTGGGCCTGTCCGCGTTCTACTTCCTCTTCCCGCTGTGGTGGCTGCTGGTGTCGGCGACCAAACCCTTCGGGGAGCAGTTCAGCGGCAGCGGCCTGTGGTTCGACGGCTTCGGCCTGTTCGACAACGTCGCCCGGCTCAGCAGCCAGGACGACGGCATCTTCTGGCGCTGGATGTTCAACAGCGTTCTGTACTGCGGCATCGGCGCGCTCATCGGCACCGCCCTGTCCGCCCTGACCGGCTACGCCCTGGCCAAGTACGACTTCCCCGGCCGCGGGATGCTGTTCTCCCTGGTCCTGGCAGCCGTCCTCGTGCCCAAGGTGCTGTTCACGCTGCCGCTGTACCTGATGTTCTCGGGCGTTCACCTGATCGACAACCCTCTGGCGGTCCTGCTTCCGAGCGTCGTCAGCCCCTTCGGTGTCTACCTCGCGCGCGTCTTCGCCGAGCAGAGCGTGCCCGACGAGGTCCTCGAAGCCGGCCGCCTCGACGGCGCGGGTGAGTTCCGCATCTTCCGCACGATCGCGGTACGGATGATGCTCCCCGCGCTCGTCACGATCTTCCTGTTCCAGTTCGTCGAGATCTGGAACAACTACCTGCTGCCCGCCATGGTCCTGGGAGACGACCGGCTGCAGCCGGTCACCGTCGGTCTCGTCGCCTGGAACGCCAGCCACGTCGCCGTACCCCCGTCCCTCGTCGTCATCGGATCACTGGTCTCCATCGCCCCGCTTCTGATCGCCTTCCTCGCGCTCCAGCGCTTCTGGCGCGCGGGCATGACCGCCGGAGCCGTCAAGTGACCTCTCCCGCCCTCACCACCGGGTCCCCCTGCACCGCCCGCCCCGCCCCCGTGGCCGATGCGCTGGTCAAGCCACCCGTGCTGAGCTGGGCCGACGGCACCTTCCTGCGCCACGGGCGGCCCCACCGGGTCCTGTCCGGCTCCCTGCACTACTTCCGCGTCCACCCGGAGCAGTGGGCCGACCGCCTCCAGCGCGTCGCCGCACTCGGCCTGAACACCGTGGACACCTACGTGCCGTGGAACTTCCACGAGCGCACGCGCGGTGACATCCGCTTCGACGGCTGGCGTGACCTGCCGCGGTTCCTCCGGCTCGCCGAGGAGACCGGCCTGGACGTCATCGTCCGCCCCGGCCCGTACATCTGCGCCGAATGGGACAACGGCGGCCTGCCCGCCTGGCTGACCGGACAGCCCGGCATGCGCCCCAGGAGCAGCCACCGCGCGTACCTCGACGAGGTCGGACGCTGGTTCGACGTACTGATCCCGCTCATCGCCGACCATCAGGCGGCGTACGACGGCCCGGTCGTGGCCGTGCAGATCGAGAACGAGTACGGCAGCTACGGCGACGACCACACCTACATGCGCTGGCTGCGCGACGCCCTGGCGGCGCGCGGCGTCTCCGAGCTGCTGTTCACCGCGGACGGGCCCACACCGCTGATGCTCGACGGCGGCAGCCTTCCCGGTGAACTGGCGGCCGCCACGTTCGGCTCACGCCCCGACCAGGCCGCCGGGCTGCTGCGCTCGCGCCGCGCCGGCGAGCCCTTCCTCTGTGCCGAGTTCTGGAACGGCTGGTTCGACCACTGGGGCGAGAAGCACCACGTCCGGTCCCCTTCGAGCGCCGCCGACGACGTCGAGGGCATCCTGGCCCAAGGCGGGTCGCTGAGCCTGTACATGGCACACGGCGGCACCAACTTCGGGCTGTGGGCCGGCGCCAACCACGACGGCATGGCCCTCCAGCCGACCGTCACCA
This sequence comes from Streptomyces sp. NPDC085524, assembly GCF_044541755.1. Classification (NCBI taxonomy): domain Bacteria; kingdom Bacillati; phylum Actinomycetota; class Actinomycetes; order Kitasatosporales; family Streptomycetaceae; genus Streptomyces; species Streptomyces sp. NPDC085524. The sequence goes on from NZ_JBITTH010000002.1 coordinate 365,877, forward strand.
GCTACGACTCCGACGCCCCCGTGGCCGAGCACGGCGCGCTCACCCCCAAGTTCCACGCGCTGCGCGACAAGCTCGCCCCCCACAGCACACGGCCCGTCCCCGTTCCGCCGGACGACCCGCCCCTCCTGGAGCCCGCCACCCTTCCGGTCCACCGCGGATCCGCGCTGCTGGCTGCGCTGAGGTCGGTGTCGACGCCCGTGCACGCCGCCAACCCGCTGAGCTTCGAGGAGCTCGGACAAGCCGCCGGCCTCGTGCTCTACACCGCACACCCGGTCATCCCGCCCGGCACCCACGAGGTGACGGTCACCGGTCTGCACGATCGCGCACAGGTCTTCGTCGACGGCACCCTCGTCACCGTCCTGGACCGGCCGACGGCGTCCTTCGGCGTCACCGGCACGGGCGCGGCGATCCAGCTCGACGTGCTGGTGGAGAACCAGGGACGCATCAACTACGGCCCGCTGCTCGGACAGGGCAAGGGCATCCTGGGCGGGGTCCGCGTGGAGCGGCGGCTCGTCCACGGATGGTCCATGTACCCCCTGCCGCTGGACGAATGGACCGCCGAGGACCTCATGCGCGCCGGCGCGGCCACCGAGGCCGCCGACTGCCGCGGCATCGCCACCGCACGTCTGTACGTCGAGGAGCCCGCCGACACCTTCCTGACCCTGCCCGGCTTCGGCAAGGGCTTCGTCTGGGTCAACGACACCCTGCTCGGCCGCTACTGGGAGGTGGGCCCGCAGACGACCCTGTACCTTCCCCGTCCGCTGCTGCGCACGGGGGACAACATCCTGACGATCCTCGAACTCGACCGCTTCGGCCACCGCGTCGACCTCGTGGACGCGCCCGCTCTCGGGCCCTGCGAGGAATACGTCGAGACCTTCGACTGATCCGCCGGCGCGCCTCCCACCTGCCACCTCGCGTGGTCGATTCAGCGACCGCGCAACGCCTCGAAGGAATCCAGCACCGATGTCCACTTCCCCGGACTCCGCGTACACCTCCCACACTTCTCGGGAGATCGCCTCCCAACCGGACTGTTGGCGCAGGGCGGCCGCCTCGGTCACCGGCCACCGGGGCGTCCTGCCCCGGACCGGCGAGCGCGTGGCCGTCATCGGCTGCGGAACGTCCTGGTTCATGGCCCTGGCCTACGCCGAACTGCGCGAGCAGGCCGGTCAAGGCGAGACGGATGCCTTCGCCGCCTCCCTGTTCCCCGTGGGCCGCCGCTACGACCGCATCGTGGCACTGACCCGCTCGGGCACCACCACCGAGGTCCTGGACCTGCTGGCGAAGCTGCGGGGGCAGGCGCCGGTCACCGCCGTCACCGCCGACGCGGGCACCCCGGTGGCCGATGTCGCCGACGGCGTCGTCGAACTCGCCTACGCAGACGAGCAGTCGGTCGTGCAGACCCGGTTCGCCACGACGGCCCTCGCCCTTCTGCGGGCCCACCTGGAGAGCCAGGGCCCGCTGCCCCGGGGAGTGCGCACGATCGCGCAGGCCGCCGCCGATGCCGAGCGGGCCGTTGCCGCACCGCTGCCCGAGGAGATGTGCGCGGCGGAGCAGATCACCTTCCTGGGCGACGGCTGGGCCTACGGCCTCGCGCTGGAGGCGGGGCTGAAGATGCGGGAGGCGGCCGGCGCCTGGACGGAGGCGTACCCGGCGATGGAGTACCGCCACGGCCCCATCAGCATCGCCGGCCCCGGCCGGGGCACCTGGGTCTTCGGCCCCGCACCGTACGGCCTCGCCGCCGACGTCGCCCGTACCGGTGTCGCCTACCTCGCCGAATCCGGCGGCGCGGTGGGAGACGTGGACCCGCTGGCCGACCTCGTACGGGCCCAGCGCCTGGCCGTCCACGTGGCCGGCGCGCGGGGCCTCGACCCGGACAGGCCCCGAGCCCTGAGCCGCTCCGTGGTGCTGGCCGGCGAGCATGCCTGAGCGTGCCGGCACCCGCACCTGCGTGATCGCTCTGGACGTCGGTGGCACGTCGATGAAGGGCGCGCTCCTCGACCGCACCATGCGGCCGCTGACGACCCTGAGCGGCGCGACCCCGCGACACCAGGGCCCCGAGGCCACGGTGGACGCGATCACTCGGCTGATGCGCGGCCTGGCGTCCGAAGCGGTCTGCGTCGGCGTGGAACCCGTCGCGGCCGGCGTAGTGGTCCCGGGCATCGTCGACGAGCCCTTGCAGCGCGCCGTGCACTCGGTCAACCTCGGCTGGCGCGACCTGCCCCTGGCCGCGTTGCTCACGGACGCGACGGGACTCGCGGTCCGGATCGGCCACGACGTCCGCGCCGGCGGCATGGCGGAGAGCAGGCTCGGCGCGGCCCGTGGCTTCGACGACGCCCTGTTCGTGGCCATCGGTACGGGTATCTCCGCCGCCCTCCTGGTCGAAGGCCGTCCGTTCCGTGCCGGCGGATACGCCGGAGAACTCGGACACCTGACGGTCGCCGCCGGGACCGGGCAGTGCGCGTGCGGCAGGAGGGGCTGCCTGGAGACAGTGGCCTCGGCCCGTGCGATCGCAGCCGCCTACAGCGCCCGGTCGGGGCACGAGGTCGAGGGGGCCGAGGAGGTCGCGGCGCTCGTGGCCCGTGCCGATCCGGCGGCCTGCCACGTATGGGTCCGCGCGGTCGAGGCCCTGGCGGACGCGTTTGCCGCGTGTGCCGCGGTCCTCGCTCCGGAAGTGATCGTGGTCGGAGGGGGCCTGTCCCGTGCCGGCGGCCTCCTGATCGACCCGCTGCGCGTCGCGCTCGACCGCCGTCTGAGCTGTCACCGCCGACCGGAGCTGGTGCGGGCGGCTCTCGGGGCGCAGGCCGGCTGCCTCGGAGCGGGCCTGCTCGGCTGGGCGGCCGCCGACGCCGACCCGGCAGCCGCCAGGCCGGCCGAGCGGGTGGCCGACCGGGTGGGGGGAGCTCCGTGATCCTCACGGTCACCCTCAACGCCGCCCTCGACGTCACCCACTTCGTCGACGAGGTGACCCCCCACACCTCCCACCGCGTCCGGCGGACCGCCGAGCGGGCCGGTGGCAAGGGCATCAACGTGGCGCGCGTCCTGGCGGCACTGGGCCACCCGGTGCTCGCCACGGGGCTGGTCGCAGGTACGACCGGCCGGATCCTCCGCGAGGACCTGCGTGCGTCCGGCGTGAAGGACGCACTGGTGCCCGTACGGGGTGAATCCCGCAGGACCGTCACCCTCGTCTCGGAGCGAAGCGGGGACGCCACGGTGTTCAACCCGCCCGGGCCGCACGTCGACGCCCGGTCGTGGCGGGCCTTCACCAGGCGGTTCGCCGAACTCGCCGCCCGGGCCGACGTCGTCGTTCTCGCCGGCAGCCTCCCACCAGGTCCGCCGTGCGACAGCTACGCGGGACTGGTGGCGACGGCCCGTGACGCCGGGGCCGTGACCGTCCTCGACACCAGCGGCGCCGCGCTGCTCTCCGCCCTGGACGCCGGCCCGGACGTCATCAAGCCGAACGCGGCGGAGATCCGCGAGGTCACCGGCCGGTCCGATGTAGCCGAAGCGGCCGCGGAACTCCAGGCGCGCGGCGCTCGGACGGTCGTCGCCTCCGACGGCCCCGAGGGCCTGCACGCCGTCACCCGGGAAGCGCGCTACCGCGCCGTGCCGCCCGCCCGGCTGCGCGGCAACCCGACCGGCGCGGGTGACGCCTGCATCGCCGCGCTCGCCGCCGGTCTCGCGGCCGGATCGCCCTGGCCGGAGCTCCTGCGGGATGCCGTCGCGCTGTCCGCGGCCGCCGTCCCGGCACCCCTCGCGGGCGATTTCCGCCGCGACCTCTACGACCAGTTCCGTACGACCGTGAGTGTGGAGACGCCCCATGCCCTTGACGGCCACTGACGACATCATCGGTCCCGCGTACGCCCGGAACCGGGGTGTCGGAGCGTTCAACGTCGTCCAGCTCGAACACGCCGAAGCCATCGTGGACGGCGCGCACCGGGCGGACCTGCCCGTGATCCTCCAGATCAGCGAGAACACCGTCCGCTACCACGGCTCCCTCGCACCGATCGGCCGCGCCGCACTCGCGCTGGCCGAGCAGGCGACGGTGCCGGTGGCCGTCCATCTGGACCACGCCGAGTCCGTGGACCTGGTGCACGAAGCCGTTCGGCTCGGTTTCACGTCCGTGATGTTCGACGCCTCCAAGCTGCCGTACGGGCAGAACGTCGCGGCCACCCGGGCGGTCACCGAGTACGGGCACCGGGCCGACGTGCTCGTCGAGGCGGAGCTCGGCGAGGTGGGCGGCAAGGACGGCGCGCACGCTCCGGGCGTCCGCACCGACCCGCGGGAGGCCCGGGAGTTCGCCGAGGCGACCGCGGTGGACTGCCTGGCGGTGGCGGTCGGCAGCTCCCACGCGATGGCCACCCGCGACGCCGTGCTGGACTTCGGACTGATCGCCCGCCTGCGCAGCGCCACCCGCGTGCCGCTGGTCCTCCACGGTTCGTCGGGCGTCTCGGACGGCGACCTCGCCAAGGCCGTGGCGGCGGGGATGACGAAGGTCAACATCTCCACCCACCTCAACGGCATCTTCTCCGCGACCGTCCGGCGCGAACTCCACCGTCAGCCCGCGGTCAGCGACTCCCGCAAGTACCTCGGCCCTGCCCGTGAGGAGGTCGCGGCGGAAGTCGCGCGCCTCCTCAACGTCCTGGCGGGCGTCTGAGGACCGGCCCCCCACACTGCCCCGCGCCCCGGGTCGTCCTGCCCGGCGCGGGAGCACCGCACTCGGGCCGTGTCACCGCGGTCCCGAGCACAACCGCCGTCCCGAAGGACGACGGACCATCGAAGGAGCCGCCCCACTCGGCTCCTCGGATCAGGGAGTACCCGTGACCACTCCTCGAAGCAGACTGGCCGGCGCACTCGCCGCCGCCGCGCTGGTCGCCTCCGGCGGCAGCACGCTGCTGATGCCCACGGCATCCGCGGCGTCGACCGCCCCTGCCTCCGCCTCCGCCCCCGCCTACACCGTCACCGTCGGAGCCAAGGGCTCCTGGACGCACCCTGACGACACCCCCGCCGGCACCTACGTCGACAAGGACGGCACGTTCTACTTCCAGCAGGCCCACGCGCTCTACGGCGCCAACGACCCCCGCAAGTGGACGTTCTTCACCGGGACGAACCTCGACACCGCCACCCGGTCCGGCGCCATCAGCGACGCGGTCAACCCGGCCAATTCCAACGACCGGAACAACGACACCACTTGGCGCTGCAACAACAGCCCGACCGGGCTCGAATCGACGCCCGCCCCGGCGGGGTCGGGCTACGCGCACCGGAACTACTGCGACCTCGCGGGCGTCTGGGTCGACCCGGACACCGGCGACTGGTACGGACTCGTGCACAACGAGTTCACCCCGCAGCCGTTCGCCGACGGCCTGCACTACGACGGCATCGACTACGCCGTCTCCAAGGACCAGGGCCGCACGTGGACCATCAAGGACCACGTCATCACCTCGCACTACAGCACCGAGCGCGGCGACAGCGCCGCCTTCCCGCAGCAGACCTTCCACTACGGCACCGGTGACCAGCGGCTGTTCGTCGACACAGGTTCCGGGTACTTCTACGCGTTCTACGGCTCCCGCATCGTGAACAAGGGCGGCGGCTGGGCCGCGTTCTACGGGCACGTCGCCCGCGCTCCGATCTCGGCGAAGATGGCTCCCGGCTCCTGGCAGAAGTGGTACGACGGCGCCTGGTCCGAGCCGGGCGTCGGCGGCCGCGAGAGCAACATGGTCCCCGTCGGCTCCGGGAGCACGACCGGATACACCCCGCCGTCGAAGGAGTACGACCCGGCCAACAGCGGCTCAGTGAGCCAGCAGATCGCCGCCGGCCTGATGCCCGCGACATCCCCGCTGTTCGTCATGGACATCACCTACAACGCCCACCTCGGCCTGTACATCGGCCAGCCCCAAGCGGTCGACCAGAGCGGCAACGCCTCCCAGGAGATCTACGCCACCGCCGACCTGACCACCCAGAAGTGGTTCCGTCTCGGCGACACGGGCAGCTACAAGAACGCCTCCTGGTACCGATGGTTCCTCGACAGCGGCAACAAGACCGGCTCCACGATCGTCGGCAAGAACTTCCGCTCGTACTGCTCCTTCGGCTGCTCCGGCGGAGCGAGCAGCGAGTACGTCAACCTCGCGATCGACACGACCGAGCCCGCGGCGCCGGTCGACACCTCCAAGGCCTACCGCATCAGCAGCGCCGGCGGCCGGGTCCTGGCGCAGGTCCCCGGCAGCTCGGCCACCACCTCGAACGCCGCAGCCACCGGGTCCGGCCTCGAGTCGTGGACCTTCGCTTCGAACGGCGACGGCTCGTACCGCGTGGCCAACTCCGGCACCGGTCAGCTCCTCGGAGTGGGCGCCACCTCCACGGCAACCCGCGCCTGGGGCACCAAGCCCACCGTCACCGCGGCCGGAACCGGCGGGCCCACCGTCGGCCAGCAGTGGTTCCTCATCCGCGGCACCTCGCCCGCCGATGGCACCTCCACCGGCTCGTACAAGATCGTCAATCGGTACAGCGGCCTCGTCATCGGTCTCTCCGAGGACTCCACCCGCCTCGCCGAGACCACGCCCACCCGCAGCTGGACCAACACCACCGGCAACGCGGTCGGCGGCACCCGCACGGCCGCCGAGCAGACCCTGACACTGACCCCGGTCGCCCAGGCACCCGAAACGGTGACGGTCACCAACCCGGGCAACCAGGCCGGCACCACGGACAAGGCCGTCTCCCTCCAGCTTCAGGCAACCGATTCCCTCGGCAAGCCCGTGACCTTCACGGCGACCGGCCTGCCCGCCGGACTGAGCATCAGCTCCGGCGGCCTGATCACCGGCACCCCCACCACCGCCGGAACCTCGACCGTGACGGTCACCGCAGCCTCCGGCACCGCCGCCGGCTCGGCAACGTTCACCTGGGCGGTCACCGCCGCCCTGGGCGGAGTCCACTCCCTCACCGCCGGAGGCAAGGCACTCGACAACCCCGGCCACAGCACCACCCCCGGCACCCAGCTCATCACCTGGTCTCCCAACAGCGGCGCCAACCAGAGGTGGGCCTTCACCCAGCAGACCGACGGCTCGTACCAGCTCAAGAACAGCGAGTCCGGCCTGTGCGCCGACGTCGAAGGGGGCTCCACCAGCGCCGGCGCGAAGATCATCCAGTGGACCTGCACCGCCGGCGCCAACCAGCGCTGGAACATCACCCGGCAGGCCAACGGCAGCCACACGGTCGCCTCCGCCGCGAGCGGACTGCTCCTGACCACCGCCTCCTCCGCCAATGGCGCACTCGTCACCCAGCAGCCCGACACCGGCACCGCACTCCAGCAGTGGACCATCAACTGAGGCCTTGACAGGCCTGCCGGGGTCCCGGCCCCACCCGGGTGCCCCGGCAGGTCTCCGCACGCCACACGTCGACCGACCGCCGCGGCTGGAGCCGCGTTCCCCTCTGCCGACCGGGCCTCCGCCGAAAGGTGTCCGTGAGCTGGTCCCGCTGCCTGCCGGAACGATCGGGCGGACTCCATCCGCAGAAAGAACCGGGGTCCCGACCCGGAGCCCTTCCGGTACCCGCCGATGTGCGACCTCAATCCGACCGAGGCCATCGACTCCATCGCCCGCGACTCTCACGGCCTGACGTCAATGACGTGCGGGGCGCTAACAGTGCGAGGCATCATGTCCGAGGAAGCGGGGCATGAGGCGGGTGGTTTGGCCCGATGACGCCGGGGGGACCAATGGCGCTCATGGAGATCGTGGTCGGCTCAACCGTGGGTGCGGTGGCCGGGGCGCTGGTCGGCTGGCCCGGGCTCTACCTGCAACGGCGAATGAAGCGCAAAGACGACATGTTCGCGTTCGCCAAAGCCGGGGCGACCGAGGTTTGGGAGGCTGCCCATCTGGCTGATGCGGCGATCGGGCAGCTCCTCCGCGACCGCGGGCCCGTCCTGACCCGAGAGTTCTACGAGCGAGTCGACACCGCCGGGCGCGCAGTCCTCCGGCACTCCATGATCCTCACCCCCAGCAGCAGGGAGAGTACCCAGCGACTCTCGGATGCCGGGTCGATCCTCAGGGATATGGCCCGCAATCAGGGCCGCGTGTCCGACGAGGAACTGAGCCGCTGCGCGTTGGAGGTTATCCGGCACATCCAATGGGTCTGCGCGGCCTACCTGACCGGAAGGCCGATCCCGGATGAGCCTCCTACCTTCCGGGTATACGGCGAGACCTTTCGTGACGTCGCTTGATACGGGTCACCTGCACGGGGGCCGATGGGGATATCGGGATTTGGCTCTGCCCTCACGCATCTCCTCACCCAGCTCCAGCCGTACGACTGGCCGAACGAGGAAACAGCCGCGTACGAGGCTGCGATCGAAGCGGGGACCGGGCCGTCGGCACCTACAGCGCGCTGATCGCCGCGGAAGAGGCCGAGCCGGATCCGGACCAGGACGTCATGGCGGACGCACGTGCTGCCCGGGCCCGGCTTGCCCGTGAACGCTAGGTGCTGCGCTCCGAGGCCCGTGAGCAGATTGCTGCTGCACGCCAGCACTACGCGCAGCTCGCCCGCGAGGTCCGGGACGGCCTCGCGTGACCGGCCTGATGTGGGCCGAGCGCCACTGCGCTGCGGTGACTGGGAGATCATTTACGGGACAGCCCATAGATTTGGCCTGTGAACCACAGCAGCTCCGAGGCCGGGGCGCCCCACGAGCCTGATGTGCCGCCCTTCCAGGCAGTCCTGGCGGATACTGATTGGGGTTCGCTCCAGACGGCTTTCGGGAACGGAGAACGCCTTCCCGAAGTCCTGGCACGGTTGCTGGAGCCTGATCCCAAGGTGCAGGTCACCGCTTTGTCGGAACTGAGGGAGCTGGTCGGCCACCAGAACAGCATCTACGAAGCCACTGCCCCCGTCGCCATGTATGTCGCCGGTATCCTCGCCCACCCGGCGGCCATGACCCTCCGGCCGTATCGGAACGTCCCCATCCGCGCGACATTGATGAACTGGCTGGCTTCCACGGCCTTCGACGCCTCCGACGAGATCGTCGACCGCACCGAGCAGTACTTCCCTGGCTTCCTCACCCACGACACCTCGCTGGCAGCCTTCCGGGACCTGCGCCCGATGCTCTATCGAGCCGTCGTGCCCTTCCTCCAGGACGGTCACGAGGACGTGCGCGAAGCCGCGGGCCTCGCCGCGCTCGTCTTCGCCGAACACCCCGCGCTGGGCCGGCACCACGATCACCTCGCCGTGCACGCGCGCCGCATCCTGGACACCAGCAGCGACGACTCCAACCGCCGCGTTGCATGGAAGGCCCTCGAGACATGGGGCCACGACGTCACCGACATTGAACCCTTCCAGGAGGAGCCCTGGGACTGCGGGCCGCACAGCGATGGCCGCGGCGATCTCGAACCTCCCTTCTGACGGCCCGCGGCTGCTCGTCGACCTCGAGGCTACCGACGGGGTCGTCCTCGCCTTCGAGCACGTACAGGGACGCCGCCCCGACGTTGCGCTCGGCTGACCCGACCTCCCGATCATCCTGGACGCCGTCAGCGCTCCACGTTCCGCTCACCCCATGCCCCTACCCGGGTGCACCGGAGCTCGCCGACCACCTGGTTGCCGAGCGGGCCGCGGAACACCACCAGGCGATGCACTGCGACACCCTGCTGCACTGCGACATCCGCTCCGACAACCTCCTCATGACCGACCACGGCGTCGCTTGGTCGACCGGGCCCTGGCCCACCGGGGCGCGGCCTGGCTCGACATCGCGCTCCTGGTCCCCCAGCTAGGAAGCCGGTTGAGGAGAACCAGGTTGTTCCGGCGATTCGCCGGTGGAGAAGGCGCAGGCCGCGCTGCGGGCCTGGAACGGGTACCACCCGACCTGCGCCGAGCAGCGGGCACTCGACAATGAGCTGAACCGCTGCTGAGTGTTGGACAAGCTCTCTACTGGGTCAGGCATCCCAGGCACGAGGACGTTTCAGCTCTTCCCACTCGGGGCGGAGGAGCGAGAACACGGCGAGGTCGTGGCCGCGACCGCGGTGGAGGCAGGCGGCGCGGCTGATCCCTTCCGGGGTGAAGCCGGACTTGGCAAGGACGGCGAGCGCGGGGGCGTTGTCGGTGTGGGTTTCCGTCGTGAGCCGATACATCGGGAGTTCGCCGAAGGCGAGGTCCACCACAGCGTCGAGGGCGGCGCTGGCGTGGCTCTGCGTCGTCCATGTCGAGTACTGCGAGGCCGACGGATTTGTCGTCTGGACGTTCGTGCCGGCTGGCCGGCGCTCAGGCAGGCCCGTGCTGCGCGGGCCGTCAGTCCGGAGTTGGTGGCGCTGTACGGCCAGCGTTGGGGGCCTGCCCGTCTCCGTGGTCGTGGATCTCACCGCCGCGGCGCGCCAGCGGATCGACGTACGCGTCCACGCGGCGGTGTTCCTGCACGAGGCGTACCCCCGCGTGAACGATCTCCTGCGGGAACGCGCGGAGGACGGCTGCACGGTCCGAATCGCCAGCGGTGACGCGGACCGCGAGAACGTCCGGCAGGAGGAGAGGTTCGGGCACGGCACCGAATCCCGCTGCCGGCTCGGTCTCATGCGCTACCGGCACTTGGCCGGTGTCCCACGTACGGTGCGCCTGTGTGGCACCTGTGCCGGCACGATGCCGGAGGCGTGTTCGACACCTCGCCGACAGCTTTGCCGCAGTGCGGGAGACGGCCCGGCCCGTGGAGGCGTGAGCGACCCGATGGCCCGTTCCGAGTACTACGACGATCCCCACGCGCCCGTGCCGAACAGCATGGTGGTGGCGGCGTTCGCCGTGGTCACGGATGACCGGGGTCGCATCCTGCTGCAACGGCGCCGCGACAACGACCTCTGGGCCCTTCCCGGCGGCGGGATGGACCTCACGGACTCCCTGCCCGGCACCGCCGTGCGCGAGGTCAAGGAGGAGACCGGGCTCGACGTGGAGATCACGAGCCTGGTCGGCGGGTACCCCCGAAGTGCCGTACAGGCCCGACCGGACAACTCCCCGGTCATACAAGGGCGTTAGGATCCAGGATCCGTCGTCGGCATGGGTGGGGGGAACCTGTGAGCGTGCGTGCGTCCGAGGTCCCGTGGTTGTGGCAGGTCGGTGATGTCGTCGCCGGGCTCTATGAGGTGGGCGCCGTGCACGGCCACGGTGGGATGGGCCTGGTGTACAAGGTCCGGCACCGGGTCTGGGATGTCGACCTGGCGGTCAAGAGCCCGCGGCCCGAGCGGTTCCGGGGTGCCGCCGACCGCGAACGGTTCGTCACCGAGGCTGAGGCATGGGTCTCGCTGGGGCTGCACCCGCATGTGTGTGCCTGCCACTACGTCCGGACGCTGGGGGGTGTTCCGAGGATCTTCGCCGAGTACGTCGAGGGCGGCAGCCTGCGTGAATGGATCGACGACCGCCGGCTGTACCAGGGCGGGCGGCAGGAGGTCCAGGCACGGATCCTGGACACGGCGATCCAGGTCGCGTGGGGACTGGCGCACGCGCACGACCGGGGACTCGTGCACCAGGACGTCAAGCCGGCCAACGTGCTCCTGGACGGTGCCGGCACGGCCAAGGTCACCGACTTCGGACTGGCCCGGGCCCGTTCCGTCCCTGCCGCGCCGGACGACGGCTCGCCGGGCGTCAGCCTGGTGGTGTCCGGTGGCGGCCTCACACCCGCGTACGCCTCCCCGGAACAGGCCGCAGGGCGCCCCCTGGGGCGGCGGACCGACATCTACAGCTTCGCGGTGTCGGTGCTGGAGATGTTCACCGGCGGGGTGACCTGGGTGGTCGGGGCAGTGGCGGGCGAGGTACTCGACCTCTACCGCGCCGAAGGGCCGTCCGACCAGGGCTTGCCCCCCATGCCGCCGTACCTGCACACCCTGCTGGCGCGGTGCCTGGACGAACGGCCCGGCAACAGACCCGCGTCGATGGACGAGGTCGCCGACCAGCTGGCCGGCATCTACCGGCGGGTGACGGGCGAGACGTACCCGCGCCCGGCCCCGGCGGCAGCCGATCTGCGCGCCGACGAACTGAACAACCGTGCCCTGTCGCTGCTGGACCTCGATCGTGAGGCCGATGCCGACGCGGCGTTCTCGGCGGCCCTGGCGGCCGACCCGCGCCACCTGGAGACGACCTACAACGCCGGGGTGCGGCGATGGCGGCGCGGCGCGACCTCGGACCAGGACCTCATCGCCGGGATCGAGACGATCCGTACCGACACCGGCGACACCTGGCAGGCCCGGCACCTGCTCGCCCAAGTGCACATGGAACGCGGCGACCTGACCTCGGCCCGCGAACTCCTGGGCGGCCCCGCGCCTGAGCAGCCCGAGGTGCGGGCGACGCTGCGCGCCCTCGACTCCGGTGAGATCACCGACGCCCGTTGTGTCGGCACGCGTGAGATGCCCTGGCACCAGAACGTGCCGCCGCGCACCAAGCTGCCGATCCGCCTCAGCCACGACGCGACGCGGGCGCTGACCGGAGAGGCGGACGGCACGGTGCGGCTGTGGGAGCTGAGCACCGGGCAGTGCCTCACGGTGCTGTCCGGGCACACCGGGCCGGTGCGGTCGGTCGACCTCAGCGGTATGTCCGCGGTCTCCGCCGGTCAGGACGACACCGTCCGGCTGTGGGACCTGACCGACGGCCGGTGCCTGCGCGTCATTCGGGCAAAGGCCGGAGCGGTCTGCTTCGGCCTGGGAGGACGGGTCGCGGTCTTCTCGGACTGGTACGGCCGATCCCACGTGTGGGACCTCCGGGAGGACCGGATCCGGGGGACGCTGGCGAGCTCCGGCGGGCTCCGCTCGCCGTACGTGAGCCCGGACGGCCGTTGGGCGCTGATCGGCGAGCCCGGGTCCGAGCCCACCATCAGGGTGTGGGATCTGGAAGACTGCCGTCCCCGGAACGAGTTGACCGGCCACGGGCCGGGACTGGCGTACCCCATCGGTTTCGGTCCCGACGGGCGCCTCGCGATCACCGGGACGTTCGACGGGCCGATTCGCCTGTGGGATCTCGGTGACGGTCGATGCGTCGGCACCCTGGAGGACGCCCGGGCGGGGGACACCGCCTCCCTCAGCGCCGACATGCGTTTCCTGCTGTCCGGCCACGGGGCGCATCTGCGCTTCTGGGACCGGTACACCGGCCGCTGTGTCCGGACCTTCACGGCTCACAAGGGCGGGGTACGGGCCGTCCGGCTCAGCCCGGACGGCCGGTCCGCGCTGTCCATCGGCGCCGACAACATGGTGCGCCGGTGGGACCTGCCGCACGGCTACCGGGCCGCGCCGGTTCTCTGTCGCCCCCGCCCGCAGTCCGAGCTGATCCGCCTCGGGGCGCGGGTGGACACCATCGTCGCCGAGGCGGAACGGGCTATGGCGGCCGACCGGCTTCCGGCGGCGCTCGGCCTGCTCAGGCAGGCACGCGACACCCCGGGACACGAACGGGCACCGCACGTCCTGTCCGCCTGGCGGGCCCTGGGCAGCCGTTCGGTACGGACGGGGCTGCGGGCCGCCTGGCCGCTGAGGGGCCTCACCGGCCACACTCGGGACGTCAACGCCATCGACATCACCGGTGACGGCCGGACCGCGGTCTCCGGCGGTACCGACCGGACGATCCGGCTGTGGGACGTCGAGGGCGGCACGTGCACGGGCGTACTCACTGGGCATACGAGCCAGGTGGATTCGGTGAGCCTGAGTCCCGACGGGCGGCGGTTGCTGTCCGGCGACTGGAGCGGCGTCGTGCGCCTGTGGCGGCTCGACACCGGTGACTGCCTCCACACCTTCCCCGGAACGCACGCGCTGCCGGACCTCCTGGTGCCGGAGCCCGCCACCGGGCGGCGGTGCGTACGGGGGGAACGGCCCGTGGGCGCCGCGCACGTGGGGTTCGGCGCCGACGGGCGGCTGGCGGTGGTCGGAGGCGCCGATGGCGGCGTACGGCTGTGGGACCTGGAAACCGGCCGCCACATGACGACCCTCAGGGGCGGGGACGGCGCGCCGTCACGCGGCGGCCGCGAGGAGGTCCGCGTCACCGCCCTGTGCGTCGGGTCCGACGGGCACCTCGCCGCCTCGGCCGACCGGGGGATGATCCGCCTGTGGGACCTGGCCGACGGACGATGCCGGCACGTCTTGCGCGCGCCGGAAACAGCCGGGTCGGTGTTCCCGGAGAGCGTATCGGCGCTGTGCCTCAGCGCCGACGGCCGCTTCGCGCTCTCGAGCGGGCAGGCGAGCTGGCCGCTCCGGCTGTGGGACACCGCGACCGGGGAATGCGTACGAGAACTCGAAGCACTCGGAGGCTGGGCGAAACAGGCCCGGTTCACCGCCGACGGCCGCTTCGCGGTCGCCACCCACACGCGCGAGATCGGCGTCTGGGACGTCACGAGCGGCACGTGCCTGCGCTCCCTCGAGTTCCCCGGAAAAGCCCACCCGACATCCCTCGCACTCTCCCGCGACGGCCGCTTCGTACTCAGCGGTGACAGCGCGGGGACCATCCGGCGATGGGAGCTGGACTGGGAACTCGCCACCTGCGAACCAGCCGACCGGCACGACGGCGCGACCGCCTAACTGGAAACCTTCCTCCTCCGCCCCGGACCGCGTGAGTCGCCGTACTCGGGCTCGTACTCATCCAGGGCGCCGAACTAGGGGGCAGACACTCAGGCCGGCCCATGCGGGCGGCGGGTGAGGAGCCCGCTGTGGGCAGCGGATCCTGCGAGACATCGCCGAGCGGCTCGTCATCACCACCAGTACGCAGAAGGGACCGAGCCCCTCGCCCGCCGCCGTCCTGCGGATGTTGCGCGAACACGACGAGCGGACCGCTACGGCGGTGAGCGGGTGATCACCCCGTTACGTTGCGGCTCGTGTCTCGGCCAGGATCGGGGTCGTCATGCCGTGAGTGGCGAGCGGCTCGTGTTCTGCGGGCGAGCCAGGCACCGCATGCGAGGACGAGCCCGGCACTCAGGCTGCCGATGAACTCCGGCAGGGCTGCCCAGACCAGTGCGGACACTGCGTTCACTCGGGACCCGCCAGAGCCGCCTGCCGCTGCCGCTGCTGAAGGCCCAGCCGCCCCAGGTCCTGGGGGAGTGGCCGGGTCAGCCGGCTCGCAGCGCTTGGAGGCGCGTCTCCGCGCTCGCGAGCAGCATGTCCAGGGCGACCGGGTAGGCGCTGTGGTTCATCCGCTCGGCGAGCAGTCGCCTGCTGGCGTTGATGTGCGGGTACTCGTCGGCCGGCAGCCGGGCGTAGGTGGACTCCCACTGCCCCTCGTCGGAGGTTCGGGAAGCCTCGGAGAGGGCGAGGGCGCCGGCGTCGAGGGCTGCGAAGGCCAGGCTCTGGTCGATGAAGGCGTGGTAGATCAGAACCGCCTCCGGGTCGGGGAAGCCTGCGGTGCGCAGGATGCCGAGTACGGCCTCGTCGGCGGCGATCTCGCGGGGCCGACCGGTCACCCGGCCGGCGGTCAGCACGGCGGCCTGCGGGTGCGAAAGGTAGGCGCTGTGGATACGGACCCCCAGTTCGCGCAGGTCGTGACGCCACTGGCCGGTGACCGCCCAGCCGTCGAGTGCCCGGCCGATGAGCTCCTCACCGATGGCCAGGGTGAGGGCGTCCATGCCGTCGAAGTACCGGTAGAGGGTGCTGGGGTCGGCGCCGAGGGCGGCGCCGAGCCGGCGGGCGGACAGGCCGGCGCTGCCGTGTTCGCGCAGCATGCGCAGGGCTGTTTCGACGATCAGCTGCTCGGACAGGACGACGCCCTGCCGGGTGGGACGCCGGCGCCTGCGGGCTTCCTCGGGGACCACCGGCTTCGCCATAAGACACCGCCTTCTCCTTATGCCAACACCATTGACCTTATCTCGCGCCCCCGGCTTTCATCCCTCCCATGAGGCGCGGATCTCCGCGGACCTCACCGAGAGAGGGTTTCGTCATGCGTGTTCTGCTTGTGGGCGCCGGCGGCGTCGGTACCGCGATCACCCGGATCGCGGCCCGCCGGGACTTCTTCGACCGCTTCGTGGTCGCCGACTACGACCTGGCCCGCGCCGAGGCGGCCGTCGCCGCGCTCGGCGAGGCCGGCGGCCGGTTCCGCGCGCGCCGCATCGATGCCTCGGACCAGGCGGCGGTGGCGGCGCTCCTGACCGAGGAGCAGTGCGACGTACTGCTGAACGCCACGGACCCGCGGTTCGTGATGCCGTTGTTCGAGGCGGCGCTCGCGGCGGACAGCCACTACGTGGACATGGCCATGTCCCTGTCCCGGCCGCACCCCGGCAAGCCCTACGAGGAGTGCGGGGTCAAGCTCGGCGACGAGCAGTTCGAGCGGGCCGGGGCCTGGGAGAAGTCGGGGCGGCTGGCTCTGGTCGGCATGGGCGTGGAGCCCGGCCTGTCGGACGTCTTCGCCCGTTACGCGGCCGACGAGCTCTTCGACGAGATCGAGGAGATCGGAATCCGCGACGGGGCGAACCTGACGGTCGAGGGCCACGAGTTCGCCCCGTCCTTCAGCATCTGGACGACGATCGAGGAGTGCCTGAACCCGCCGGTGGTCTACGAACGGGACCGTGGATGGTTCACCACCGAGCCGTTCAGCGAGCCGGAGGTGTTCGACTTCCCTGAGGGCATCGGCCCGGTCGAGTGCGTCAACGTCGAGCACGAGGAGGTGCTGCTGGTCCCGCGCTGGGTGGACGCTCGACGGGTCACCTTCAAGTACGGCCTGGGCGAGGACTTCATCGGCAAGCTGAAGACCCTGCACGCGCTGGGCCTGGACTCCACCGAACCGGTCACGGTGCGAGGCGCGGACGGCACACCGGTACGGGTCTCGCCGCGCGACGTCGTGGCGGCGTGCCTGCCCGACCCGGCCACGCTGGGCGAGCGGATGTCGGGCAAGACCTGCGCGGGGACCTGGGTGAAGGGCAGCAAGGACGGCCGGTCGCGCGAGGTGTACCTGTACCACGTGGTGGACAACCAGTGGTCGATGCGCGAGTACGGTTCACAGGCCGTGGTCTGGCAGACCGCGGTCAACCCGGTTGTGGCGCTCGAGCTCATGGCCGCCGGCGTCTGGGCGGAGCCGGGCGTACTCGGACCGGAGGCCCTTCCGCCGCGCCCGTTCCTGGACCTGCTGACCGCGTACGGCTCCCCGTGGGGCACCCGCGAACAGGGCTGATCGGAGCGCCGCCGTCGCGGGCCGGCGGCAGCGGGTGGCTGCCGGCCCCGGCCCGGGGTCCATGCCCGGCCACCCGGCACCCGGACCGGGCCACCGCCCTGGTGCTGTCCGTGGGGAGCCGCGCTCGACGACAGGCCTCGCACGCTGCTGGAGACCTGGCGCGCGCTCCTGGACCAGCCGGCCTCCCCGGGCGCCCACCTGCTCGGCATCCTGCTCAGCGACGAACACCTTGCGGCAGTGCCCGCAATATGGCGACAGGAGTTCGTGCCGTGCGCGGCCAGGGGCATCCCAACCGGATCGTACGAGCAATTGACGATCGCTCTCGACAGCGGGTACATGCGCGACGCGGGCGGCATCACCTGGCTGGCGATGCCGGGCGACTTCCCCGCGCGGGACCGTGTCTACGCCTTCGCCCGCCACCGGGGCGCGAAGGGGCTGCCGGCCGAGTTGCACGACCAGCTCCGCAGCCCGGTCCGTGAGGACTCTGGCCGCGATCCGGAACCGACCGCTGCCATCGCCGACTCGCAGTCGGTACGGCCGCGGCGACGGTCCCGGTCACAGCAACTGGCCAGCCGATTCGCCTCCCGTAAGGCCCGAGTCCCACGTGCTCGCAGTCGCTTCACCGACCATCTCAATGAAACAGGATATTTAGTACAATTAGGGACTATATTTACTTTGTATCCCCACCATGCGATGGGAGTGCGACATGGTTGAACGGGACAGTCCCGGGAAGCGGAGGCGGCTGAGTCGGCCAGTGGTGCTCGCCGCGGCCGTCGCGCTGGTCGACCGGGACGGGCTTGCCGCGCTCACCATGCGGCGCCTGGCCACCGATCTAGGCGTCGAGCCGATGGCCATCTACCGCTACACCGCAGGCAAGGAAGCGCTGCTCGACGGTCTGGTCGAGGCCTTCTTCGCCGAAGTCAACGAGCGGCTGCGCACCTCCGCCGAAGCCGGGGCCGACGAGGCTCGCTCCCCGGGTGCCGACTGGCGCGCCGAGCTGCGCCGGATCGCCCGAGCCTTCGCCTCCGCAGTGCACGCTCACCCCGAAATCCTGCCCGTAGTGGCCACGCGTCCGCTCAGCGTGCCCATGGCCCGGCGCCCGACGCCGCTGCTTCAGCTCACCGAGCACATCCTCGCCGTGCTCGGCCGGGCCGGCTTCGACGACGCCACCACGCTGACGATCTACCGCGCCTTCGTGGCCTGGAACCTCGGATGCCTCCTGGTGGACAAGCGTCAGGTGGTCGACAACCCCGAGGAGCCGGACCTCATCCTGCGCCTGGGCCTGCACCGGCTGCCCGCCGCCGAGTACCCGCGGCTGCGCACGCTCGTCCCGCGGCTCGCCGAGTACGACGACGAGCGGGAGCTGGTCACGGGTCTGGACGGCTTGCTGAGCCGGATCGCCGAGCCGCCCCTTGACTCGTTCTACGGCGGAAGCGCACCCTGAGGATACGAGGTACACGTGGAACAAATGCAGACATAGATGCGCCCGAAAGGGGTCGCCATGTCCACTCCTCGTTACGAGATCCTCCGCGTCCTCGTCACGGCCAAGGACGCCGAAACCCTGCGAGCCGTTCTGCGCGAGGCCCGTCCCGACGTCGGCGGCCGCCCCCGCGAGGGCGACGACGGCAGTTTCAGCATCGACGCCTACGTCACTCCCGAGCAGCTCTCGGCCCTTGAGCGCGACGGCGTGTCCGTCACGACACTCGACGACGCCGCGGCCACCGGACGTGCCCGCCAGGCCGAGGTGGGCGAGGGCGACCGGTTCGCCCCAGAGGAAGAGGTTCCGCGCGGTCTCGCCCTCAAGGTGAAGGACGCCTAGGAGGGCCGCCATGCCGTACTTGAACATCACCGAGGTCGAGTCCGCCGTGACCAGCCTGGCTACCGCGTTCCCGGCCGCATGCAAGCTCATCAACCTGCCCGAACCCTCGGTTGAGGGCCGCGCAGGCCACGCCCTGCGGCTCGGCACCGGCCCCGCCGGATCCAGCGACTGCGTCGTGCTCATCGGGGGCGTGCACGCACGCGAATGGGGCAGCTGCGAGATCCTCGTCGAGCTCGCGGCCGACCTGCTGGAGGCACACCGCGACGGTGCGGGCCTCAGCTATGGCGGTGCGAGCTTCACCTCGGCCGAGGTCAAGAGCCTCCTGGACGACCTGGATCTCGTCGTCTTCCCGCTCGTCAACCCGGATGGTCGGCACTACAGCCAAACCGTCGACCCGATGTGGCGCAAGAACCGCAACCCGGCTAACTCAGGGGGCGACCCCACCCGCATCGGCGTCGATATCAACCGCAACTTCGACTTCCTTTTTGATTTCGCCACCGCCTTCAACCCGCTGGCCGGACCACGGGTCTCGGCCGACCCCGGCGATGTGCAGGTGTACCAGGGCCCCCACCCCTTCTCGGAGCCCGAGACTCGCAACGTGCGCTGGCTGTTCGACGAGTTCCCGCGGACCCGCTGGTTCGTCGACGTGCACAGCTACTCGGAGGACATGCTCTTCGTCTGGGGCGACGACGAGAACCAGTCCCTCGACCCGACCAAGAACTTCCGTAACGCTGCCTTCAACGGCCTGCGCGGAATAGCTGGTGATGCGGCTTACGCGGAGTTCATCGCAAAGACCGACGCCACCAACGCCACCATGCTCGCCGAGGAGTTCTGCAAGGGCCTGAAGGGCGTACGCGGCCGGACCTACACGCCGATGTCCGCCTTCCACCTGTACCCGACCAGTGGGACCAGCGACGACTATGCGTACTCCCGGCACATCGCCGACCACGAGAAGGGCAAGATCCTCTCCTTCACCGTTGAGTGGGGCGAGAGCTTCCACCCTCCGTGGCAGGAGATGGAAAGGATCATCATGGACGTTGACGCCGGGCTGGTGCAGTTCTGTCTCACCGCACTGAGTAACGGCAGCAGCCCGTAGGCAGTAGGAGTAACGGCACAGTGGTAGGGCGCCCGCGAAACCGGGCGCCCTACCACTGCTGTGCGCTTCTACGCCGCCCGGTGGTAGAAGAACGGATCGATCGACGGCGGCACCGTCGTGATGTTGTCCAGGTCGAGCAACTGGTGGTGCACGAAGTCGGCGTGGCGCTGATACGTCACACCCGCCGGGAAGTTGGCGTGGTCGGGGGTGTTGTTCCCCGAGAAGACGCCGTAGAAGTCCCGGTCGATCGAGAGCAGCCGCATGTAGTCGCCCAAGAAAGGCAGGCCCCGCCGCGTGGGCACACCGGCGGGTGCCTGGTGCAGTACCTGGCGCTCCGCCGGGGTCTGCCAGGCGTCGGCGGTCAGTTCCAGCGCCGTCACCCACTGCGCCTGCGTGAACTGCTGGTAGGCGAGTCCGAGCAGTGAGTCCGAGTTCACCGCCAGCGCAGGGTTCTTGGCGTCGGTGACGGTGCGGACATCGGCGGACCAGGTCTGGCCGTGGTCGGCCGAGTGGCGCACGTGCAGGGTGTAGTCCGTCCCCGTGGGCCCGCCGACGCGGTCACACCATGCGACCCAGACGCTGCCTGCATTCGTGGGATCCACCGCAATGGACAGGTCGCCGCCGAGGCGCTCCTGGCCCATGCGCGCGTCGAACTTCAGGAACCGCTGCGTTGCCACGCGCTGACCTACGGCGGTGTCCGCCACATCGGTGAGATCGCGGAAGGGGTTCGGCCCGACGCCCCCGTTGTCGTCACGGGTGACCACGACGTCGAAGGTGACGTTGTTGCCGCTCCTGTTCGTCCAGCTCTGGAAAGCCGCGTACACGGTTCCACCCGGGTGCAGGGCGATCCGTACCGGAGGCCCGTCCTGACCGGACGTCGCGCGCCTTTCGATCGGGGTGGGTGTGAACCCGGCCGGAGCCGGTGCCGTTCGGGCGTTGTCCGAGACGTCCACGGTCGCGGTTTGGGCGGTTCCCGGCCCGAAGTCGTTGCTGCCGACGTAGACGCGGTCGCGGATGAAGCCGTTCACGCTGACACTTCCGGCCACAACCCACGGTTGGTCCTCCCTGTCCCGCGAGACGAGGACGACCATGGGTGACGTGGAGGCGATGCTCGGCGAGCGCAGGATCTGCATGCGCGTGATGCCCTGTGCGGCGGCCTGGCCGTTGAGGATGCCCGCGTAGAGGGCACCTCCCTTGGACGCGAAACTGACCGAGATGTCCCCAGTGCCTACGCCGTCGTCGCCACCAGGGACGATGCTTCTCAGCACCCAGGTGTTACCGCCGTCGGTCGAGACGTAGATCGGGGCGAAGGGACCTCCCATCGGATCGGGAGTGAACGCGGTCGCGGCCATGTCCGTCGGTCGTTCGGGGTTCACCGCGAGGTTGGGCTCACCGTCCTGGGTTGTGTCGCCGCTCAGCGCGACGGGGGTGATGTTGACGACCTTGAGAGTGGGCATGCGGGCTCACCTCCGTGCGGCCTGCAGTGTTTCGAGCCTCTGCACCGGCTGGTAGTCATCGGGATGGAGGATCTGGAACGCGGCCTGCTCGCGCAGGTCACCCTCCGTGGCGTGCAAGATCCACATACCCTCCTGGGCGGCCTTCGGCTTGGGCACCGTGTACCAGCGGAAGTCCTGGCTGTTGGGGTAGAGCACGGCGATCCGCCCTGGGGAGACCTCTCCCTGCTCCACGTGCGCCACGTCGAGCTGCGCGAGCCACCAGTCGGGGGAGTGCTCCGAGAACTGGCCGCCGACCACCTGCTCAAGTCCTACAACGACGCCGACCACGACCGCGTCCGCGTCGTCGGCGTGGGCGACCATATCCGCGTCCTGGATGTCGCGCTGCAGCGCCGAGAACGGCATCGCGTCTGCCGTCCTGGCGGCAAGGGAGACGTGCTCCTGGACGGCGTCGGCAGGCAGCCGTCCGATTTCCTTGACGGCGAGACCTTCGCCGTAGACCGCTCCCTGGGTGAAGAACGCATCCGCCTCACCGATGGCCGGCGGTTCCAGCTCGTCCGACAACTGTACGGTGACCTCGCTGCCCGCGAGCCGCCTGAAGGCGTCGGGCGCGTGCAGTACCTCGTCCACCTGGACCACGGCCGTCCGGTCGTTGGCCGACACGCTTTCCATCCGTGCTTCTCCGAGCTTGGTGACCGTACCAAGGAAACTCAGAGGGGCCTTCCGGATCAGTGCGGTGACAGCAGTGTCTTCCTCAGGCATGGAAAGGCTCCTTTCACGCCGGCCCGGACGTTTGGGCTCTGCGCCACTCGGTCCGCGCGCCGAGGGCGCACAGGACGGCAGCCGAGGCCGTGACAGCCACGATGAGCCATTCGAACGCTCCGCTCCCGGCATCGGGCTCGACGTGGAAGACGAGCTCGATCCAGTCGGGCCAGATGAGCGTGATCAGGAAGAGCACTCCGGACAGGCTTCCCAGGGCGATCTCCACCCAGAAACGCGGACGGAGCGTGCTCGCGTGGTGGAAGGCGTGGAAGGCCATAGCGGCCTCCCCTCGTGACGGTGCCGGTGCGCCGCCTGCGCGGGGCACCGGCTCGGGGTATGGGATCGGGCCTGAGACCCGCGGCCGCGCCGCCGCCGAGTGGAGCGGTGCGGCCGGGGTCGGAGTACACCTACGAGGCACACGTAGTGTGTATACAAGTCTCCACCTCACACAGGATTCAGGTCAACCCCGGGCAAGTTGGACATCTGGTCACTCCAGGCGCGGAAGCCTCCGGCTGGGGCACCGATTGGGGGCGCCTGGGGTTCTGCCGCCTGGGGTGTTGACGACCGCGACCAGCACGGTTCCGTGCCTGGCCTGCAGTTCGGCGAAGAGCTCGCGGAGCCTGGTCCGGTGTTGGGCAGGCGCTTGTCGAAGGCCTTCTTCCCGGCCGGTGCAACGGCGGTGGCGTGGTGTTCGCCCTTGCCGACGTCCAGGCCGAGGAATGTGTCGATGTCGGCGGTGTCGATCACGTGCTGGCCCTCCATCAGGCCTTCGTCCGGCCTTGCCTCGGCACCGAGCTGCCACATCCATGCTGTGGAGAGCTCTTCCGGCTCGGGTGAGCCGGTACTCAAGCCCCCCATCGGCGGTCCGTCGTCCGGACCCGGTGACACACCGCGCAACGGCGCGGTGTGCAGAACCCCTCGCGGTCCCGCGGCACCTCCGTCTCGACCGGCCCAACGTCGGTGACGAAGGCTTTGGACCGCTTGCCGTTCCTCGAGTTGCCGGCGTCCGCGCCGGTGAATTTGGTGCCGCGGCCCCGCGCCTTGCGCAGGTTGGCCTCCCGCAGGTCGGCGTCGGAGAAGTCGGCGTCGCCGAGGTCGGCCCTGCCCATGCGAGCGCCGCGCTGGTCGGCTTCTGTGCATCGGCCCGGGTGGAGGATCGACGTACGTCCCGAGCCCCACGTGCCGCATGTTGGTCGCGATCAGCGATGCCTTGGTCAGGTTGACCTGGTTGGTGCTCGCCGCTTCCAGGCAGGCCCCGTCGAAGTCGATGCGATGTACCCACAGTCCGTCGCAGTCGGCCCGGGGCAGGTCGGTGTAGCTGACGTTGAGCCGGTCGGGCTTGCGTTCCTGGCACAGGACCCCTGAGGGCGGTGAGCGCCACCTGGGCATCCGCGGCACGGGTCTCCAGCGGGGGCAGGGAGTTTGGCGATACCCGCTGACGGGGAGTCCTGCCAAGGCGTAGGCCATGGCAAGTGAGTCCGAAGCAACGCGGCCATGATCGAGATGACCGCCTCACGGCCTTGAGGCGAATGGTTCGCGAGTCGCCACAGAGCGTGGAGAGCACCGATCCGCACGTCCAGATTCTCGCTGCCCAGCTGGTCGACTGTTCTCGGGAGATTTCCGTCGCGTTCGTGACGTACGTCGACGCTTCGCCGGGCAGGACCAGCTCGGCAACCAGGGCGTGCATGCCCGCATGGTTGAGAACGAGGTCGCGGGCGCGCGGGGCCCGTACCGGCAGGAGGAGCGGGTCGGGCGGTGGTGGCTCGGAGTGGCGCTGGGCTGCCTTTACAGGTCGAGTTCGGCGACGAGGGCAGCGTGGTCGGAAGCCTGATCACCGGGTCCGGTCACGGTGTCGAACGGCGTGCCGAACTCGAAGATTCCACGCCGCTCTACCTCGACTTTGTCCACCTTGGCGAACAGCTCCGGCGAGAACATCAGGTAGTCGATCTTGTCGTCGGGGTCCGTGCACCTTCCATGGGTGCCGGGCGGTCCCTCGTAACTGTCGTGGGTCATTGCGTCCTTCAGGCTGGTTGCCTCGAGGAAGCTGAGCGGCGGGCTGCCCGGGGTGTCGTTGAGGTCCCCGGCGACTACGACATGGGCCGAGCGCTCGAGCGCGGCCTGGTAGAGCTGTGCGACGCGCTCGCCCTGGAGCTTGCGCTTGTCGCCGCCTCCGCCCCCGCGCTTGCTCTTGAAGTGGTTCCCGAGGAGCCAGAGCGGTTCGCCATCGATGTCGATCTCGAATTCCGGGCAGTCTCGGCTGAAGATTTCCCGGGAATTCTTCTTGTCGAAGATGTGCGAGCGTACGGAGGTGATCGGGTGCCGACTGAACAGCCCCACGTCGATGCCGCGAATGTCGTTGCCGTCGATCAGCATGTTGAACGGATACGGCTCCGCTTCGAACAGACCTGCCAGCACCTGTTCGTTGAAGCGGTGCAGGGTGAGTCGGTCCTCGACTTCGACCGTCAGCAGTATGTCGGCGTTCACCTCGGCGATCACCCTGGCGGTGTTCTTGACGGCGTCCCAGCTGAGGTCGCCCGTGACCAGTTCGGCCCAGCCGACCCAGGCGGACCGTCCCGTGACCTCGGCCCTGACCGCGATGTTGGTGCCTTCGCCCTTGAGCAGCCGGGCCCCTCCGCGCGGCTCGTTCACCAGGATCGTCTGGGTGGAGACTTCCTGGGAGACATCGACGCTGTGCTTCTTGAGGAGCTCGATGATTTTTGTCCTGTCGTCGTCTGTATACGTGTCGTGATCGAGGATTTCGACAAGTTTCCTGAAGTCCTCTAGTACGGCGTCGCGTATAGGGTCGTTCCTGATACCGAAGACGGTGGGCCGCCGGAAGAGGTTTTCGCAGTTGAATGTGGCTATGCGGATTCCCATGGCCCCTCCTTCCACATCCGATTCTCCGGCGGCGTGCCATGGCTGTCGAACGGAGCAGGTCTGCTCCCGGGGAGCAGACCCGGGGCGTCAGCCGCGGAGCGGGACGTGGTCGCGGCAGTCCGCTGACCCGACGCGTGGTGATCACCGAAGGCGGCATCCACGGATCGTTCCGACCTGGACTACACGCGGCGGATGACGGCCGGATGCAAGGGCCCGGGGGCCCTCGGACCGCAGGCGCAGAGACTGTGGGGGCATGCAACCCGACCCGCCGGACGCTGACCGTCCCGACCGGCGGGCGCTGTCCCCGATGTTCTGGACCCACATGAACCCCTTACGGCCGGATCGAACCGGACATGAACGGTGCCCGGCTCACGCACTCCCCGAGAAAAACCGGCAACGGCCACCGTGTGTCCGAGTGGCTCGAGGTCCAACGCGAGAGGCGACGCGGGCGTACGGGCCCTGGCGAGGCGCTCTGCGATGCGCACGAGGAGGCGCCCACTCCAGCCCGTTCTGGAAGTCCTCGTCCTCGGAGAGGTGGTCCTCCCGGGATCCGGCACACCAGACGTCGAAGGCGGGGTCGGGCACGTAGGCGTCCCTCATCTCCTGCCGAGTCGGCAGCAGTCGAGCATGTCGTCGGCCGGTCAGTACGGCGGAGCACGTCCGGCGCAGTCGGGTCTCCGGCGCCGGCCTCGACTCGGTGACCGCCGCGCGATCCAAACGGGTCAGGCGGTTCACGAGCGATTCTGGCGCCGTGTCAGCCGTTCCCCGGGATGTCGGGGAATTCCACGAAAGCCTTACCCGTTCGGCTTGATTCCTTGACCGCCAGGCGAGGCATGAACGGGGTGCCTGCCACCGCCGGGTCTCCGCACCGCCCATCCTGGCCAACACCGGATACGTGTCCGGTAGGCCTCCCGCGTCCGAACGGAGTTTCCGTTGAGTTACCTTCAGTTCCCTCGCCTCCACTTCTCAGGCAGGTTCGTTTTCGACCCTTCCACCGTCAACAACGACCCAGAGCACTTCAACAACGACACGTTCCAACCTCGTTTTCACAGACGCAGTCGGTTCGGAGAGGACGGCTGGTGGAATCCACGGGGAAGTGCCTCGTTCCGCCTGCGCGACTGCAGGGTGACCAGCGTCGTGGGGGCGGATGGCCGTCTGGTGACGTCCGGTGCGATCGATCCCGTCGTCGAGGGCTCCCTGATGGACGACGGCGATCGCGTCAGCGCAAAGATCCAGGATCTGGACCCGGTGCAGCAGGGCGTCTCCCAGATCTGGGGCCTGGGGCTTCGGCTGTTCGACAGCGGGCGGCGGCAGGTGCTGTACGGGGACTTCCGCCACGCCTCGTTCGTCGACCTGTGGGCGCGCTGCTCCCAGGCCACAGGCCTGGACGGGTTCTCCGCCGCCTACCAGTCCGTCATCAGGCTCAGCCCTGACCAGACGGACACGGGGTCGTCGCCGTTCCTGAAGGAACTGGTGGAGAGCACGGCCGATGACGGGTTGTCCATCAAGTTCATGCTCGACGGCTACGAAGCCGACTGGGACTCGCCGCGGTTCGGTACGGGCCGCATCGTGGGCTCCATCGGGCCGACCACGTCCGGAGAGCCCCGGCACTTCACGGCGGCGCGCCGACTTCGCAGCCCGGCCGTGAGCGGACCCTTCATGGACGCGCCGTGCCGCATCGACGGGCAGGACCGGCTGCACATCGATCTGGGCAACAGCGTCCCCACCAGTACCCCCGGCGGCCCTCCCCTCGACAGCATCGGCCTCCTTCAGGTGGTGGCCCTGCCGAAGGGCGGCGGCGAGCCGGATGTGCTGGCTCAGCTCGGCCCCCTCGACGACAGGTTCCTCACAGAGCGCGCGGGCATCGCCACCATCCAACTCCAGCAGGGAAAGTCGACGTTCTCGGACCGTCGGCTCGCCCTGAGGACCCTCGACGGCGCCGTGCTGCTGGCGGAGAACAGCGACGCCAGTTTCGCCCGGGCCGACGACGTCGTCTTCCGTGTCTACCCGTCGGCGCAGGCGGGGGAGGGGCCGACCACCACCGTCCACGCCACCCGGTTCGGTGAGCCGGCCGCCAACGTCAAGATCGTTTTCGGTAACGCCGCCTTGGAAGACGCCAAGCGGCATTCCGACGACAACTCGCTGGTCGCACCCCCGGTCCCGATGGGCGAGCGAGGTGGGCTCCAGCCGATCCAGCCCGTAACCACCGATCAGCGAGGGCAGGCCACGGTCCGACTGGCGGCGACCGACCCGGGCAACCCGCGCGGCTATATCGACGGACAGGTCTACAACGTCGATTACGGCCCGGAGTACTCGAGCGGCAGCGGGACCGTGATGCACAAGGAAGACCAGCTCAACGTGCTGGTCTGGGACGAGTACAAGGAGCCGGCCGACATCGCCTGGATCCCTGACGTCAAGCCCATCCTCCAGCAGTACGCCAACCTGTACCCGGTGATGCGGGACGTACTCGACCTGGCGAACTACCACGACGTCGTCAAGTACAAGCACCGCCTCCAGCACGTCCTTACCGAGCCCATGGATTCACCGGGCCACATGCCGGTCACCCGCGACCTGTCGCCGGGCAAGCGGGACGCGATCGTGAGGTGGCTGCGCCAGGAGCGGCCCCCCTTCCTGGCGCTCCGGAACGTCGATGACCTGCGCCACGCACTCCAGCTCGCGCTCGAGCTTGAGCACTCCACCATTCCGCCGTACCTGTACGCGCTGTTCTCCCTCAAGCCCGGCAATAACCGCGAGGTGGCCGAAATCATCCGGGGCGTGGTGATGCAGGAGATGCTGCACATGACCCTGGTCGCCAACATCCTGACCGCGTTGGGCGGGAAGCCCCGGATCGGTCGGCCGGGATTCGTGCCGACGTACCCGAACCACTTGCCCGCCGGGGTACTCCCCGACCTCGTCGTCTCGCTGCGCCGGTGTTCGATCCAGCAGATCCGCGACGTGTTCATGGGGATCGAGAAGCCCGAGCGACCTCTCACCAAGGCGAGGACGCCCTATCCAGAGCCAGTCGTCCCCGAGCGGATCGAGCTCAATGAGCTGGGCGAGGTCACGTCCTACCACTACGAGTTGCCCCAGAACAACACCGTCAAAATGGCTCAGGCCATTTCGGCGCAGGATCTGAACACCCATCTGTTCTCCCCGCTGAGGACCTTCTTCGAGGAGGCGGAGTTCGAGGAGTTCACCATCGGGTGGCTCTACACACAGGTGGCCAGAAAGATCAGCGAGATGGGGGACGGCATCTTCACAGGAAGCGACAAGCCCCAGGTGCTGAACTGGCCCGGCGAGGCGCCGGGGAACCTCCACAGGGTGTACGACGTCGCCACCGCCCACTCCGCGATCTACGAGATCATCCATCAGGGCGAAGGCACCATCGGCAACCCCGAGTATCAAGGGCAGCCCTCCCACTACTACCGGTTCCAGCAGGTCGTCAGAGGCAGACGCTTGATCCAGCAGGACGGCGCATGGGTGTTCGAGGGCGAGGAGATCCCCTTCGACCCGGACGGTGTGTACCCGGTGATGGACGACCCCGATACGTCCGCGATTCCGCAGGACTCGCCCGGCCGGCTCGCGTCCGAGCTGTGCGACCGGGCGTACGGTGATCTCCTCGGGGCCCTGGACCGGGTCTTCAACGGGCACCCCGAGCACCTGCAGGAGGCAGTCTCGCTGATGTACTCCGTCGAGGTCCGCGCCAAGGAGCTGTTCCAGCACCCGTCCGCTCCCGGCGCCGGTACCGTCCTGGGACCGAGCTTCCAGGTCTGACGCGAGGCCAGGCGGCCACCACCTCCACGACCGCCGCTCGCGCATGTGCCTCCATGGCCTGGCCGGAGCATTGCCCGGCCAGGCCCGGACGCCTGGTGCGGCGTCCGGTGCCCGCAGGCCCGTGCCCCTCCGGCGCCACCGCCGACAGCAGCCGCGCCAACCACCGGCACCGATCGGATACCGCGGTCAGCAGGAGAACGGCGAGGCCGACCACGATGCAGCGAACAGCGGCATGCGCCGGTCGGTCTCGTCCGAGTGGTCCCCGGCCGCTGTGGTGGCGCCGCCGGCCAGGTACCTTGCGCCGGGCCCGCTGTGGGTAGTGCGTCGTCGCGCAGGCCGGAGACGAATCCTCACGTGTCTTTGCCCTGGAGCGAGGAAGCCTGCAGGCCCGCCGTCTCGGCAACGGTGCCCGGTGGGCCGGGCACGCGCTACCCGAGGCCCGCCAGCCGCAGGAGCAGTGGCTTCACATCGGTGGCTTCGACCCGACCGCAGACGGCACCGGAAGCTGAGCACACGATGACCGGCCCGTCATCGGGGTCCTCAGGCAGGCGGCCGTGGCTGCCGCGGACGGGCGACGGGTCGAGTGGTACGACTGCCATGTGGTAGCGCATGCCGAGTCTTTTGCGGGTGAGTGCCCACATCGCCCTGGCCCTCACCCAGGGATCGAGGGGGTCCAGAAACAGCTCGGCGGGGTCGTAGCCGGGCTTACGGTGGATCTCTACCGTCCGGGCGAAGTCCGGGGCGGCCGCGTCGTCCAGCCAGTAGTAGTACGTGAACCAGGCGCCGGGCTCGGCCACGGCGACCAGTTCACCCGAGCGTGGGTGGTCCAGGCCGTGGTCCTTCTTGCCCTGGTCGTCGAGGAGTCGTTCCACGCCGTCGAGGGCCAGGAGCGCCCCGCGGGCAGCCTCCAAGTCCTCCGGACGGCGCACGTAGACGTGCGCTACCTGGTGGTCGGCCACCGCAAAGGCGCGTGAGGCCGCAGGGTCGAGATACTCCATGCCCTCCTGGGCGTGGACCTCGAGCAGTCCGGCACGGCGCAGGGCCCGGTTGATGTCGACCGGGCGGCTCACACGGGTGATGCCGTACTCGGACAGGACGACGACGGTGCGGCCCTCGGCCTCGGCGTCGTCAACGAGCGGGGCGATCACGGAGTCGAGTTCGGTGGCGGCCCGCTGGGAGCGCGAGTCGTCGGGGCCATACCGTTGCAGGTCATAGTCGAGGTGCGGCAGGTAGGACAGAACAAGGTCCGGAGCGCTGCAGCGCATGATGTGGCGGGTGGCCTCGGCGATCCAGCGACTTGATTCGATGCCCGCGCCCGGTCCCCAGAAGCGGAACAAGGGGAAGGTGCCGAGCGCCTGGGTGAGCTCGTCGTGGAGCCGGGGCGGGCGGGTGTAGCAGTCGGGCTCCTTGCGGCCGTCGGCGCGGTAGACGGGACGGGGGGTGACGGTGATGTCGGTCTCTGCGCCCATCGCGTACCACCAGCAGACGTTGGCGACGGTGTAGCCGGGGTAGGCGCGCCGGGCCGCGTCCCACAGTTTGTCGCCGCGGACCAGTTTGTTGTGCTGACGCCACAGGAGCACCTCGCCGAGTTCGCGGAAGTACCAGCCGTTGCCCACGGCGCCGTGTTCCGCTGGGAGCGTGCCGGTGAGGAAGGTGGACTGTGCCGCACAGGTCACGGCGGGCAGCACCGTCCCCAGGTGCGCCCACGAACCGGACCGGGCCAGCGTTGCGAGGCGGGGCATGTAGTTGAGCAGGCGCGGGGTCAGGGCCGCGACGTCGAGGACGAGGAGGGGCCGTGGCGGGCGGTGACTTGTCATGGCAGTTCCTTGAGGCCCAGGTCGACAAGGAGGTCGCGGGCGAAGGCCAGTTCGGCGGCGATGCCGTCGGCGAGCCAGCCGGGGCCGACGGGGCGCAGCTCCGGGGGGAGGACCTGCCAGGTGTAGGTCTCGACCTCGAGGTGGCGGCTCAGCGGCGCCGGGCCGCCGATGAGATGTTCCAGGGTGTCCCGGAGCACGTCGGTGGTGGAGGTGAGCGGAGGGGAGGGCGGCGCGTGCAGGGGAACATGGACGTGCGCGCGCCATGGCGACTCGTCCGGCAGGACGCCGCTGACCAGCGCCTCCGCGAGGTCGTCGGTGCCGAGCAGGCCGGCGGCGGTCCGGGTGCGAGTCTGGTGCAGGAAGCGGGGTTCGGCGAATGCCAGGAGGGCCTCGCGTACTTCGGGCAGACAGGGGTGCTCGGCGTGCAGCGCGGCGGAGAGCTGGACCTTGGGCACGGGGATCCGGGCGGCTTGAAGAGCGTTGAGCGCGGTGCGCGGGTCCTCGAAGCACGTGGCGAGGTGGCATGTGTCCAGGCAGACGCCGATGCGGTCGCCGGGGACGGTGGTGAGCTGTGCGATGGCTTCGGCAGTGGTCTCGACCACGCAGCCAGGCTCCGGCTCCAGGCCCACGCGGACGCGGCGGCCGGTCTCCGCCTCGAGGGTGGCGAGCCGTTCCGCGAGCGCGGCCAGGGCGGCCCGGGCGGCACGCGCCTGGGCCGCGTCGAAGGGGGTGCGCCAGGCGACGGGGAGAGTCGAGACGGTGCCTTCTGCGACGTCGTCCGGCATCAGTGTGGTGAGGAGCCTGGCCAGGTCGGCGGTGTGAGCCAGACGCCTGGGGTCGGTCCAGTCGGGCCGGTAGACGCGGTACTTGACCTCGGCGGCGCCGAATCCTTCATAGGGGAAGCCGTTGAGGGTGACGACCTCGAGGCCGCGCCGGTTGAGTTCGGAGCGCAGTCGGCGCAGGGCGGAGGGGTCCGCGGTCAGGGTGCGCACTGCGTCCCTGGAGAGCCACAGGCCGATGCCGAGCCGGTCCCGCCCGAGCAGCCGTCGCACCGGCTCGCAGTGGTCGCGGAGTTGGGCCAACACCCCGTCGAAGGTCTCGGCCGGGTGGACATTCGTGCAGTAAGCGAGGTGGACGACGTCGCCGTTGGGGTGGCGGAAGCGCACGGGGGCCTACTCCTCGCCGCGCTGGATGGAGTTGCCCTCGTAGGGGGCGTCCGGTCTGCCGCGGTCGAGGCTCAGCCGTCCGCTCAGTCCGTAGAATGCCACGGGGTTGCGCCACAGCACCTGGTCGGCATCGTCCTCGCCGAACCCTGCCCTCAGCATGGCATCGCCGACCTTGCGGGTCGTGAGGGGGTCGCTTCTACCCCAGTCCGCGGCGGAGTTGACCACGATGCGTTCGGTCCCGAAGTCCTTGAGGACGGCGACCATGCGGTCCACATCCATCTTGGTGTCCGGGTAGACGGAGAAACCGAGCCAGGCGCCGCTGTCCTTGGCCTCCTTGGCCGTGGTCTCGTTGAGGTGGTCGAGCAGCACCCGCTCCGGAGGGAGGGCGGACTCGCGCACGACGTCGATGGTGCGGCGCAGGCCGTTGAGCTTGTCCCGGTGTGGGGTGTGGACGAGGGCGGGAAGCCCGTGGTCGTGGGCGAGCTGGAGCTGGGTGGCGAACGCGGTGTCCTCGGCGGGGGTCTGGGAGTCGTAGCCGATCTCGCCGACGGCGACGACGTGGTCTTTGGCGAGGTAGTGCGACAGTTCGTCGATGACGGGCACGCACCGTGGGTCGTTGGCCTCCTTGGGGTTGAGGGCGATCGCGCAGTGGTGGGTGATGCCGTACTGGGCGGCGCGGTAGGGTTCCCAGCCGAGCAGTGAGTCGAAGTAGTCGAGGAAGCAGGCGGGCGAGGTGCGCGGCTGGCCCAGCCAGAACGAGGGCTCGACGACGGCCCGCACGCCCGCCGCGCGCATGGCCTCGTAGTCGTCGGTGGTGCGGGAGGTCATATGGATATGCGGGTCGAAGATGCGCATCAGGGCTCCTCCGCCTCTGTGGTCAGGGCTTGGACGACGTACAGGTCGACGGGTACGGGGCGGCCGGCGGCTGTGCGTTCGCCGGTGTGGTCGGCGAGCATGCGCGCGAGTTCGGCGTCGCCGCGAGCCCGCCTGGCCAGGCCGGCGACCGCGGCCACGGGGACCCCGGTGCACAGGCACTTGAGGACCGCGTGCCGCCAGGTGTGCGGGGCGAGGTGTTCGGCGGCGTACGGGCCGACTGCAGCGGCGATCAGGCGGGTGTCGCTGGTTCGCAACGCGTCCTCCACGAGCGGCAGCCCTTCGGCAGGGGCGAGCTCCAAGCCGGGCAGCGCGAGCAGCACGGCGCGGCGTTCGTCGGCGGTGCCCCGACGGTAGAGCCGCGCCACGGTGGCGGCGCCGGCGCCTGCGGTGTGCAGCAGCAGGACGCGCGCCGTGTCGGCTGCGGCCTCGGAACCGCAGCGGCGGCCGGCCTCGGCGAAGCGCAACTCCCATGCCGGCAGGCTCCGCCGATGTCCGGCCGCCGGGGCCGCGGGTGCGGCCGCCTCGGCAAGGGACGCTTCGAGCCAGACCCGGGCGGCGGGCGGGAGCCGCTCGCCGAGGGCTGTGAACGGCTCGTCCGCTGCCGCTCTTGTGATGGCCGGTGGGGTGGTCACGATGTGCCTCCGTTCCGCAGGAAACGCAGAGAGCTCTCGGCGAGGTCCGGGCCCATGTGCGAGTGCCGGGGCAGTTCGACGACGGTCAAGCCCCGGTAGCCCACGGTGCTCAGGGCGTCGAGGACGGGCGGGAAGTCGATCTCGCCTTCGCCGAAGGGAAGATGCTCGTGGACCGCGCGGCGCATGTCCTCGATTTGAACGTGCCGCAGCCAGGGTGCGGCGGCCCGCACGCAGTCGGCGGGCGGCTCCGGCTCGAGGCACTGGCAGTGCCCGATGTCCAGGGTGAGGCCAAGGACATTCGGGTCGCCGAGGTCCGCGCGCAGGCGGTGGAAGTCGGCGAGGGTGGCGAGGAGGTGGCCGGGCTCGGGCTCGATGGCGAGGGACAGCCCTTCGCGTTCCGCCGCAGCGAGTACCGGTTCGAGCGCTTGGCCGAGCCGCTTCCACGAGGTGCCGTCATCCGCTCCGTCCGGCATGGTGCCGCTGAAGCAGTGCACGGCGTGCGCCCCGAGTTCGGCAGCGATGTGCACGGCAGTCACCAGCAGCCGGGTCCTGGTGGCGCGCGCTTCGGGGTCGGGGTCGATCAGAGAGGGTCCGTGCTTGCACCGAGGGTTGAGGATGTAGCGTGCGCCGGTCTCGACGGTCACGCCGAGGCCGAGCCGCGCCAGGCGCCGCGCCACCTGCCGGGCACGGGCGAGCGCATCGGGGGCTGCCGGGTCGAGGTGCATGTGGTCGAGGGTCAGCCCGACCCCGTCGTAGCCCAGGTCGGCGAGGAGTACAAGGGCGTCGTCGAGCCTGAGGTCGGTCAGGCCGTTGGTGCCGTAGCCGAATCGCAGGCTCATGTCGGACTGACCCTCCGTGAGAGCCTCCGCGCGGCCGGCGCCAGGGCGATGATGGCCGCCGCAGCGCCGACCGAGCCGCCCCGCGCCGCCAGTGCGGCCTGCAGCGGGATCATCGCCCGGATCCCGCCACCGACGGCCCGCTGGGTGCAGGCGGGCGAGGGGTCGAGCACTGTACGGATCAACGGCCCCGCGACCGTGGCCGCGAACCCGGCCGCAAGCCCGGCCGCGAGCCCGGCCCGGGTGGGGCCCTCGGGGGAACGGCTCCGACGCCGGCCGAGTCGGCGCCGACGGCACGTCGCGATCCCCACCGCTGCCGTCGTGCCGAGCGCGGCAAGGGGGGCGGTCCGCGATCCGCCCAGCGCCTCGTGGCGGGAGACCATCGTGACGGCGAAGGTGTGCGCTCCCAGGACGGCCGCCGGGCCCAGTGCCGCCCGCGTTCCTGAGCGGGACGTGGCCGCGGCGCCCAGGAGCAGGTCCAGGCAACGGGCCGCCGTCATGACTGCCGGGCCTGCCTTGGTCCGCTTCAGGCCCAGGTCATACGCCCACACCGTGGCCGCGAGGACCGCCGCGGTCCGCGCGGCTTCGCGGCCCGCCTGGCGAGCCAGCGCCAGGCCGGCCGCTGTCAGGCCGGCCGAGGCCGCGAGTGCAGTGCCCGGCCTGATCCGACCGGAGGGGATCGGGCGGTGCGGTCGGCAGGTCGCGTCCTCGTTCTGGTCCGCCCAGTCGTTGAGGGCCATCCCTGCCGCGTACAGGCACAGTGAGGCGCCCATCGCGAGCCCGGTTCTGCGGGTCGGCCGCTCCCCGGTGGCCGCCGCCCCGGCGAGCGCATCACCCGGAACCGTGACCAGGGCGGAGACTCTCAGGAGTTCTGCCCAGGCACGCAGCCGGGAAGCAGGCCGCGCGGCGGTTCGCCGGCCGGCGGCCGGCATCACCGTGGCTCCCGCAGGCGCTCGGCGAAGCCCAGCAGAGCCGTGTACTGGTCGGCCAGCGCCGAGGAGCCGCCGTCGGGGTCCTTGAAGTACAATCCCAGCTCCGGGCGTGGGCCCGTGATCCCCGCCTCGTGGGCGCGGGCAAGCAGCCGCACCAGATCGAGGACCAGGGGTGCGGCCAGCGCCGAGTCACAGCCCTGCCAGATCGTCTGCAGGACCATACGCGCACCGAGGAAGCCGTCAAAGGCGATGTGGTCCCAGGCAGTCTTCCAGTCCCCCAACACCGGCACGTCGTCGATGTGCACCTTTCCTTCCGGCAGAAAACCGAGGGTGTCGTGCAGCGTCCGGTTCTTGCCGGCGTTCTTGGCGGCAGCAGCCCCGGGGTCCGCCAGCGCGGCGCCGTCCCCTCCGCCGAGCAGGTTCGTTCCGGACCAGGCGCGCACCTCCAGTGCGCGCTGCCGGAACATGGGCGCGAGCACGGCCCGGAGCAGGCTCTGCCCGGTCTTCCCGTCCCGGCCCGCGTGGGGCACCGCCGCGTCGCGGGCCGCCGTGCTCAGCGCCGTGTGACGCAGGCCCAGGGACGGCGTGAAGTTGACATAGGGGCATCCGGCGCGCAGCGCGGCCGCCGCGTACAGCGAACTGGGGGGCAGAGCGGCGTCGCCCACAGCGGGCGCGGGCTCCGTGGTAGCGACGTTGACCACGACCGTGCGAGCCGCACCGCATCGGCTCGTGAAGCCGGCGATGTCGGCCGCGAAGTCCGCGATCAGTTCCTCGTCGCCTCGGGGGTCTGCGGGCAGCGGTCCGCCGATCCGCATCTCCGCGTCAGCGGCGTCGAGTTCAGCGCGCACTGCTGACGGCAGCCCGTGTGGCAGCACTCCCGCAGCGGCCAGTGATTCCGCCTTCTTGAGGAGCGGGTAGCCCGCCGTGTCGTGCCCTCCGAAGACGAACGAGGACAGGGAGGGCAGCCCGCTCCCCGCGAACGGCGGGGTCTCGGTGACCATACCGGTCGGTGGAAGCAGCCCGGCGCTAACGGCGGCGCACCCCGCAACCGCCGTAACGGCGACGGACCCCCGGGCCCCGACGAACCACACTCCAGTCCGGGATCCGGCTTCGGGCTCGGACCCATTGGCGTGAAGGGACACGGGCTGCCTCCCAAAGGCGCCGACTCTTGACGATCCGTAACTCTGACATTACGGGATAATGCCCCATTCCATGTCTGCTTGATGCTTATGTCTCTCTTGCGCTGGTGCCGTTACCCATGGCCGTGCGACCCTGCCGCCGAGTCGCACGAGCACCTGAAGACCTCCAGTCGTAGGTGGTGACGCCTACGCGATCGAGGCCGACCTGAAGCGCAACGAAACGTGACGGGCTGTCGGCGTCAGGGAAGCCCAGAAGGTCATCGCAGCAGGTCAAGTGGCAACAATGCCCATGGATGAGTCCGTCCGGGCCGATCGCGCCTGCGTATGTCCAGCCGGAGGATCCGGTCCGGCTCGCCGGGCCTGCTTGCCGCTAGCCCGCAGGTGAGCGGGCAGGTTCCGGAGACGCAGGGCGGCTTGCGGCCACATGTCTCGCACACCTCCCGCTGGGAGGCCGGATGGCCCAACAGTTTCGGGGGCCACGAGGCCGGCCATGTCCGGGTCGGGCACTTCGACGAGAACCCGGCCGGAATCCGCCGCTGGAGCGCCGCGGGCCGGCTCGCCTGGACACCAGACGGCGCCCGCAATCTACCTCCAGGCCGAGCCCGTTCACCGAGTGGGGCGTGTTCGATCTCAGCAGCTGCTACCCAGCACTGGAAAGACCATGTCCACCCGGTCGCCGACCAGCAGACGGACAGTCCGCAAGGAGCATGCAACCCACCCAGGCAGGCTTGACCCCCGCACCATCCCCGTTGTCTTGCCTGAGCACTGGACCGCCCGGCTGGACGAACTCGACGCACCCAGTCGGCAACGGCGGCGGGACGCGCCGATCCGCCTCGTCCAGATGAACTGCGGCGCCTCCCGCCGCTCCGCCGACACCTACGTCGGAGTCCCCCGGGGCCGCTCCATCTGGCCGGTGAGCCTCGCTGACGCTCCGGAGTGGTTGGCCGGTGCCCGTGACGACTGGGAGATGCCGGGACGGAACCCGCTCGGGCCGTGCCCGCGATGAGCCTCTACGGCACAGGCGGCCATGACGGAGGCTTCGACGTGGACCTGCCTGTCGAACCCATGCTGACGTGTGGTCGCGCGTTCACGAGCCTTCAGCGTCCACAGCTCCCGCCAGGACACGACAACTGGGCCTGTTGACCTCGGCCTTAGAGGTCGGTTCAAACTGGATTGCGGCAGTTTGATGCCGTTCTCGAGCTGGCTGGTCGCGATGCAGTAGTGCCCATGGGTGCTGTGGGGTGGCGGGTGAGGCGGGCTGGCTCTTGTTCCTGTCTCAACCCAGGATGTCCGGCCGTGTTGGCGCGAGTGCTTCCGGTGCCGCGGCTGTACGCCTGGGCGCACTCGGTGTGTGGCGGTACGCCGGAATCATGACGACGCGACGCCCGTATCCGAGTGATCTGCGCGATGAGCGCTGGGAGTTGATCGAACTGTCGGCGTGGCGCTTCGAGCGCCGCGGCCGGGCTCTGGACTTCGGCCGGCTCCGCGGGATGACCTGCGTGAGATCATGAACGCGATTCTCTATGTGGACCGCACCGGCTGCCAGTGGGTTACCTCCCCCATGACTTCCCGCCGCACCAGAGCGTCTACGGCTACTTCGCGAAATGGGCCGACGAGGGCGTGTTCGCCCAGCTCAGCCAGGGCATCGACGCGGGCAGCTGGGCACAAGCCTTCGACCGGATCACACGGCACCGCGATGCGGACGCCGCGCTGGCAGGCATGATGGGGAACGTCGGCGACCACCTGGTCCTCCAGAGGGAGGCCCACGACCAGTTTGAACCGCATGTGCGGCAGATTTTCGAGGACGTTCGCGCTGGCCGTGATCAGGACGGCCCCGTCGGACCCCTCGATACGGTGCTCGGCCTCGACGTTCGCGAGCTGGTGGCCCCGCCAGGTGAACTTGCCGAGCCGGACCGTCAGCCCGAGCTCGCGCAGTCGCCGGGCCAGCGCGACGACCACGAGCGGGTTGTCCCCGCTCGCCGCGTCGCGGCTGCGCACCGTCAGCGGGGCTCCTTCGGCGAGCGGTTCGGCGCCCGAGAAACGGGCGACGTACTCGCGCATCAGCGCCGGGGTGACCGCCGCGCGCGCCGCCTGCACGGTCTGTGCGGACGGCAGCGCGGGTGCGAACCCGGCGGCGAACCCCGCGGCCTGCGCCCCGCCCGGGCGTGACAGGAGGGCGGGGTCGGGCAGCAGCCGTTCGATGTGCCCGGGCAGGGCGCCGGGGAGGTGGATCCCTTCGACCGGGGCGTCGGCGGCCGCCGCGAGATACACACCTCCGGGAGCCGGACCGAGTGACACGACGGTGGTACCCGAAGGGGCGATCTCGTCCGCCACGAGGGCGAACGCAGCAGAGGCACGCATGCCCGCCTCCGCCGCGGCCCGGTCCTCGGCGGGACCGGCCGCGCACTCCGCCGGGGCGACCACCACACGGTCGTCCCGCAGCAGAAATGCCACCGTCTCCTCCACCGGACCCTGGCCCTGTTCCAGCCTGCTGACGCCCTGCCCGGTCGCCATCGCGAGAACGAGCCGGTCGGAGGCGACGTGCACCGGGACGACCTCGGAGGTGTTCGCGGCTGCATCGAGTTCGGCCAGGCTCCGCCCGTCGGGCAGACCGAACCTCGTCCAAGAGACGGTGCCGCCCTCGATCGCGGCCCGCGCGAAGACCGGGTGGGCTGCGGTACGTAGGCCCGCCGTGCGTGCCATCGCACGCTCCGCGGGGTCCTCGCCCACGAAGACACAGCTGTCAGCCGCCTCACCGGCACTCTCCACCGCGTCATCTAAGATCCCGCGGTTGGTCTTCGCCCCCCAGTGCCTGAGCCCCGCATCGGGGAACCGGTCTTCGAAGGCCGCGTCGAGTGCTGCCTCCGCACGGGCCTGCGCGGCATCGCCGGGCCCGGGACTGGAAATGATGCCCTCGCGCACCAGCGCAAGGGCATCCGCCGGACCCCCAAGCCCCCGTGGCGGACCGCCCAGCCGTGTCGTGCTCACGCGTTGCCGCAAAGCTCCGCAGGGGGCACTCGTCGCTCAGGCTTCCGGTACTCCCATTCTCCCGGGGCGGGCGGGATACTGCATCCGGAGCAAACGGTGTCCGGCTCGATGAGTTCCCTACGTCGCGTGGCTGAAGTGGTCCAGGAGTCTTTGCTGAAGCCCTTGGAGCACGAGGCTCGGCTGTTTGAGCATCGCAAGACGCGTCACCGCTGTAGCGGCGTATTCTGCGCCCTCACCCACTGCCGCTGCGATCACGTACCCGTTCAGGGCGTCCATGTTCGACGCTGCGCCGAAATCCTGACCCGTCGGAAGCATCAGCCGGTCCAGGGAAGCAGAGTCGCTGGTGATCGCGTTCGCGACCACCGAAGGCTGCCAGTCCTCGGCATTGGTGAGGGAGTGATGCGTATCGAACCGAACGGTGACCGTTTCGGCTTCGGCTATCGGCACGCTGTACAGACCCGCTTCGTCGGTGAAGACGTGATCGATCTCAGTCAGATCGCTGCGGTAGACGCTCACCTTGATCATGAAAATCGGACTGTTGTCAGAAACTGCTCGTACTTGCCCGAACACTCGAGTCTCCTCCCGGTCGGACTCGCTGGAGATCACCCCCTGTAGGCAGTCTGTGTGCGCGATACCACCGCCGCCAGTTGGAAGCGACGCCGCGCAGCGGGGGTCCGGTCGAGTAGGAGAACTGCGGCCCGAGGCCGCCCGTGTGCGCCGTCTCGTATCTGAACGGCAGGCAGGGAACAGGCGCCAATGCCCATATGAAGGTGACCGTCAAGTGTAAGGCCGACGGAGCCCCCTCGAATGGGCGGGTGCCGTCGCCGTCCGGCGGCGCCTGCCTGAGCGCAGGGCCCCGAGCTCGTACATTCCTGTCATGAGCGGCAGCATCGGGGCCCCTGTACTGCGTGGCACGGCGGTGGGGGAGCCCCTGCCGAGACACGATGGCGGTGCGCTCTGGGGGGTGTGGGGTCGGCTGCCTGACCGGCCGGTTCTGGTCACGGGGGACGCCCGCGGCAGGGTACGGCTGTGCGATCCGGTGGACGGTGAGCCGGTCACCGTGCCCTGGGGTGGCCATGACGGCGCGGTGCTCTGGGGGGCGTGGGGGGAACCGGCAGGTCAGCCGTTGCTCGCCACGGGGGGCGGGGACGGCACGGTGCGCCTGTGGGACCCCCGCTCCCCGGACGGCAGGTGGTCGGTACGAACGTGGGAAACGTCGGCAACGGCACTTGGTGAACCGATGCCCGGCCCAGCCGATGCGGCTGGGGTGTGGGGGGCATGGGGCAAGATCGGAGGCGCTGCCGTGTTGGCAACCGGCAGCCATACCGGGCAGGTGCATCTATGGGATCCGGTGGAACGCGCCGAGGTACGGCGGCTGACCGGCCACAACGACATCGTGGAGTGGGGGGCGTGGGGCGGTATCGACGGCCGGCCGGTCCTGGCCACAGGTGACCGCGCGGGTGAGGTACGCCTGTGGTGGAACCTCGTGGAACCGGACCTGCCGCCGGGGGTGATGGCCAGGCACTCCCAGCCCGTTCTGTGGGGTGCGTGGGGCCACGTCGCCGGCCGGCCGGTCCTGGCCACGGGAGATCGCGGCGGCGAGGTGTGGGTGTGGGATCCCGTGGTGGGCAACGCGCTGCCGCTGCACGGTCATGAGCACAGCGTGGAGTGGGGTGTCTGGGGACAGGTGGGGGGACAGTCGGTGCTTGCCACCGGTGGCTTCGACGGGACGGTGCGTTTGTGGGATCCCGCGGCCGGCAGCCTGCGGACGGAGCCCTTGACCGGCCACCGGGACGGCCTGGTGTGGGGGGCGTGGAGCAGTGTCGGGGGCCGGCCGGTCCTGGCCACCGGGGACGGCGAAGGGGAGGTGCGGCTGTGGGACCCCACGGAAGGCACTGCGTTGGGTGAGCCCCTGATCGGCCATTCCGGCAGTGTGGTCTGGGGTGCGTGGGGGGATGCCGGCGGCCGGGCGACGCTGGCTACCGGGGATGACGACGGTCGTGTGCTGCTGTGGGAAGTGGTGGAGCACCGGCCCGTTCCACGGCTCCCCACCTACCGTTCGGATGTCACGGCTTCCACTGACGAACTTGCCCGGGCAGGGGAGGCGGCGGCGGTCGCAGAGCTGATCACCGCGCGAACAGCGAAGCCGCCCATGGCGGTGGGACTGTTCGGCGACTGGGGGCAGGGCAAGAGCCACTTTCTGGGGTTGCTCCAGAAGCAAGTGGACGCGACTGCCCAGCCGGACAATCCGCTTGCACACAGCGCGGTGCGGCAGGTCAAGTTCAATGCCTGGCACTACGCGGAGACAGGACTGTGGGCCAGCCTGGTCGCCGAGCTGTTCGCGCAGCTCGCCGCGCCGCTGCACGGCGACGTCGACGAGGAGCAGCGCAGGCAGTCCCGTCTCACCGCCGAGCTGGTCACGGGGCGTGGGCTGCGCGAGAGGCTGAATGCCGCGACGGCACGCCGCGACGAGCTCCACAGGGCACTCGATGAACCCGAGGGGTTGTGGGACCGGCTCCCCGAGGAACAGCGGGCGGAAGTGCGGCTCCTCGCGGGCGACGGCCCTGAACGGGTCTACGCGGAGGCAGCACGCACCGTGGCTGCGTTGCGGGGAACCGGCCGGGCGTCCTGGCGAGTGGTCCGAGGCGCTCCGCACGTCGCGGCCGCAGCCTTGGCCGTCCTCCTCCTGCTCGCCGGCGCGACGGTCGCAATGGCCTGGGCCCTTCCTGCGCTGTGGGGTTGGGCGGCGACCCTTCCGGGGATCGCCTGCACGGCGCTGGCCGCGCGTGCGGCAGTCGGCTTCGCCCGTACGTCGCGGGCCCGCGCGAATGCCGCATGGCAAAAGGCCGTGCAGTTCGGCGAGCAGCAGCGGCGCCGGCTGCAGGACGCCGCCGGCGTTGCTGATGCCGAGGTCGCCGAACTCACCAGGCAAGTGCAGAACATCACCGCAGCCGGACAACTGGCCGGCCTCGTCGCCGACCGGGCCACCACCGGCGACTACCGCAGTCAGCTCGGGGTGATGACCCGGATCCGCGAGGACTTCCAGCGCATGGCGGATCTGCTGGCCCGTGCCGCGGACGACTCGAGCGGCACGCCCGGGTCAGCTGCCGATGAGGCAGGCGATGAGCTGCCGCGAATCGACCGGATCATCCTCTACATCGACGACCTGGACCGCTGCCCGCCCCAGCGTGTGGTGGAGATGCTGGAGGCCGTCCATCTGCTGCTCGCCGTCGACTTGTTCGTCGTGGTGGTCGCCGTGGATCCGCGGTGGCTGTTGCGGGCCATCGGCGCGCATTACCGGGAGCTGCTCGACCAGGAACCGGATTCCAGCAGCACCGAAGGCGGCGGGCAGGGCACTGTCGACCCCGATGACGAGGAACTGTGGCGCTCTACGCCCGCGCAGTATCTGGAGAAGATCTTCCAGGTGGTGCTCACCCTGCCGCCACTTGACACCAACGGGTACCGGCGGATGCTCCACACTCTGGTCGGTGCCCGTGATGATCTGCCCGCGCCGGCACCCGGTCCATCGCCCGACCAGGACCGGGATGCACCCGATGTCCCATCCACTACCGGTGCCTCGCATGCGCCGGACGGGAGCGAAGCCGTCGGGACCGAGGTCGCGGACGACGAGCATGAGAGCGACGAGGTTTCCGCCGGCGAGGGCAGCATGCACGGCCTCGGCCTGCCTGCGGCCCGTGTGATCGAGCAGGTCGACCCGCTCACGCTCGAGCCCGACGAGATCGCCCTGCTGAATCTGCTCGGTCCACCGCTCCTGGTGACCACTCCGCGCGCGGTCAAGCGACTGGCCAACAGCTACGGTCTGCTCACCGCGATCCGCCGGGACCACCGCGAAGCCGACCTCAACGAACAGCGAGCCGCGGTCGTGGACGCGGGCACCAACGATTCCCGTGAGGTCCGCTACCGGCCCTACCGGGCAGCCATGGTCCTCCTTGCCGCACTCGTGGCCTATCCTTCCCTCGGCCCGCCCTCTTCCTGCATCTTCACCACACGGCTGCCGCGCGTCCTGACGGCACCTGGGCGAGCTTCCGCGAATCCCTCAGGCCCCGGCGCCGGGAGGAACGCTGGTGGAGCGCGGCAGACCCGAACATGACGCCCGTCCAGGCTCAGCAATGGCAGGCCCTCCTGGACGGCTTGGACGCAGCGGAACAAGCCGCAGCCGAGCACCGTCTCCATCTGCCTGAACCGTTGTCCTCTTGGAGTCCTTGGGTCGTTCCGGTAGGCCGGTTGTCCTTTCCGACCGGACGCATCGTCAGCAGCCTCGATCGACAACGCCCCCTGGACGGCTGATCACCGGGCCGGCGCAGGGGCCGGGTTCTGGTGCGTGCCGACGGGCGTTCAGTCTCGGAAGCGCGCTTCGAGGGTCTCGACGAGACCGTCGATCACGCCGTCCGGCGACGTGCTGTAGTGCGGCACCGCCCATCGCGTGATCTTGGCGTCGATGACCGTGGGCCGGCCCGAGTCCAGTGCCGCGCGGAACGCCTCCTCGAACTCCTCGAGCGTCTCCACCTGGTAGCCGTCGGCGCCGCATGCCCGGGCGTAGGCGGCGAAGTCCGGGTTCTGGAACTCGACGAGGCCGGATTCGGCGTACGTGACCAGCTGGAAGAGTTTGATCAGCTTGAACTGCCCGTCGTTGAAGATGACCCAGATGACGGGGATGTCGTGCTCCACGGCGGTCATCAGCTCGAAGCCGGACAGCGAGTAGCATCCGTCGCCGCAGCCCACGACGACGGTCCGGTCCGGGTGGGCCACCTTCAGGCCGATGGCTCCGTTGACGTGTCCGGCCATCGGCCCGAAGGAGCCGGCCTTGCGGAAGTTCTGCCCCTGTTCCAGCTCCACGTAGTACCCGAGCCAAGCCAGATGGGCGCCCGCGTCCGCGAGCAGGACACCCTGCGGCGGCAGCATGCGCCCGATCGACTGCGCGAGTTCTCCGGGATGGATCTTTCCCGCCAGGTGAATGATCTTCCGCGCTTCGTAGTCGCGGCCGTCGACCTCGACCGGCGGGACTTCGCCGACCGTCCGCTCCAGTGCGTCGGCCAGGGCGGCCACCGCGGGCCGCGCGTCGGACAGCAGGGTGTGATCGGGCCGGTAGGCCTTGCGGAACTCGCCCTCGGAGATGTTCACATGGATGAGCAGCTTGTCCTCGAAGAGGTCCTCGCGGTAGTTGAACGTGGCGTGCTGGTTGAGGGAGTTGCCGATGCACAGCACGACGTCGGCCTCGCGGAAGGCCTTCCACGCACTGGCGTGGCCGCTGTCGGCGAAGACACCGACCGAGAGCGGGTGTCCTTCGGAGACGATGCCCTTGCCGTCCAGGGTGGTGAGCAGGGGGATCTGGAACCGCTCGATCAACCGCTCGATCTCCGGTCCCGCCCCGCTGCGCACCGCACCGAAGCCGACGAGCGCCA
This sequence comes from Streptomyces sp. NPDC085524, assembly GCF_044541755.1. Lineage (NCBI taxonomy): Bacteria > Bacillati > Actinomycetota > Actinomycetes > Kitasatosporales > Streptomycetaceae > Streptomyces > Streptomyces sp. NPDC085524. Next base: position 410,544 of record NZ_JBITTH010000002.1, read on the forward strand.
CGATCCGCTTCCCCCGTGCAAGGGCGTCCGCCAGGACCGATGCGATCTCCGCCACCCGGTCCGGGTCGGGCAGGACCGGCTTTACGTCGAGCCTGGGCGGCCGGAAGTTCGTGACCTCGACGCCGCGGTGTGTCAGGTCCTCGGGCACATGGATGTGCACGGGCCCGGGTCTCCCCTCGAACGCGGTGTTGACCGCTTCCTCGAGGACGTCGCACGTGTCGGCGATGTCGGTGAGCAGGAAGGACTTCTTGGTCGTGGCCGCGAACATGGCCTGGGAGTCGGGCGTGCGGTTCAGCCCCGACGTCTCGTTGAGCGAGCCCCATCCGCGCCATTTCATGCTCGCGTACCCCGAGACGGCGAGGACGGGATAGGAGTCGGACATGGCCACGGCGAGCCCGGAGAAGAGATTGAACGCGCCCGGCCCGGCCGTCGCGAAGCAGAAGCCCAGCCGATTGGTGTACATGGCGTAGCCGCAGGCCATGAAGGAGGCGGCCTGTTCGTGTCGCGTGATGATGGGCCGGATCTGGTGTGAGTGCTTCAGTGCCAGCATCAGACCGGCCGCGTTCTCCCCTGCACCGCCGAAGGCCGCTCGTACCCCGATGCCTTCCAGCCCCTTGACGATGGCCTCGTAGACTCTCATCGGGTCTCCCTCATCCGTCCCAGCGTGAGGCGTGCCGACGGTGGGCTTCGGTCAGGCCGCCTTGGAAGAACCGGTCGTAGTATTCGGATTCGACGTGGTGCGCCTGCAGCCAGATGCCGGGCACGTGGATGGCGTCGGTGTGCGCCGGAAAGCGCCCGTGGGTCTCGTGGATGTACACGCAGATGTCCCGCGCGCATTCGATCACTTGCCTGCCGTACTCACTGGCCTCGGCGAGATACCGCTGAGCGTAGTCGTCCTTGTAGATGCGGGTGAAGAGATCCTTGTCCGCGTAGATGCCGTTGTCCCCGAACTTGGAGCGGACGACGGAGTCGACGGCGTCGTGCATCGACGGGTAGTTGGGTGGGCAGGCGCCCTTGATGAGGTGTTCACCGTCGGCTCGCAGCCCCACTGGGTGGGCGCGCAACTCGGCGTACTTCGGCAGCGGCACCTGCCAGCGCAGGATGTCGGCGGGACGGAACGTCGGCGTGACGAAGTCGAAGCCCAGCATGCGGCCGTAGGTGCGCGAGAACTTCGGGTCGCCCAACATGATCTGGGGACCGATCGTCGCGTGGATCCAGGCGCCGAGTCCCATGGCGTCCGAGACCAGCATCATGTTCTGCAGCAGCAGGTCGGCTTCGACCTGGGTGCGCATCGGCCCCATCGAACCGAGCGGCAGTTTGATGTCGGGGTTGAGAAAGCCGTTCTTCACCCATTTCCGCACCCCGGCCGGGCGGTAGAAATTGCGGTCGTCGACGACCGTGGGCCGGGCTCCCTCGGGCTGGGTGAGCAGGTACATCAGTGCGTTGATGTACTGGTGGGAGAGGTCGACCACCGGCAGGAACAGGGTGGTGCCCGGAAGATTGGACAGGAACCGGTTCGAGTCGAGGTACGCCGGGAAGTCGCGCATTCCGTCGCCGACGTCCAGACGGTGTTCCAGTACGCGGACCTTCGACTGGCGGGCGCGCTCGATCAGGGTGTCGGGGTCGAAGGCGTGGTCCCGCGACGGAGGCAGCTTCCTCAGGTAGTACGTGCCACTGTCGTTGATCATGAAGAAGTGGGTGGCCTGCGCGTTGTCGGGGCTGCCCGCCGTCCGGCCCGTCATGTTCAGATTCGGCTTGGCCATGATGGGCTTGTGATCACGCGGGTCCTCGAAGGGACGGTCGGGCATGGTGAGTCCCGACGAGCCCGTGAGGGCGATGAGTACCGCCTCCTCCAACTCGCCCAGTGGCTCCGGCCGGTGAGTGGAGCGGTGGCTCATCGACCCGGCCGGCACGGACGCGCCCCGGCTGACACGGTGGGTGCGCCGCTTGAAGACCGACTCCCACAGCGGACGCGAGAGGAGGGCCTCCAGGCCCGGGTGACCTGCGGCGTTGGGCGGGGACATGGCGCCTCCTCCTGCTCAGCCGAGGCCGCTGTTGTTGCGCACGGGCTGCACCGGGCGCCAGGGCGCGAACGCGCTGGCCGCACGCGGGAGTACCCCCGCCAGGTCGGGGCAGTGGCGCAGGATGACGCTGGTCATGCCGCCCCGTTCGATCCAGTCCATGCCGAGGGGCGTGTAGATCTCGGGCCGGAAGTCGACCGTGAGGAAACGGTCGCTCTGCAGCCGTCTGCTGGCCATCAGGATGAAGACCCGGAAGGCGGTGTCGCTGAAACCGAAGCCCGTGGGCGGATTCTCGGCGAAGAGACCCACCACGGTGTCGACGTCGTCCACCGAGCGGTACACGTCCCGAAGCCGGGCGACCGTCTGCGGATCGGAGGAGAGGTCCTCGAACCGCCGGATCCGCGGCTTGTGCAGGCCGGCGCGGAAGTCGTTGTAGCGCGGGACGCCGCGGCGCCGGGTGCGGACGAGGTCGACCACGGAGAGGTCGATCACCTCCCCGTCCCGCTCGAACGCCTGAAGGGCGCGCGGGAAGTTGTGCAGGGTGATCGCCCCGGGATGGGCGATGCCCAGTGAGTACAGGGTGTTCACCAGGCCGGTCTTCCGGATGAGGGGCTCCGCGGCGGCGCCCTGGAGGTCGGTGAAGCCCAGGGTGTCGAGCCTGCGGCCGAACCGGTGGTCGACGAGTTCGTAGTCGTCGGGAATCAGCGGGTGCATCCGGTAGACGGTGACAAACTCCTCCGTGAGGGAGTACGGGGCACCGTGGTGGTCGGGCAGGGTCTTGGGGATGCCGCTGCGCCCGTTCGCCTCCAGCAGCCAGACGCCCAGCTGATCAAGCCAGTTCTTGGGCGGCCCCTGCCAGTTGGTCTTCATCCCGATGTCGAGCGTCTTGGTGGCGAGGATCGCCGGAGTCCACTCGACAGTGTGGATCTTCGCGATCAGGGCGGAGACGACCAGCCGCGCCGTGTGGTAGATCCGGTCCTCGTCCATGTGCGGATACTCGCGCCGCAGCGCGTCGCACACCGCGTTGTGCTCACGGGCGAAGAGGGTGTGCATCGCACTGAGGCCGAGCCACCAGTTGTCGGTGAATCCGGTGAGCGGACCGCTGCTCGAGCCGTTCGGCAGGTACCCGTCCTCCAGCCGGAGCCCGGCGCCGCCACCGGGCTCGCGAAGCGACTGCGCGGCGACCTGTTCACCGCCGTAGACCTCCGAACCGTCCCACCAGTGCGAGACGTCGCCGGCGAACAGGATCGGCGACCGCTCGCTGCCGGGTACCTTCACCGCCTCGTCCGCACCGAAGCGCATCACCTTCTCCCGCGGTCCGCCCGGGGTGTTCTGCCAGCTCTCACCGGGCGGCAACGGCACCTCCACGCTCTTGGTGCCGACCGGAAGCCTCCTGTGCTTGACCCAGTCGTGCACCTGGAACTGGATCCAGGCGGCGGCGATGACGTTCAGCGACGTCGCGGGAATGAACGACTCACGACGGAGCAGTTCCCTGCTGACGGTGACCGGATTGGGCGTGTCGAACCGGTCCGGACGGTAGACGGGTGGCATCATGCGGCCGAACGTGGCGCCGACAGCACCCATCCCTGGCGCCGACAGATCGTTGTACGTGCCGTCGTAACTGCGCCTGACCAGCAGTTCCTCATCGAGCGGACCGTCCACCTGCCCGGCCTCGGGCGGAGCCTCGTGGACTTCGGTGTCGATGAGGTTGTGCCGACGCAATGTCTGACGGAAGGCCATGAGGTTGAGCAGGCCGAGCGGGGTGGGCAGCCGGTGCCAGGGGACGAAATGGTTCACGGTGCGGAACGCGGCCCGCAGCGGCGCTCCGAGCAGCGCGTTGCGCCGCGGCTCGACGGTCACGAAGCGGTGGCCCAGGCGGTGAGCGCTGCTCGCCTCGTATGCGACCTTGCGGGCACGGTTGAGGTTGCCCAGGGGGCGGAAGGCCTCCGTGGTGTGCCACGGGTTGAACGCCAGCAGGTCGACCTGCTTCGCGCAGGCGCGTGCATCGGCGGTGTCGATGTCCTGGCGCGGGATGGTCAGCGTGGCCACCGGCAGGATGGGCGCGTCCTCCTCCCGCCACTCGGCCGCGCCGTCCTCGATGGAGGTGCGCCGGCTGTCCACGTAGCGCTGCACGCAGAGCTCGAAGACGACGTCCGTGTCGCGCAGCCGCTGTGCAAGCTCACGCCGCAGGTGATCGGGATCGGTGCGGGGCAGGTCCGGGGCCGGTGGGGCGTCCGCGGTGGGCCGCAGCTGATAGCGCACCGGCCCGCAGCCGCCCCACAGGATCGCGCCGCGGCTCCAGTACGTCTCCAATGCCAGGCTGGACACCGTGCGCCCGGTTCCCGCGATGACGTTGCGCCGCATGCGGACAGCCGTGGACCAGCCGACCGCCAGGGGCAGCTTGACGTACAGAGCGAAGGCTTTCCCGAGCCGTGAGCCGGCTCCCGCCATGGCCTGCGCGAAAGCGACGAACTCCCGGGCGTTGCGGGCATGGGAGACTGGGAAGCTCGTCATCAACAGATCGTGGGTCTCATCGGGGCCCACCTCGACCCGCAGTGCCGCCCCGCGCAGATCGGGCGCGAAGTCCGGTTGACGGACACCACTGGCATTGGAAAGCCGGACCGTGACCGGGTACTCGGCTCCGGGCCTGGCGAAGCCCGTCTGCAGGGCTCGGGGGAGATCGTCGTGGAACCTCAGACGGGCATTCTCCACGCCGAGGACCGCTTTCGCATGGAAGGTCCGTTCGAGAGCCGGGGATCCGCTGCGTTTCTTCATCCTGAGCTGTACCCGGAGAAGGTCGGCTGCGAGCTGCTCGAAGACCAGTCGTTCGGCCTCCGGGCTGCCGCCGGCGTAGCGCTCGTACCGCTCGGCCTCGTCCATGCGTGCCTCTTCGCGAAGGGGGTGTCTGTGCACTTCGCACGAGGTTGCCCCACCTCTGTGGTGGTGTCCTGTGGAGCGAGGCAGACGGGCGAAGGAACTCGCGGTCCTGGCCCGCCCGCCCGTTCCCCCGCCGGGGTCCGGACCGTCCCCCACACGGCCGCAGGTCTGGCTAGTCGGCTTCGCCCTTCCCGCCCGCCTTCCCGGCCGCCGTGCCGAGGTAGTGGCCGAGCGCTCGGTAGGCGTCGAACTGGGCATGGTCGAACCACTGGTCGAATGTGGCCTGCCGGGGGAAGGCCTTCTCCTTGAGGGCGTAACTCAGCAGCTCGTAGGACATGTCCGAGGTCAGGTTCGCCTTGGCGAAGATGATCGTGCCCTCGTCGGAGGGGGGAGTACCCGGGGCGAAGAGCACCGGTTCGGGGTACCTGATCGTGCCGGTCACCACGCAGCTCGCGGAGAACCGGGCGTTGAGGGCCGCCATCGCTTCGGCCGGCCCCAGCGGCACGGCGCTGCCCGGCACCAGCTTGAGGACCTCGTCCTTCGGGAACTCGATGACCACCCCGAGGTCCTCGTAGGCGAGGGTCACGGCTTGGGCGAGGGTGGTGGCCAGGGGCGGAGTATCCCCGCTGGAGTCGATGATGTAGATCGTTCGGCAGCGGAGCCGGAGCATCTCGACCAGCCCGAGATTGTCGAAGTGACCGCCGTCGGTGCACAGCAACATGGGGCTGGTGTCCGAGTACCGGCCCACGAGCTCCTGCAACTGGTAGCGCAGTCGCCGCATCCGGGGCAGCCGGGGCATGGTCCAGTCGGGACCGTACTTCGCCAGCTCGGCGAGATAGGCGGGGTTGGGCACCCAGGTGCCCAGACGCAGGTTGGACAGCGCGAGCAGCCGCTCGAAGAACATCGTCTGCGTGCCCATCGCGGAGGCGAAGGCGGCTCCGGACACTGCGACGGCGGACTGCACCGTGATGTCGCGCCTGATCAGCGGCCGGGCCGTCGCCTCCATCGTGGAGGTTCGCACCCAGCCGGTGTCGGGACCGCCCACATAGTCGGAGGCGAAGGTGAAGGGGACCGCAGGCCGGCCGGGGGCGGTGCGGTTGCGCAGCGAGACGGCGGCGGAGGCGGCGAAGATGACCTGGGGGAAGCGGTCCACCTTCCGGGCATGGGTGCTGAGATTGGTCGGTTCGGCGTTGTAGTCGTACGGAAGTCCTCCGACCGAGCCGTCGTTCAGCACCGCGCGTCGCACGGCGAACGCCCCGGCCAGTCGCTGCCGGTAGAAGGGGTGCAGGCTGAAGGTGGTCTGGTCGATGAGGAACGGCAGGACGAGCAGGGCGACCGGCAGGCCCACCTTCCAGCGCCAGTCCCAGTCGCCCGCGTAGACGGCGACCCAGGAGAGCAGCGCGAGACCGAAGAAGCCGAGCAGGAGCAGCACCAGCCAGCAGACGATTGCCTTCAGCCATCCGGTGCTGCTCTGGACGGTGATCGACTTGTTGCTCTTGGAGAACATGCTCGCCGTGTCGCCGTCCGGCTTGAGCTTCTTCACCGACTTGTGCGCCGCGGTGTACAGGGCACCGAGCCACGTCGCCGCGGCCGTGAGCGCAGCGAGGAGGGACACGCCCCGGCCGCCCTTGGGGAGCAGGGTCTGAGTCTCGGACAGCCATGCGAAGAACCAGATCACGGCAGGAATGATCACGGTGTACGCGGCGACCGCCAGAGCCAGTGCCACGATCGCCTTGATGGTGCTCCGCACCCAGGCCGGGCGGGCTTGTCCGCTGAAGGCCCGGACGAGGGAGGCCACCAGGGTCACCCCACCGGCCAGCGCGAGGAGAGCGAGAATCGGGTTCCGGACGTGCGCGTACAACTCCAGGTGAGAGACCTGGTCATCGGGGTGTCGGAGGGCGTCCAGGTCGGTCAGCGGGAGGTACGAGTAGAAGGCGTGGAGGTACATGCCCGCCACGGTGAACATCAGCGCCAGCATGCCGAGGGAGACGACCATGCCGCGCAGCACCGTCCCCGCAGCCAGCAACTTCTCCCTGGGACTGTCCGCGAGGTACTTCGCGTGCCGGCGGACGTGGTCCTCTTCGGGGCTGCCGGGTGCGAACACGTCCTCGGGCGTGGCGAGATCGGCCCGCACGAAGGGCTTCCCGTTCTCGTCCTTGGGTTGTTCCGGGGTGAGTGCCAGCTGGAACGCTCCCGCAGTGAATCCGCCGCCCGATACGGACACCAGGTAGCGTGCCGTGCGGACCACGCCCGCGTCCCGGAGTGCCTGGAGGGCGCCGAGGACGACCGAGGCGGAGCGGATCCCGCCGCCGGATGCGCAGATGCCGACCTCTGCAGGCTCCCGGCCGGGCAGTTGGAGCGCCCTGGTGTGCCAGCGGGCCTTCGCCGTGTCCTTGAGTACGGGCTGCTCTTCGCGGTTCGGCACGGGCGGCGTGTACGGGGCCGTCCAGTCCGCCAATGGAGTGGTGGCGTCCGGTGCTGCGGGCGGGGCGATCACGTCGGGGTCGTCCGACCAGCTTTCGGACCCGTCGGCCAGCCTGTGGGCGCTGCGTACGACGGCGCGCGGATGTGGGGGCTGCGGTCCGTGCACCTGGGCCCCGGGGCGCAGGATCCAGCGGAAGGCCAGGATGGCGCCCATCCACAGAGCCGCGGCGATCAGCGGAACGACGACCGTCCACTTCACCTGGGCGCAGTAGGCGGCCCAGGTGAAGGCCCATTCCGGGTCGCTGTCGAGGCGGTCCAGGCCCAGTCGCAGAAAGAGGTTCTCCGCGCAGTCCACCACCAGCGGTACGGAGGTGAGGGCCAGCGCGCGGAGGGCCCCCGAACGCGAGGCCCTCCGGTAGAGGAAGAGGGCCCCGAAGCCGAACACGGCGGCCAGCGCCAGGGTGTACCCCGGGATGAACATGAGCCAGTCGAGGAGGAGCCCGTCCTTGAACAGCTCGATTCTGTCGCTGCCGTTGCCACCGATGATGTCCAGCACTGACCGAAGGGTCGGGAGGTCCTGGCCTGAGGCGAACTGCAGCCGCACCTCCGCCCTCCTGCCGGGTTTGTCCATGGGCGGAGCCAGTGAGTACACCAGCATCAAGGCGAGGCCGGTGATCAGACCGCCCCAGCAAAGCCAGGGGGCCCAGCCGGGAGTCTGACGTCTCGGGGTGTGCTCCTGGGTGCGCGCCATGTACCCACGCTAGTGAAACCGAAGCCGTATTCAGGGACGCGCGCGGGTGGGTCTGGGTGACGCGCAACCGTGGCGCGGCGAGCGGATCCCACGGCCCCTTCGTGGGTTGGGTGCAGCTCTCATCTGGAATTCAGCCCGTCCCGCCCTCGGGGGGCCGGAGGCGGCCCCATCGGACGTTGGCGTCGCTGAACTGTGCGTCGGCGAGCTGCTGAGGCGAGAGCGAGGGCGGCGGCGGTCATGCCGTTGGCGCGTCGAGTCTCCGCGGCCTGCCCCGGAGGAGATGGGGCAGGCTGCGTGATGTGTGTCAGTTGTTCTGCGTGGCGTCCGAGTCCGCCTGGGCGGCGGCTTGGTCGGCGTTGTCGAGCTTCTGCTGCATGTCCTGCGTCTGCGTCTGCGTCGCGCTGTCCGGTGCGGCGGCTTCGTTCTTGCCGCAGCCGGTGAGGAGCAGGGCGGCCGTCGCCACCAGAACCGCGAGTCCGGTGGCGGCGCGGTTGATCACTTCTTTGCCGCCGGGGCGCCCTGGGCCGCGCACCAGGTGCTGACGGACTTCAGGTCGTTCTGGCGGCCCTGGAGCGTGGGCAGCAGGCTCTTGCGGAAGGTGAGCCGGTTGTTGAGGTAGGTGTAGATCTCGGTGTGACCGGCTGCCTTGGCGTCGGCCACCCGCTTCTCCAGACGGGCGATCGAGCCGGGCACGGTGGCGTCGCCGTTCAGCCGGGTGATCGAGTTGGCGACCTTCTTCTCCGTCTCCGGCAGGCGCTTGCAGATCGCCTTCGCCCCGTCGCCCTTCGGGGCGGCCTTGGCGGTCACCGCCAGCGCCGGGGTGGCGGCGAGCAGGGCGCCTGCCAGGGCGAGTGCGCCGATGGCGGCGACTGTCGTACGGTTCGCGCGCATGTTCATGTCTCCTTCGAGGCCAAGAGCGTTCGAGGGTTGGAGGGTTCGAGGGTTCGAACCGTGGTGGTTCAACCGGGCAGGAACGTAGCGCGCGTCTTTGTGGCTTCTTTGTGAATCGGCGATCAGCCGTTCCGGGAGATCCAGTCCCGCCGGACCGGCAGCTGCGGGGCCCTCGCGTCCGCGACCAGCAGCGGCAGGTGTACCTCGAACCTGCTGCCCGTACCGCCCGGCGGTGTCGCGGCGGCGACCGTGCCGCGGTGCAGCGCCACCTGCTGGGCGACCAGCGTCAGACCGAGCCCCGAACCCTGGCTGTCGGCCCCGCGGTGGAAGCGGCGGAAGACCGCTTCCCGGTCGGCGGGCGCGATACCGGGCCCGGCGTCGTCCACGGTGAGTACCGCGGATCCGCCTTCCGCACGCAGCCGTACGGAGATCCGGGCGGGCTCGCCGGGCAGGTTCCCGTGGGCCACCGCGTTGCCCAGCAGGTTGGCGAGCAGGATCCGCAGACCCGCATCCCAGCCGAAGATCCGCAGTTCGGCGGGGAGAGCGGTGCTCACCCTCACCTCGGGGTGCCGGCGCCCGGTCTCCGCGACGGCCGAGTCGACCAGCTCCGCCAGGTCGAGCGGGCCGAACGCGGACACCTCCACCAGGTCGCCCTGGGCGAGCATCCGGAGCGCGGTCAGGAGCTCGAGCAGCCGCGCGTGGTCGTCGTGCAGGTCCTGCACCACCTCGGCGCGTTCGGCGGCGGACAGGTCGGGGTGGGCGGACAGGACGTCCAAGTTGGTCCGCATGCTCATCAGCGGTGTGCGCAGCTCGTGCGAGGCCGCGGAAGAGAACGAGCGGGCTGTGTCCAGCGCCTGCGCCGTGCGCCCCGCCTGCTCCTCGTACCGGGCCAGCAGCTGCCCGATGGAGGAGGTGAGCTCGTCCACCTCGGTGATGCGCGAGCGTTCGGCCGTGAAGCCCGCCGCTCCCGCGCGCGGATCGAGCTCGGCGGCCCGGCGGCTGAGCCGGCGCAGGGAGGCCGTCGTCCGGTCGGCCAGGGCGTACGCGAGCAGTCCGGAGACCGGCGCGGCGAGCAGGGCCACCAGCAGCATCCGGCGCCGTACGGCGCTGATCTGCGGGTCGGACGCCGAGGTCGGCGAGAACAGCCAGAGCGTCCCCGGCGAGGCGCCCTCAACCCGTACGCTCAGGACCCGCCAGGTGCGGCCCTTGGCCCGTACGGTCACCGGGCCGCCCGGGGCGGTGGCGATCGGGGGTTCGGCCGGCTGCGGACCGCCGGTCAGGACCAGCGTGCCGTCCGCCGCGACCACCCGGACGCCGGCGTCCAGCGCGTCGCCGAGCACTTTGCGGTGCTGGTTCTGCTCGACCTTCGGCCGGCCGTTGCGCTCGGCGTTCAGCAGCGTCCGTACGTCCGGCAGGACGGCCGTCGCCCGCTCGTGCAGCCGGGCGTCCTGCTGGTGGCGCAGGTCCCGGTTGACCAGCCCGAGCAGCAGCAGTCCGGCGGCGACCACCAGCAGCGGCACCACCACGGTGACCGAGAGCGCGATGCGGGTGGACAGCCTCACTTGCCGCCGCCTCCTTCCGGGAGGCGCAGGACGAAACCCACACCGCGGACGGTGTGGATCATGCGGGGCCGGCCGCCGTCCTCCAGCTTGCGCCGCAGGTAGCTGACGAAGGTGTCGACGACGTCGGAACGGACGTCGAAGTCGTAGCCCCAGACGCGGTCGAGCAGCTGATCCCGGCTGAGCACGATCCCGGTGTTCCGTACCAGCTGTGCCAGCAGATCGAACTCCCGTCTGGTCAGGTGGAGCTCCACACCGTCGTGGAACACCTGGTGGACGGCCTCGTCGATCACCAGCGGCCCGGCCCGCAGCTGGTCACGGGGCGGCGGCGCGGCGGGACGGCGGCGCAGCAGGGCCTGGATCCGCAGGACCAGCTCCTCCAGGGCGAACGGTTTGACCAGGTAGTCGTCCGCGCCGGCCTGCAGCCCGGCGACCCGGTCGGCGACCTCGTCCAGCGCCGACAGCATGAGTACGGGCGTCTCGTCGCCCCGGGCACGCAGGGTGCGGCAGACCTCGATGCCGCTCAGGCCGGGCATGGACACGTCCAGCACCATCATGTCCGCCCCCAACCCGGTGAGCTGCTCCAGCGCCCGGAGCCCGTCCTCGGCGAGCAGTACGGTGAAGCCGCTGAGCCGCAGCCCGCGCTCCAGCGAGCGGCGGATCGCGGCGTCGTCGTCCGCGACCAGTATCCGTCCGGTGGTCATGCCGTGCTCCTGCCTGGCGGTGCGTGTCCGTGGCTACGTGTCGGGGAGCGAGAATCTCACGGCTACCGGAACGGACGCGTGGCAGGGTGCGGTCCAATAGCCGGAATCACCCGGGTACTGGCTGCGGGACCACCAGGCCAGGTGGCCGCCGCCCACGGCCAGTCGGCGTCCTGGCCGCCCTCGATCAGGGACACCATGCGGAAGGCCGCGTCGGTGAGCCCGCCGAACGCGTGCCGGTTCGCGGCACCGGAGGCCGCGTGGCCACCCGTAGCCGGCCAGGTTCCACGCGTAGACCGGGACGGTGGACGAGCGCGGCGAAGCGGTCGTCGCGTGCCTCGCCGCTCTCGTACGCGGTGCGCTGCGTCACGAAGTCGGCGACGGCGAGCGGGAACAGCTCGGAGCGAGGGTCGCGGACGTATCCGGCGCTGCCGTGGTGGTTGGCGGCGCGGTGGTCCGTGGAGCGGACGGGCGAGGTGGGCGCGGTGGGTGGCGCCGTCTCGGAGCGGAGTAGGTTGAATCGAGCCGTGTGAATCCCCCCGAATTCAGTTGGAATTGAAACAGGGGGAGGCGTGACGTGCGGAGTGCCCGAGATCAAAGTCGGCGACGGACTGTGTCGACTGTTCTGCCAAGCTGAGCTACCGGCCGTGGTCGGGCGGGATTTGAACCCGCGACCCGTTGATCAGGAAGTAACCGTTGCCTGCGCACCGGGCATTCCGCACGTGTGCCTACCGAGATCAAGGTGGCGGCGGCGTGCTTCTTTGGAGGAAGGAGCCGCAGCCCGCGCACCGGGAGGTGTGTCACGTAGGTGTCCAGAGGTCGAGTTCGGCGAAACCACGTGGTGCTCTGCCAACTGAGCTACACCGGCCCGAAGCCAGTAACGGGACTCGAACCCGCGGCCGCCCCATGGAGCGGAAGTAGGTTTCGCCTTCGCACCTGGACGAGTCACACGCTAGGCGGCGGCGCCCGGCGCCGCCACGCAACAGCGCCCCGGTGCTGCGGTCACACCGCGGCGGGCGACAGGGCGTGGAGCTGTACGAGGCGGCTGCGGGTCTCCTCGTCCACCGGGACGTAGGTCACCAGACGCGGGCCCGCCGCCGGTCCCAGCCACAGGTTGACGTGCTCCAGGTACAGCAGGCCCACGTGGGCGTTGCGGATGTACTTGGTCTTCCCGCCCTGGCCGACCACCTCGTGCCGCGCCCACACCTCCCGGAACTCGGGGGACGCGGATTCCAGCCGGGCCACCAGCGCCTTCCAGGCGGGCTCGGCCAGGTGCTCGGCCATCGAGGCCCGGAACTTGGCCGCCATCGTCCGCTGCGCCTCGGGCAGGTCGACGACGGCCGCCTGCCAGTCCGCGTCGGTGAACGCCAGCCACAGGGCGTTGCGGTTCTCGGGCGGCAGGCGGTCCAGGTCGTTCAGCAGGCGCCCGAACGTCGTGTTGTAGGCGAGGATGTCGTACCGGCTGTTCTGCACGCTGGCCGGAATCGGGTCCAGCTGGTCGAGCATCGCCCGCACGGCCGGGGTCACGGTCGGGCAGAGGGTGTGCGGCGCCGGGTCGAGGCTGCCTGCCAGCGCGAACAGATGGGCGCGCTCGCTGGCGTCCAGCAGCAGGGCGCGGGCCAAGGCGTCCAGCACCTGCGGGGACACCTGGATCTCGCGGGCCTGCTCCAGCCAGGTGTACCAGGTGACACCGACAGCGGAGAGCTGCGCGACCTCCTCACGGCGCAGCCCGGGGGTGCGCCGGCGGCGGCCGGGTACGAGTCCGACCTGCTCGGGAGTGATGCGCTCACGCCGGCTGCGCAGGAAGTCGGCCAGCTCGTGCCGTCGTACGTCGCTCTCCGGGGCCACAGTGGTCATGGTTCCAGGGTGCCGCACCACTCAGCCGGTTGCCAGGTACTGCTGGTACCAGGATAAGGAGACTCTGGTACCAGGCTGAGCGCGGGAGGATCGTCTCCTCCGTGAGCGAAGCAACCGTACGTACCCCGTCGTCCTCCCCGGCCCCTACGGGCGCCGCCCCGGCCCCCGTCCCCGTCATCCGTCACGGAGCGGTACTGGGTCCACTCGGACTGTTCACCGTGCTGCTGGGCGCGGCACTCCCGCTGATCGACTTCTTCATCGTCAATGTCGCACTGCCCACCATCGACGGTGATCTCGCCGCCGGTCCCGCAGTGCTCGAACTGATCGTCGGCGGCTACGGCGTCGCCTACGCCGTGATCCTCGTCCTCGGCGGCCGCCTCGGCGACACGGCCGGACGGCGCCGGCTCTTCCTGATCGGCATGGCCGCCTTCGGCGTCACGTCGCTCGCCTGCGGGCTGGCCCCCACCGCCTGGACCCTGGTCGGCGCGCGGGTCGCCCAGGGGGCCGCGGCGGCCCTGATGCTGCCGCAGGTGCTCGCCACCATCCAGGCCACCACGCAGGGACCGCGCCGCGCTCGGGCCATGAGCCTGTACGGTGCGACCGCCGGGCTGTCCATGGTCGCCGGGCAGATCCTGGGCGGGGTACTGGTCGCCGCCGACGTGGCCGGCTCCGGGTGGCGTTCGGTGTTCCTGGTGAACGTGCCGGTGGTGGTCCTCGGGCTGGTGCTGGCCGTCCGCGCCGTCCCCGAGACCCGCTCGGAGCGCCCGGCCTCGGTCGACGTACTGGGGACGCTGCTGCTGACCCTGTCGCTGGTGTCGCTGCTGCTGCCGCTGACCGAGGGCCGGGCGGCGGGCTGGCCGCTGTGGACGTGGGTGTCGCTCGGGGTCTTCCCCTGTGCGGCCACGGCCTTCTGGCGGGTCGAACGCCGTGCCGACCGTGCCGGCCGCACCCCGCTGGTGCCGCCGAGCCTGCTGCGCCTGGAGGCGCTGCGGCGCGGCCTGGTGATGGTCGCGCCGTTCTCGATCGGCTTCAGCGGCTTCATGTTCGTGGTCGCGGTGGCGCTGCAGCAGGGCCTGCGCATGGGGCCGGTGGCCGCGGGCCTCGCCCTGGTGCCGATGGCCACGGCCTTCTTCGCGGCCTCACTTGCCGGACCGCGGCTGGTCGGCCGCTTCGGCACCCGGGTCGTCACCGTGGGCGGCGTCCTGCAGGCCCTGGGCATCCTGCTGCTCCTGCTGGCGGTCATGCGCGACTGGCCGGAACTGGGGCTTGCCGCCCTCGCTCCCGGCGTCGCTGTCGCGGGCCTCGGGCAGGGGTTCCAACTTCCGGTCCTGATGCGCCTGATGCTCTCGGACGTCCCGGCCGACCGGGCCGGGGTGGGCAGCGGAGTCATGGTCACCACCCAGCAGTCGGCGCTCGCCCTGGGCGTGGCGACCCTCGGCAGCCTCTTCCTCGCGCTGAACCCGTCGATGGGGATGCGCGACGCCTTCGCCGTAACTCTGTTGGTCCAGTTGGGCCTGGTCGCGCTGACGGTCCTCCTCAGCCTGCGCCTGCCGCGCGTGATGCGCTGAGGAGGGCCCGGTCATTTCGGTGATCTTGCTTTCCGGGCCCACGACCACGTCGTAGAGGTTCTGGCCCGCGCAGTACTCGGTGCTTTTCTGCTTCGACTCTGTTGAACTGCTTGTGCTCCGGGTCCGCGATTCCTTGACGTGGCCGATACCGGACAGGGTCTTGTCGGTATTGGTCGCCGGGGCGGGTCTCGGGGCCCTTCTTGCCGAGGACGGTCACCTTGGCGTTGGGGTAGAGGCGTACGTCTTCAGGTCGCCGTCGGGACGCTCGACGGCAGGTGCGGACCGCTGCCCACGTCGAAGCAGACCGGGCCAGGCTCGGTGCCGTCGGCTAGCAGCACCCCCCCGCCGGCCCTTCGTGCGCGGCACCCGACGCCTCCAGCATCCTGTCCACGACGACCAACCCCTTCCCGCGTTGCACGACCTGGCCTGCCGAGTGGGCCGGCCCGCGACCTTCAGACTGCCCGGGCTCAGGCGTTGGCGCCCCGCAATCCATCGAGAGCGGTACGGACGAAACGCTGCGCCGGGTGGAGATGGCCCCAAACCGCCCCGTGGTCGGGTGCCACGAGGAACGGCTCGGCCGCTCGACGCTCACGGCCGGCCCGGGCACCCGCGCCGTGTGGACCTTCGGCGCCCGGCAGTTTTATACATAGGACCCATACACGATGACAGCCCGTGTCCAACGGAAGTGTCGCCGTCACCCCTTCTCGTGGGCACGCATAGAGCCGTCCAACACCAGGTCGGGGAGCGCGCACCAGCGGCTGCTCGCCGCAGCCCGCACACAGCGAGACACACGGCGTGGATCACCCGGTAGTGCCGCTGCCTGCGCGACGCCTCGGCCATAGGGGTGTGGTAGAGGGGGCGGTCAGTGTTCGAGGTCGGCGCGCATGGCCGCGAAGAGGCTGGCTGCATCGGCCGGGGTGGTGTGGGGGAAGAGTGCGACGGCGGCTGTGGTGGTGTCGGACCAGCCGCAGATGACGTCGGTGGCGTTGGCGGACTCGGGCAGGCTGAGGCACTCGAGGGATCCGCCGAACGGACCCGGCTGGTACGGCTTGGCGGTGGTGGGGGTGCCGGTGGAGCCGTTCTGCAGGGCGTAGTCGATCAGGCCGCGCCAAAGGTGCTCGCGACGCTTGTTCGGGTCCTCGGGAACGCCGTCGACGCCAACGAAAAGGATGCGGCGGCCGGAGGTCTGCCCGGCACGGTTGTAGTCGGCGACCACCAGGTGCATGTCGTCACGCATTTCGCCCGGGTCGACCGGGACGTCGGAGACTGCGCTGGCACCGGTGGCCTTGGTGAGCCCGCCGGCGGTGGCGGCCTCGGCCAGCGTGTGCTTGCCCGAACCGGTGGGCGAGGTGGAGATGGCGGACCTTGCGGGCGAGGAGACAGAGGCGGAGGCGGCGGGAGCGGCGGGAGGGGCTTCGGCTTCGGCTGCGGGGTCGCAGGCGGTCAGCGTCAGCATGGTGGCGAGGGCGATCGTGGCGAGTAGGGTGCGGGGACCAAAGATGGGCACGGGTGAGTCTCCCGGGGTGTGGTGGTCCGCTGGGCTGCTGGGCCCAATGCCCGCACGCTAGTGGCCGACTGGGCGGGCGGGTACCCCGAGCCCGGTTCCCTTACAGGACCGGGACATGGTGGTGACGTAAGGGCCTGGTGATCACGGGCTCTGGAGTTCGAGGGGTTGTTTCTGGGGCTCGGCAGGCATGAGGACAGGGGCCCTTTGGAGAGAGTTTCGTTGCCATGAACAACCCCGGAGGACCCCGTGCCGCAGGTGTACCAACTTGCCGTGTCCGCCGACAATTCGCTGCTCACGCGTGCAGGTGTCTGCTCTGTCGGTTCGGGAACGCGCCATCGGGGGCACCGGTGCACGAGTGGGTCTTTCTTTCACACGGACATGACCGATGCCGAGGGGGACGAGGTCTGTGCGCTCATTTCCTGTCCGGCCTGGATGGAGGGACGCGGGGGCTGTGCCGTGGTTCCCCGCCGATGTCGAGGAGTGGTCGGTGCGGTGGGTGCTGCTGCACCTGATCGAGGAGACCGCACGCCACGGCCGCCACGCCGACACCATCCGCGAGAGCCTGGACGGCGCCACCCTCTACCCTGCCAGTGGCCGCCGCCGAGCAGTGGCCCGACCCGTGGTTCGAGTCCTGGGAGCCCGCCGCGCCCGCCGGCTGTGGGCTACGGGCCGTCAGAAGTCGTGCTCCATTGGTCGGATATGGTCGAGGCGCTCTTGCGGACCGGTCCTACGCTGGAGGCATGGCCACCGATCCCTTGCTGAGACAAGGCCCCGACTCGACGGATCTGGTCCTGCGCGTCGGCCCGGCCGGGCCGGTGTGGAACGTGCTGGCCTCGGCGGGGCCGGCGCTGTTGACTCCGCTCGCTCTGGGCGTGCTGACCCTGCTCGTCGCGTTCGGTATGGCGATGGCCGGGGCGCGGGCGTCGACCGTGTTCGTGGTGGTGGGGGTGATCGCCGGGCTGGAGTACCTGATCGGCTGGCTGGCGCACGCCTCTTCCCGGGCCCGGGACATCCTGCGGGTGGAGTTCGCGCCGGCCGGGGTGCCCGCGTCCCTGCGGTTGGTCCGGGGCGCCGGGCCGGACGACTGGCTGCCCGTCAAGACCCTGCGCCAGGTGCGGCTGACGCACAAGGTGGTGGAGCCGTACCAGGGGGACTACAAGCCGGCCGTCTCCACGCTCGAGCTGGAACTCGTCCTGCTGGGCGTCCGGGAGCAGCTCGCGCTCCCGCTCGACGGCGACCCGCAGCCGCTCGCCGACGCGCTGAAGGCCCTGCTCGGCCCGGCTGGGGTCGTGGTGGCGCTGCGCACCGAGCGCAGCACGCGCGATCGGCCGACGCCGCACAACTCCGGCTGGACTTCCGGCGGTTCGGCCTCGGCCGGCTCGGGTGGCGGCTGACCCCGAAAGCTGTCCGTGGCGCTTCCCGGTTGGGCGTGTTGAGCCGCCGGGCCGGCTCGGCCGCAGCCGGGTCCTCCGGCCACGGGTGGCGGGGGTAGCGGCCGCGGCGCCCGCCCGCACGGCGCGGTGGCCCTCGCGCCAGAACGACGCGAGGCCGCCGGTGGCGGCGGCCGGGTGCCCAGCCGGGGAGAGCAGGTGGACGGTGGCGGGGCCCGCCCGTCCGGAAGCGCGAAGGCGGCAGACCAGCCGAACAACTCCTGCAGTTTCAACGCGAGTACGGGCCGCTCGCCGCTGTAGTCGAGGAGTCGCGCGTTCGGTACGGGAGCAGTACGACGAGAACCAGGCTGCGGGCCGGCTGCGGGTGCCGCTTACGGCCTGGCGGTGGGCGGTCGGCTCTGGCCTGGTTCCGTCGGCGGATGCCGGCGGGCGGCCGCCGGCCCGGCCGAGCCGGCGGCAGTTCGCGCGCTGGTCGTCCGGCTGGGCGATCGTTGCCTTGATCCCGCGTTTGCGCAGGTAGACGCGGTTGGCGCGACTGGAGTACGCCTTGTCGCCACGGGCGCGGTCCGGTCGGGTACGGGGTCGCCCGGCCCTGGTGCGGGCCACGTTCAGGACCTTCATGAGAGGGATGAACATCGGGCTGTCACCGCGCTGGCCAGGCGAGGTCAGCCAGACCAGAGGGCGGCAGCGGTCGTCCGCCAGGAGGTGAATCTCGCTGGTCAGCCCGCCCCGGGAACGTCCCAGGGCCTCACGGCCCTCTGCATCCACACGGGTCCCACCCCTTTTTCGGGGTGGTCGGCCGGGGCGCAATGCCGGGCCCCGGCCGCATGCTGTTGGGCCCGGCAGGTGGTGGAATCGACGTTGACCGCCCACGAACCGTCCGCGTCCCGGGCAGTTTAGTCGGCACCGGCCTGCAACGCCCGCAGGATCTTCGACCAGGTGCCATCCGCCGACCAGCGACGGTGGCGTTCGTAGACGGTCTGCCAGTATCCGTAGCGTTCGGGCAGGTCACGCCAGGGAATCCCGGTCCGCGTCCGGTACAGCACACCGTTCTTTTGACCACGGTGCGGTGGTCGGCCCACCGACCACCGGACCGGTCTCCGGCAGCAGCCCGGCTATGCGATCCCACTGAGCATTCGTCAGTTCATGGCGACGCACCATGACCGGCTCATGCCCGAAACGGCAACAGATCCACCACCCCGGGCAAGAGCTGTCAGACACTGCCTAGTACTGCAACGGTCTTTGCTGTGATGGTTGGGCAGTTTCGGGTGGCAGGTGGCCGCGTTGTTTGTAGTGGCTGAGTCGGGCCTGAAACTGTCGGCGGCGTCGCCAGTGGGACCAGTGCAGGACATGCTCGACGGGGGTGGCCTGCCGGTGTGTGAGTCGGGTGATCAGACGTCGGAGCTCGGGCAGGCTGAGGGGGACGAGGCCGGAGGATCCGTTTCTGCTTTGCCGGCGTCCGGTTCGCGGGCCCGCAGAACGGTGAGGCAGGCGTGGGCGGCCAGGGCGAGAGTCATGTGTCGGTGCCAGCCGGGGTAGCGGCGGACCTGGTAGTCGTCCAGGCCGCACTCCTGCTTCGCGGTCTGGAAGCACTCTTCGACTGCCCACCGGCTGCCGGCGACGTGGATCAGCTGGTCGAGGGTGGTTTCCGCGGGGCAGTAGGCGATGTAGTAGGAGATCTCCTCAGGCCTGCGGACGCTGTGGCGGGCGATCACCCAGTGACGGCGGTCGTCGCGGTGCCAGGGGCGGACCTCGGCTCGGGCCCAGTCGAAGACGCGGGGTCCGTGGGCGCCGTCGCCGCAGGAACGGCGCTTCCACTTCTGCCGCGGCAGCCCGGGAAACAGGTCATGGACGGGATGGTCCATGGCCCAGCGGGTGACGACGGTGTCGTGCCGGGTGGTGGCCGTGACGTGGAAGACGTCTGCCCGCTCCAGCTCCGAGCGCCAGCTCTTGGAGAAGCCGTAGCCGGCGTCCGCGGTCACCCACCCGAACGGGATCTTCTCCGCGATGGCCCGTCGGACCATCGCCCTGGCTGTTGCGACCTTGGTCTCGAAGACGACCGTGTCGTCGATGCCGGCCCGCCGGCACCGGTCCCGGTCCTCGGTCCAGGACGCCGGCACGTAGAGACGCCGGTCGATCAGGGTGCGACCGCGACCGGCCGCATAGGCCAGAAAGACTCCGACCTGGCAGTTCTCCGTCCGGCCGGCCGTGCCGGAGTACTGCCGCTGGACACCGGCCGACCGGTCGCCCTTCTTCAGGAACCCGGTGTCATCCACGATCAGCACCGCATCCGGATCGCCGAGGTTCTCAACGACGTACTCCCGCACGTCGTTGAGAACCTCGTCCGCGTCCCAATCGATCCGGTTCAGCAGCCGCTGGACCCTGTCCGGACCTGCCGGCCCGGCCTCCTCCGCCAGCGTCCAGCCGTTCTTCCGCTCCAGCGGAGCGATCAGGCCCCGCATATAGGCAAGGGCCGTCTCACGCGGCTCCGACCTGGAGAAGCGGTGCATGACCAGCCCAACGACCCACCTGCCCAACCGTGACGGCAAAGACCGTTGCAGTACTAAGCCCGGATCGCTGCTGGTGAGCGGCTGACGGGTCGTCGGCGCCCTCGAACAACTGTGGGGCGAGGCCGCGGTCAACACGTGGAACGCCCGGCGGGCGGCGGTGCTGTCGTGGCTGGGCTGGTGTGTCGAGCGCGGATACGACGGCCCGGCAGTCCCGGCCTGGGTGAAGCGGATGCCCCCGCCGGACTCGGAGACCCCGGCCCGCTCGAAGACGGCCGTGGACCGGCTGATCGCCCGGCGCGAGGTCCACCTGCGGGAGAAGACGCTGTGGCGGATGCTGTACGAGACCGTCGCGCGGGCGGAGGAGATCCTCGGCGTCAACATCGAGGAGCTGGACCTTTCCGCCCGCAGGGCCCCGCTGAAAGCCAAGGGCTCGAAGCCGCGTACCCGCCGCCGCGGTGCCCCGGCTGATCAAGGGCCGCACGCGCGGGCCGGTGTTCGTCACCCACCGCAAGCCGGGTCCCAGCAAGCTCCTCGCGCCGCGTGACGTGTGCCCGGACACCGGGCTGGTCCGGCTGTCGTTCGGCCGGGCCCGCGCCCTGCTCGACGCCCACACCGCAGTCGGCGGGGTGCCGGGCACAGGCTGGGACCTGCACGAATACCGCCATTCTGGTCTCACCCACCTCGGCGAGGCCGGGGCCAGCCTGCCCATGCTGATGTCGAAGTCCCGGCACAAGCAGCCGGAGAACGTACGGCGCTACTTCCACCCCTCGGCGGAGGCGATCGCCGAGGTCACCAGCCTGCTCGCGCCCGGAAACAGCAGACGCTGAGGTCTTGGCCAAGGCTGAAGCGTACGACCGAAACTCGTCGACTTCACCTATGCGGCGGGGTTCGTGGACGGGAGCCGGGCGAGCCAGTCGGTGCGGGTTCGGCGGGCTGTGGCCGAGATGTGTGCCTGCGGGTACAGGGCGTCGAATCCGTGGAAGCCGCCTGCCCAGACGTGGAGTTCGGCCTGGCCGCCGGCCGCCCAGATGCGGGTGGCGTAGTTGGTGTCCTCGTCGCGGAAGACTTCGGCGGAGCCGGTGTCGATGTAGGTGGTCGGCAGGCCCGCGAGGTCGTCGGCCAGGGCGGGTGAGACGTATGCGGGTACCTCGTCGTCGGTGAGGTCGCCGAGGAGGCAGCGCCATCCGAATCCGTTCATCTCGCGGGTCCAGACGCCGGGCCCGTTCGAGTACTGGAAGCTGGAGGTGGTGGTGTTGCGGTGGTCGAGCATGGGGCCGATCAGGACTTGGGCGGCGATCGGCGGGGTGCCGAGGTCGCGGGCCAGCAGGGTGACGCCGGCGGCGAGGCCGCCGCCCGCGCTGGCGCCTGCGACGATGATCCGGGCGGGGTCGATGCCCAGTTCGGCGGCGTGGTCGGCGATCCAGAGCAGTCCCTGGTAGCAGTCGTCGACCGGGATGGTGCCGGTGGACTCGGGCGCGAGCCGGTAGTCGACGGAGACCACGACAGCGCCGAACTCGTCGAGCCACTCCAGCGGGATGTCGATCTGTGAGAAGCGGTCGCCCATGACCATCCCGCCGCCGTGCATCCAGTAGACGCAGGGTGCGGCAGCGGTGCGACCGCTGTTCGCGGGGCTGAAGACGGACAAGGGGATCGGGGTGCCGTCCGGACTCGCAACGGTGACCTCGCGCCGGTCGATAGCACGACCTTCGAGGAGGAGTTCGACGGGCATCGAGGAGAAGGGGCGTACCTGCGCCAGCACTTCCGGGCTGAGCTGGGACATCAGCGTCATGTCGGCCAGGAGTTCATGCAGTTCGGGGTCGAGGGAGGGGCGTGCTGTGGTCATGGTCGTTGCCTCTCGTGGGTGGTGGCGGGACGGTCGGGCGAGGACGGGGGCCACCTCGGCGGGCACTGAGGCGGCAGAGGCTGGGGTGTGGGGTGTGGGGTGTGGGGTTCGGCGGGTCAGAGGGCGGATTTGCCGCGGACCGGAACGAAGTCGGTGTACTCGGAGTCCTTGGCGAGCAGCGGGCCGATCTGCGCCACGACGGCCTGGGCGGTCCTGCCGGCGAAGACGCGGTGGTGGTCCTCCTGGCTGGTCCAGCCTTCGGCGACGTGGACGACGTCGGGGTCGGACGCGGAGCGGGAGACGAGGTAGACGAGGCAGTATTCGCTCGCGCCGGGGCTGCCCTCGTTCAGTCCGGTCAGCAGCAGGTCGACGAGTTGGTCGCCCATACCGGGCCTGGCGGTCAGGGTGGCGCTGAAGCCGTAGTTGGCAATCATGGATTCTCTCTCATCCTCTTCGGTGATGGAGTGTGATGATTCCATTCAAGCGGGCTGACCTGCGAAAATGTTAGACCGATACTCGTTTGAACTTGCACGATCCTCGCGACTTTGGGAACCGCGCCGCGGAATGGTGCTGCAATGGACGTATGTACCTCGAAGAACTCCGCACCCTGCTGGCCCGCCATGCGCGGCCCGACTGGACCACCGCCGTCGACGGCGTCCTCATCTCGAAGGTCGACCGCCCTGATCCGCCGGCGCCTTCGATGTCCGGCACGCTCCTGGCGGTCATCGCGCAGGGCGCCAAACGCCTCGCCCTGGGTGAGAGGGTGTTCGAGTACGGGCCCGGGCAGTACCTGGTTGCATCCGTCGATCTGCCTGTCACAGGGCAGTTCACCCAGGCCGACCCCGAGCAGCCGGCGCTGGGGTTCGGTCTCGTCCTGGAACCGTCCGCCGTTGCCGAGCTGCTGCTTGAGGCCGGGCCCGGAGACGCCCCCCGGAGCAGCGGGGGCGCGCCGTCGGGGATCGCCGTCAGTGACGCTCCGGCCGCGCTGCTGGACGCGGTGGTCCGGCTGCTGCGCCTGCTCGACGAGCCCCGCGACCGGGCCGTACTGGCCCCGCTGGTCAAGCGCGAGATCCTGTGGCGTCTGATCACCGGTGAGCAGGGTGCGACGGTTCGCCAGCTCGGCCTGGCCGACAGCAGCCTCAGCCACATCTCGCGGGCCGTGCGCTGGATCCGCGAGCACTACGCGCAGCCCTTCCGGGTCGAGGACGTGGCGCGGCAGTCCGGCATGGGCGTCTCCGCCTTCTACCGCAACTTCCAAGCGGTGACCGCGATGAGCCCCATCCAGTTCCAGAAGCAGATCCGGCTCCAGGAGGCCCGGCTGCTGCTCGCCACCCACCCCGGAGACGTCACCGGAGTCGGCCACCGCGTCGGCTACGACAACCCGTCGCAGTTCAGCCGGGAGTACCGCCGCCAGTTCGGCGCGCCCCCCAGCCAGGACGCCGCCCGCCTGCGTCAGGCCGTGCGTGCGCCGGCAGGTCTCCTGCCCTGAGGTGGGTGGGCTTTACTGGAGGATCGTGCAAGGAGTAGCGAGGATAGTTCTACTATCTCCGCAGGTCAGAACGATTCAATGGGATCACCGGTTCTCCCGTGGAGCAGGAAAATGCCTGCCCACCCGTATGGATCCCACCACATCGCAAAGGGGCACAACATGAAGACAGTTCTGATCACTGGTACCTCATCCGGGTACGGGCGGGAGACCGCCCTCTACTTCCACTCGCAGGGGTGGAACGTCATCGCCACGATGCGGACGCCGCGTCCAGGCGTCCTTCCTGAGTCGGACCGGCTCCGCGTCATCGAGCTCGACGTGACCAGGCCCGAGAGCATCACCGCCGCGTTCGAGGCCGAGGGCCCCATCGATGTCCTGGTCAACAACGCGGGCGTGCCCTCGATCAGCGTGTTCGAGGGCACCCCCATGGCCCGAGTACGGGAGGTCTTCGAGACCAACACGTTCGGCGTGATGGCGATGACGCAGGCGGTGCTGCCCCAGTTCCGCGAGCGTGGCTCCGGCGTGGTGGTCAACGTGACCTCGAGCGTGGTGCTGGGGCACATGCCGCTCTCGGCCGTCTACAAGGCGAGCAAGATGGCCATCGAGGGGTTCACCGCATCCCTCGCGCTCGAGCTCGCGCCGTTCGGTGTGCGGGCGAAGACGGTCGAGCCGGGCGCCTGCCTGACGACGAACTTCGCGGCCAACGCGACGAAGGGCGCCCCGCTGGACGAGCTGGTCCCGGCGCCCTACGCACCATGGGCGAAGAAGGCCATGGGCGAGTTCACGGGCCAGGAGCTGTTCACCAAGGAGAGCGACGTCGCCGAGACAGTGTGGCGAGCCGTGCACGACACGACCGGCCAGCTGCGATTCCCCGCCGGCCCCGACGCGGTCTCGCTCTCCCAGGCGAAGTGATCAGCCAGCAGGCAAGGTCACGCCGCACTGATACCAGGAGCCGGCCCCGCGCCCACGCACCGGGTCGGCTCGCCGTCGGGCGCTCACCCCGATGAACGGGAACCTGACCAACGACGAGAAGCCGGTCCGGTTTGCCCTGGGCCACGGTCACCGCCGGGACGCCGTCTACGACCGGCCGCCTGCCGACAGAAGGCGTACCGGGCACGCCGGGCCGCCGAGCGGATCCGCGAAGCCGTAACAGCCCCGGCCGGCGTGATGGCTCCCGTACCCCTCTCCGGGGCCTGGCCAGCGCAGACGTCTAGGGTCTGTTGCGAAAGTGGATCTTGTTTGTTCATGATCACGTCTTGTGGGACGTGGAGATCTGACGAACGGCCAGTGGGCCCGGCTTGAGCCGTTGCTGCCGCAGGGCATCAAGCCGGGTCGGCCGCAGGTGTGGACGCGCCGTCAGCTGATAGACGGCATACGGTGGCGGACCCGGACCGGCGCCCCGTGGCGTGATGTGCCGGAACGCTACGGGCCCTGGGACCGGGTCTACGACCTGTCCCGGCGCTGGCAGCGGGACGGCACCTGGGCCCAGATCCTCACCCGGCTCCAGGCCGAGGCGGACGCCAAGGGCCTGATCAGCTGGGAGGTCAACGTCGACTCCACCGTCTGCCGGGCCCACCAGCACGCCGCCGGGGCGGCGAAAAGGGGGATCTCCAAAAGGAACCGCCCGGCGGCGTCTTCGTCGAGCCGGCCGACCACGGCCTCGGACGGTCCCGGGGTGGCCTGACCAGCAAAATCCACCTCGCCGTCGAGCAAGGGCAGAAGCCCTTGTCGGTGGTGATCACCGCCGGGCAGCGGGGCGACTCTCCGCAGTTCGAGCCGGTCCTGGAAGCGATTCGGGTGCCCAGGCTCGGGCTCGGCAGGCCGCGCAAACGTCCGGACCGTGTGCGGGCCGACAAGGCCTACGACTCTCGCAGCAACCGCGCCTACCTGCGCAGACGCGGAATCAAGGCCACGATCCCCGTGCCCGCAGACCGGGTCCGCAACCGGCTGGGGCGTGGTTCAGGAGGCGGGCGGCCGCCGAAGTTCGACCGGGACGACTACAAACAGCGGCACGCGGTCGAGTGCGGGATCAACCGCCTCAAGCGCCACCGAGCCGTGGCGACTCGATACGACAAACTCGCCGTCCGCTACGAAGCGACCGTGCTGGTCGCAGCCATCAACGAATGGCTGTGACCAGCACTTTCACAACAGGCCCTAGCCGGGAGGCGGCCGGCGAGCACGCAGCATCTGCGGCTCGTCCCACCGTGAGCACGTTTTCCCCCGACCGGCCTACACCATCCGGCGGTACGGGCAGGCCCGTGTCACGGTGACAGGGCGAGAGGTCCACGCGTGCGGGGCCCGGCCGGTCGAAGTAGCCACCCGGCCGGGCCCCGCCACGTACGCCGTGGCCCGGCACCGGTCAGGCCTGCGCATGCAGACGCTCCGGGCGGGTGACCGGCATACCGCCCTCGAGCGCGTCACGCACAGCCGGCCCCCGCACAGGCCACGATGCCCGGGCCCCGTCCGAACAGTTGGAGACCCCCATGCTCGAACGCAACCAGCTTAAGAGCCGCACTCAGGTCACCTTCGTCCTCCCGGAGGAGACCCCGGCCGGGCCGGTGAGTGTGGTCGGGGACTTCAACCAGTGGAACCCCGCAGCTCACCCTCTGAAGCCCCGCGGGGACGGCACCCGGGCCGCTCATGTCTCCCTGCCTTCCCACAGCAGTCATTCCTTCCGCTACCTCGCCGCGGGCGACTACTGGTTCGACGACGAGCAGGCCGACCTGCACGACGGCATCAACGGCCGAATCCACACCTGAACCGCGTCGTCAGGCCGGTCCTCGTGCCACCGGGGTGGGGGCAGAGACAGGCATGCCGATCTTGAAGATCCGGTGGTCGGCGAGTTCCTGGCGTTCATAGAGCCGTACCTGAAGGCGCTGGCCGTCCGGCGGACGAGGGTGATGGGCCGGTGCAGCCGGTGCCGGGCTGTTCATCTGCGTCGCCGCCGGGATGCGGCTTCGCCCGGTGGCACGGCAATGATGCGGCCGTCGACGCACAGCGTGACCAGCTGCTCCTCACCGCCCGGGGCCGAACTCGCATGGCGCTGGAGCTTGCTGCGGGCCCTCCGGCTCCACCCGGCCTCGGTGCTCGCCCAGTGCGGGTGGGAGTCCAGGCGGAGGCTGAGGCGGAGCAGCTGCATGCGCATCTCATGGCTGCCGGCTGCGGGGCCGCTGGCCAGCTGGTTGAAGATGCGCGTCCACTGCTGCTGGAGGGCGACCAGGTCGTCCGGGAACCCGACGGCCGATGGCGGCCCGCCCGGTTCGGTGCTCACGCCGCTGTCACCCAGGTACGGGTTCGGGCGCGGCGTCGGAGCTCGACGCGGGCGGCCGCGGAGCGATCCGGAACGGCCCAGAAAGGGTGCGCGGCGATGCTGCAGGAGAGGGTGATGATCCGGCGGCGAAGTGCGGTGGTGCTGGCATTTGCGGGCTGGCGGGACAGGTCGGCGTAGGTGCGCAGCCATGCGGCCTGGAGATCGAGCAGGTCGTCGGGGAAGTGGAGGGACGTCATCCACTAATTAGAGCAGCTGTTCGAATTTCTTGGCGAGCTGCAGACCGTCCTCCGTCCGGGTGCACCTGGCTGTCCCGTGTCATCGATTCCTAATGCCGTTCGTCAAGCCGCGGCGCACGCTTGAGGCAGCGGGCAGGAGGTGTCGGAGGTGCGCGGTACAGTCCGTTCATCCGACTGGGGAGGGCTCATGGGGACCAAGTGGAGCTTGACGATCGACTGCGCGTACCCGGCGAAGCTGGCCGCGTTCTGGGCGCTGACGTTGGGCTACGAGGAGAAACCCGCGCCCGCAGGGTTCGCGAGCTGGGAGGAGTGGTTCTCGCATCATGAGGTTCCGGAGGACGAGTGGGATGACGGGGCGTACCTCTCAGATCCGGACGGAGTGGGCCCCACCTTGTCCTTCCTGAAGGTGCCGGAGCCGAAGGTGGCGAAGAACCGGCTGCATATCGACGTGCAAGTTGGTGGCGGCCGTGAAACCCCGTGGGAGGTGCGCTGGCCCCGCGTGGTCGAGGCGGTGGAGCGGTTGACCGCTGCGGGCGCGACCGTGGTCCGCGAGGAGGAGTTGCAGGGCAGGCCGGATCACGTGGTGATGGCAGACCCGGAAGGTAACGAGTTTTGCCTGGTTTGACGGGGTCGGTCAGACCACCTGGCCGCGCGCAGCGTGTCGTGCCCCTTCCTATGCGGCAGCCCTTGCCGGCGGAGCTGGCTCGTAGCTCCGTCCGTCGCGCAGGAGGGCCCAGAGGACGTTGACGCGGCGGCGAGCGAGCTTGTAGTGCCGCAACGGCCAGTTGGACTGCGGGCCGGGCGAGGGAGGTTACGGGGCAGGTTCGTAGACCACGGTGGTGGTTGGGCAGTCCTCGGCGAGTCCGAGAAGTGCCTGGCGCTCGTTCTCGTCGACGGCCAGGTCCCAGCGCAGCTTCGTACCGACCCAAGTGGCGGCGTACGTGCAGTGGTACGAGCCGTCCGAGGGCAGCCATTCCGCCGGGTCCTTGTCGGCCTTGGACCTGTTGGAGGCGGCGGAGACCGCGATCAGGGTGTCTGGGCTGTTCTGGTCGTTCGCGTACGCCTCCCGCCGGGCCGCTGTCCAGGGCGTCTGCTCAGCTGGCGGGGAGCGTCATTCACACCGTGCGCTATTCCGCCCACACTCGTTGGCAAGCCGCTCGAACCCGGTGCGCGTGATGAAGTGGCCCAGGCCTCGCGTCACCACTCGGTGATGAGCGGGGCTCCCGGTTCGTGCTGCCGCCAGGCTTCGGTGAGGCGGACGAGGCGGGTGGGGGCGGCGATGCCGCGTACGGTGGCGATCTTGCCGTCTGTGACGTCGAACGTGACGGCGCCGACGACCTTGCCGTCGGGCACGAAGAGGATGGCGGGGGCGCCGTTGACGAGCGCGAAGTGGACCTCGGAGACCCCTCCGGCGAGTCGCTGCTTCGCGGGCGTGGACTTGAAGCCGGCCCGTGCGATGGCGGCGATGCGCTCCGGAGTGTCGTACCGCAGCAGCTTCTGGGTCAGGCCGGCGCCGTCGGAGATCGCGGTCGCGCCGTCGGTGAGCAGCGCCACCAGCCGTTCGGTGCGTCCCGAGGAGGCGGCGGCGAGGAACTCTTCGACGATCTTGCGGGCGGATTGCGGGTCGAGTTCGCCGCCTCCGCGGCGCGCTGTGGTGATGCGGTGCCGGGCCCGGTGGAGGTGCTGCTGGCTCGCGGACTCGGTGACGTCGAGGATTTCGGCGATCTCGGCATGGCTGTAGGAGAAGGCTTCGCGCAGGACGTAGACGGCCCGCTCGGCGGGTGACAGGCGTTCCATGAGAGTGAGCACGGCCAGGGAGACGGTTTCGCGCTGCTCGTAGGTGTCGGCCGGGCCGAGCATCGGGTCGCCGTCGAGGAGGGGTTCGGGCAGCCAGGCGCCTGCGGTGCGTTCGCGGCGGGCCTGTGCCGAGCGGAGCTTGTCGAGGCACAGGTTGGTGGCGACCTTGGTCAGCCATGCTTCCGGGACCTTGATCCGCTGCCGGTCGGCGGCCTGCCAGTGCAAGAACGTGTCCTGTACGGCGTCTTCGGCGTCGGCGGCGGAGCCCAGCAGCCGGTACGCCAGCGAGGCCAGCCGGTTGCGGCTGGCCTCGAACCGACTGGTGTCGAAGCGGTCAATGGCGGTGCTGTCCACGGGGATTACCCTATGCGGGCTACGCTGCCACCTTTGCGGGGACCCCGTTCGGCGCGGCGGCCAGGTGGAGCTTGCGCTTGGGCAGGCCGAAGGTCGGGTGCGAGGTGGTCCACAGCGACATCCTGACGATGCCCGCCTTGATCCGCGCCGCCTTCCGGCCACCCACGTACTTCGGCTTGGCCTGCGCTTGTTCGTCGACTATCTGCAGGATCCCGTCCCGTCGGCCGAGGCTGATGTGGTTGCCCGGGTAGCTCAGCTTGACGTTCGCTGTCTTGCCACCGGTCAGGCTCCCCACGATGGCCTTCATGGCCTTCATGGCCTGCATGCCGGTGAAGCCTGCCGAAGCACAGGACATCGGCAGCGGCCGGCCGTTGTCGCCGATGGTGTAGACGCTGTCGCCGGCGGCGTAGACGTTCGGGTGCGAGAGCGAGCGCATGGTGCGGTCGACGACGATCCGGCCGTCGTCGGTGACCTGCAGCCCGGCTGCGGCGGCGATGGGGTTGACCGCGAACCCGGCCGTCCACACGGTCGCGTCGGACGCCAGGACGGTGCCGTCGGCGCACAGCACCCGCTCGGCTTCCACGGCTTCGACGCTGGTGTGCTCCAGGACGGTGATGCCCAGCCGGTCGCAGGCCCGGCGCAGGTGGCCGCGGGCCCCTGCGGAGAGCGGGGCGCCCAGCTCGCCGCGGGCGACCAGCGTCACCGAAAGGCCGGGCCGGGACTCGGCGATCTCGGTGGCGGTCTCGATGCCGGTCAGCCCGTCGCCGACGACCAGGACGCTCCCGCCTTCGTCCCGGCTGCTCAGGCTGTCCAGACGGTCGCGCAGGCGAAGTGCCGCCGGACGGCTGGTGACGTGGAAGGCGTGCTCGGCGACGCCGGGGACGCCGAGGTCGGCGACGTGGCTGCCGAGCGCGTAGAGAAGCGTGTCGTAGCCGAGGTCGTCGCCGCCGTCGGCGTCGGCCACGGCGACGACCTGGCGCTCGGGGTCGACAGCGGTGACACGGGCCACGCGCAGCCGTATCCCCGTGCCCCCGAAGACGTCGGCGAGCCTCGGGGCCTCGATCTCCTGGCCGGCCGCGAGCTGGTGCAGCCGCAGCCTCTGGACGAAGTCCGGCTCGGCGTTGACCACCGTGATCTCGGCGTCCGCAGGGGTCAGCCGGCGGGCCAGGGTCCCGGCCACGTAGGCCCCGGCATAGCCGGCGCCGAGGACGACGATGCTGTGCTTCATGTGATGCTCCTGTCAGTTCGCTTGGCTCTCGATGACCTGAGCGGAACAGCACCCCGATTCCTGACAGGAACTTTGTGTGGCGTGGGTCACAGACCGGCAGGAGTGCCGCCTTATGCCTCCCGCGGCGCCGATGCGGTGCCGTCTGAGCCGGCTTAAGACCGGTGTGGTCAGGGTGGGAGCGCGGCGGGCTTCGAGAAAGGTTGGCCAGTTGGTGGCGGCATGCCGTCGCCAGTGGGCGGCTGTCAGGGGGTGGAGGCCAAGCAGACCGAGGACCGCTGGGGGTAGGTCCCGGGCGAGGGCGACGAGGGCGGTGGCGCGGGCGCGCCGGTTGGAGATTGCAGGCTGCGCTACTCCTCAAGAGCCGGGTAGCACTTGCCGCGTCTTCCCATCCGGATGCGGTCCCCGTCCGGTCACCTTGTTCCTATACGGTGCGCCGGTACGTCTGCCGGAGTGTGGTTGGGGAGCAAGTGATGGGCGCGGTGGCGGGGTCTTCGGGAACAGGCGAATTGATGCGGCACCTGGGTGTGTTCGACGCCGTGGTGATCGGCCTGGGGTCGATGATCGGGGCGGGGATCTTCGCGGCGCTGGCTCCGGCGGCCGGTGCGGCCGGGTCGGGGCTGATGCTCGGCCTGGCGCTGGCGGCGGTGGTGGCGTACTGCAACGCGATGTCCTCGGCGCGGCTGGCCGCCCGGTACCCCGCCTCCGGCGGTACGTACGTCTACGGGCGGGAGCGGCTGGGCGAGTTCTGGGGCTACCTCGCCGGATGGGCGTTCGTGGTCGGCAAGACCGCCTCCTGTGCGGCCATGGCGCTGACCGTCGGCTCGTACGTGTGGCCCGGTCAGGCGCACGCCGTCGCGGTCGCCGCCGTGGTGGCGCTGACCGCCGTCAACTACGCCGGGGTGCAGAAGTCCGCCTGGCTCACCCGCGTCATCGTTGCCGTGGTCCTGGCCGTGCTGGCCGCGGTGGTGGTC
This sequence comes from Streptomyces sp. NPDC085524, assembly GCF_044541755.1. NCBI lineage: Bacteria > Bacillati > Actinomycetota > Actinomycetes > Kitasatosporales > Streptomycetaceae > Streptomyces > Streptomyces sp. NPDC085524. The sequence goes on from NZ_JBITTH010000002.1 coordinate 441,787, forward strand.
GCCGCGGCCACCTCCGGCGACGCGGACACGGCCCGGCTGAACATCGGTGACGACGCGACCTTCGGCGGGGTGCTCCAAGCGGCGGGCCTGCTGTTCTTCGCCTTCGCCGGCTATGCCCGCATCGCCACGCTCGGGGAGGAGGTCCGCGACCCCGCCCGCACCATCCCTCGGGCCATCCCGCTCGCCCTCGGCATCGCACTCGCCGTCTACGCGGCCGTGGCTGTCGCCGTCCTGCTCGTGCTGGGCCCGCAGGGGCTGGCGGACGCCACCGCCCCGCTGTCGGATGCGGTACGGGCCGCAGGTGCGGACTGGCTGGCGCCGGTCGTGCGGGTGGGCGCCGCGGTGGCGGCGCTCGGCTCGCTCCTCGCCTTGATCCTCGGGGTCTCGCGCACGACCCTGGCGATGGCCCGCGACCACCACCTCCCGCACGCTTTGGCCGCCGTCCACCCGAAGTTCCAGGTGCCGCACCGCGCCGAACTCGTGGTCGGCGCCGTCGTGGCCGTGCTCGCCGCGACCGCAGACGTGCGTGGGGCGATCGGTTTCTCCTCCTTCGGGGTGCTCGCCTACTACGCCATCGCCAACGCCTCCGCCTGGACCCTCGCCCCGGACGAGGGCCGACCGGCGCGGATCATCCCCATCGTCGGGCTGGCCGGCTGCCTCGTCCTCGCCTTCGCCCTCCCGGCCTCGTCGGTGATCTCCGGCGCCGCGGTACTGGCCGCCGGCGCCGCCGCGTACGCGGCACGTCGCGCCGTGACCACCCACAGGACGTGACCACGGCAGAACACGGATCCGCTGTGGTCAACGGGTGCGGCGGGAGCAGCCGGTCAGGCCAGTTCCACCGGTCACTACGGCCTTCGTGTGTCGGCTTTCTGATCAGACCCTCGCCTCTTGGCCGACTTCGGCCGGTGTGGTCGAGACCGCCTTCGGTGTGCGGCGTCCGGGCATCCACCAGTTGGCCTTGCCGCACAGTTCCATCACTGCGGGGACGAAGATCATCCGGACGATGGTGGCGTCGATGAGTACGGCGACGGCCATGCCCAGGCCTCCTTGCTTGACGGCGACGTCGGGGCCGAGGAGGGAGGTGGTGAAGACGGCGATCATGATGGCGGCCGCGGCTGTGATTACCTTGGCGGTCCGCGCCAGCCCTCGCGCGACGGCCTCTCGGGTGTCGCCGGTTCGTTCGTACTCCTCGCGGACCCGCGAGATCAGGAATACCTGGTAGTCCATCGACAGGCCGAACAGGACCGGGAACATCATCATGGGGACCCAGGTCGTGACCGGCATGGCGGCGGGGAACCCGAGGGCCGTGCCGAGCCATCCCCACTGCACGACGGCCACCAGCACTCCGTAGGCGGCGCCGATCGACAGCAGGTTCATCACGGCGGCCTGCAGGGCGATCGTGACCGACCGGACCAGCGCGATCAGCAGCACCATGGACGTCGCGATGACGACCGCGATCATCAGGGGCAGGCGCGAGCCGGATTCCTCGGCGACGTCGATGGTGCTGGCGTTCGGTCCGCCGACGAGGACCTGTTCGCCGCCGGCTGTCCGGGGCAGCACGTCGTCGCGGAGCTTGTGCACCAGGTTCGCGGTTGCCTCGTCCTGGAACCCGGTCGTGGGGAAGGCGGTGAAGGTGACGGCCTGCCCGTCCTGGCTGACCCGGGGTGGCGTGGCGTGGGCGATGCCTTCGGTTCTGGCGACCGCTTCGACGACGGGGCGGAGATCGGCGTTCTTGGAGCCGACCTCGGCGGCGAAGACCAGGGGTGCCCCGTAGCCCGGGCCGAAGCCCTCGGAGAGGATCTTGTACGAGATGTAGCTGCTGCGGTCGCGGGGCTGGACGCTGGCGTCGGGCTGGCTCAGCCGCATCGACAGGGTGGGGGCGGCCAGCAGCAGCAGGATCCCGCCGGCGAGGAGCGCGGAGACCAGCGGCCTGTGTTGCACCACGCCGGCCCAGCGCTCGGCGAGGGTGCGGCGCTCCCGGGACGGCGCACCGGCCTCCTGGCTGCGGCGGGATGCGCGCCGGGGCAGGCGCAGCGAGTCGATCTTGTATCCGGTGAAGCCCAGGAACGCGGGCAGTAGCGTCACCGCGGCGATCATCGTGACCAGCACGGTGATCGATGTGGCGACGGCCACCCCGGTCATCAGCCGCTGTCCCATGACGGCCAGGCCCATCAGCGCGATCACCACGGTCGTGCCAGCGAACAGCACCGCGTGGCCAGCGGTGGTGATGGCGTTGACCGTGGCGCTCTCGGGGTCATCGCCGTCCCGGAGGCTGTCCTTGTAGCGGGTGACGATGAACAGTGCGTAGTCGATGCCGACGCCGAGCCCGATCATCGCGCCGAAGGTCAGAGCGAAATTCGGCGCGGGAACCAGGTGGCCCACCAGCTTCATCAGCGCGAGGCCGGCCACGATGGCCAGGAGGGCGGTCACGATCGGCAAGCCCATGGCCACCAGTGACCCGAAGGCGATGAACAGGATCACTGCTGCGGCCAGGAGGCCCACGCTTTCGGCCGGACCCTGCGGGGGTGTCTCGGCCTTTTCCGCCATGTATCCGCCCAGCGCAAGCGTGACGCTGTCGTCGGAGGCGTCTTTGACGGTGTCCACCAAGGGTTTGACCTCGGTCTTGTCCACCTCCTTGTGGCTCAGCGGGATGGTCACGCGGGCGATACGGCGATCCTGCGTCACCAGGTTCTTGTCCTGGTAGGGCGAGATCACCGGTCCGGTGACAGGTGAGTCGGCGAGATCGGCGATGGTCTTCTCGATCTTCTGCCGGGCGGCAGGATCGTCGATTCCCTTGTCAGCCTTGATCGCAAGGGTCAGCCTGTCCCCTTGCTCCTTGGGGAAGTGTTTCGCCATCAGCTTCTGCGCCCTGGCCGACTGCGAGTCTCCTCCGGAGAAGTCGTTGTCGGGGGCGGCGCCGTAGCCGAAGCCGACGAACGCCACGGCGATCACACCGACGATCCAGGCCATCAGGACCAGGCGGCGGCGCCGGAAACAGAAACGGCCCAGCCCCGCCAGAGCCCCGCCCACGCGTGCGGTTTCAGTTGCCATCATCGTCTCCTCGAGTCCCTGTCCCTTCCTCACTCGGCCGCGCGCAAGTGGACAGGGCGGTCAGCCGGTCGTCCCGCGCGGCGAGAGCGGACCAGGGCCAGTCGGCTGAGGACCACGGCGATCAGCCCCAGCGCCAGGGCCAGGGCGCCACCGATCACCCCGTTGCCGGTGCCGGGACCGCCGTCGGCGACGCCCAGATTCACCGCGCCGATGACCACGCCGAACAGCCCCGTCACCAAAGCCACGAAGGCCCCCCTCTTCCCGTTGCCGTTGCCGATTCGGCCGGCGGAACGGGCCAGGGCCAATGCGCCGATAACCACGCCAGCCAGCGCCACCAGCGCCGCCACGGTGCCTACGAGCCGCCCGGCGGTCAGCTCATAGGCATCGGCGGCGATCGGCTGGACCGAGGCGTGCGCGGCCACCGGTGCGGCAAGCACGTAACGGACGGACATGAAGTGCTCCTTCTCCTCGTACTTCTCGTACGACTTCTGTTGCTGGAAGCCGTCCGAATCCTGTCCGCCGGTCCCCCCGCCGGTCGTCCCGCAGACGGATGCATTTTGCGCTGCCGCCGACGGCGTACACGGCTACCGCGAACGCGGCAGGAGCCGCGTATGTACCGCGGGCGCGGTAGAGGGCCGTTCCTCCGCGAGTGGGACTCGCCCGCACAGCCCTCTGGCTAAGGTGCGCCCATGGGGAAACGACGGTTCGAAGTGCCGGCTGCTGTCGGGGACTGGGCGATCGCCGTGGGCGTGGCGGCGCTCATGCTGGGCACCGGATGGTCCGGGGAGCACCCGGGCACAGCAACCGATCTGCTCGGCCGCGCGCTGCTGGCGGTCGGCGGCCTTGCGCTGGCCGCGCGCCGCCGGGCTCCGGTCGTCGTCCTGGCCGTCACCGGGCTGTGCGCGATCGGTTACCAGGCGGCTGGGTTCGACGTCCTCTCCGTCGCGTACCTGGTCGCGGTGTACGGCGCGGTGCGGGCCGGGCACCGCACCCTCGCGGTGACGGCGTCGGTGACCCTGCTGGTGACTCTCCAGCTCACGGCGCTGGCCCTGCGCGACGGGCCCGCGGGCGAGGTATCGGTGCAGGCCCGCGGCACCCTGGAACTCGCTTGGCTTATCGCAGCCTTCGCCGCAGGGGAGGCGGTGCGGCAGGCCGAGCAGCGGGCGGACGAGGCCGAGCGCACTCGGGAGGAGACGGCGCGGCGTCGTGCCGACGAGGAGCGGCTGCACATCGCGCGGGAGCTGCACGATTCGCTCACTCACCAGATCTCGGTCATCAAGGTGCAGGCCGAAGTCGCCGTCCATGTGGCCCACAAGCGCGGCGAACCGGTGCCGGAAGCCCTCTTGGCGATCCGCGAGGCCGGTCGCGAGGCGAACCGGGAGCTACGGGCCACCTTGGAGGCACTGCGTGACGACAGCACGACGCCACCGCGCGGGCTCCACGACGTCCCGGAACTGGTCGAACGTGCTCGGGCGATCGGCCTGGACGCGACACTGACGATCGAAGGACAACCACGCGGTGTGCCAGCCGCGGTGGAACGGACCGTCTACCGCATCGTCCAGGAGTCCCTGACCAACATCGCCCGGCACGCCGACGCCGCCACCGCGTCAGCCCGGATCGACTACCGCCCGGATGCCCTCGCGGTACGCATCGACGACGACGGCAAGGCCACACCGGACAACGTCCCGCTGCCGGGCGTTGGACTCCTCGGGATGCGCGAACGGGTCACCGCTCTCGGCGGCCGCCTGCTCGCGGAGCCGCGCAGCGAGGGCGGCTTCACCGTCCAGGCTGAACTCCCCGTGGAGCAGATGTCATGATTCGTGTCCTGCTGGTCGACGACCAGCCACTCATCCGCAGCGGATTCCGCGCCCTCCTCGACCTCGAAGATGACATCGAGGTGGTGGCCGAAGCCGGCGACGGCCAGGAAGGCCTGGCGCTCGCCAAGGAACACGTACCCGACATCGCGCTCATCGACATCCAGATGCCGGTCCTCGACGGCATCGAGGCGACCAGGCGCATCGCCGCCGACCCGGCCCTGGCCGGGATGCACGTCGTCATCCTGACCAACTACGGCTTCGACGAATACGTCTTCAACGCCCTGCGCGCCGGCGCCGCCGGATTCCTCGTCAAGGACATCGTTCCGGAAGACTTCCTCCACGCCGTGCGCGTCGCCGCGCGCGGCGACGCCCTGCTCGCCCCTTCGATCACCCGCAAGCTGATCGACCGGTACGTCACCCAGCCCCTCCATACCGGTGCCGACACCATGTTGACGGAGCTGACCAACCGCGAGCGCGAGGCCGTCGTGCTGGTCGCCCAAGGCCTGTCCAACGACGAGATCGCGGACCACATGGTGATCAGCCCCATGACCGCGAAAACCCACATCAATCGGGCCATGACCAAACTCCAGGCCCGCGACCGCGCCCAACTCGTGGTCCTCGCCTACGAAACCGGCCTGGTCGCGCCACACAGCCGCTGACACCATCCGGTCGCAGGAAGCCAAGGCTCTTGCCTTTCTGCAGCGGTAGACACCGGACCCGCAGACGGTGCTCATGGCAGCGGATCGGGCCGCCGGTGTCCGGCAGCCCTGTCCGGGTCCGGCACGCCGGTCTTCCGTTCCTACTGGGACCCCGGGGCACCCGATTGCGCTGCCGGAATCGTCGGCGAAGCGACAGTTGGTCCGTCCTGCGGACCGGCCGGCTGAGGCGCATCAAGACCGGTGTGGTCAGGGTGGCGGGGTCAGGCGGGCTTCGAGATAGGCGGTCCAGTCGGTTGCGGCACGTCGTCGCCAGTGGGCGGCTGTGACGGGGTGGAGACCGAGCATGGGGCCGAGAACCGCTGGGGGTAGGTCCTGGGCGAGGGCGACGAGGGCGGTGGCGCGGGCGGGCCGGTTGGGGATGTGGTGGGCGGCCAGGCGGCGGCCGAGCACGGTCGCGGAGAGGTGCTGCCCGGGGCGGCCTCCGGGGAACAGCCAGTCGTGGGAGGAGTTCGCCGCCCAGTTGGTGGGCGCCGGCATGTTCGAGAGGCCGGTCAGCAGGTCGGCCAGGGATGCGGGCAGGGGGATGGGTGTGCGGTCGAGGGTCAGGAAGGCGCCCTCGCCGACAGTGGTAACGGCGCAGGTGGTCAGGGCTGCGATCCGGGTCAGGTGCTGGCCGAAGAGGAGGAGGATCGCTCCGGCTCCGCGTACGTCGAGGGGCAGGTCGGTGTCAGTGAGGCACTGGTGGAGGAGCTCCCACTGCGAGTCCCCGTCCAGGCCGACCGGGTCCTTCTTGGGCCAGTGGGGGACGTCGAGGGCACGGGTGTGGCCCCGGCGGGTAGCCCAGACGACGAAGTCTCGAACAATGAATCGGGTGCCGGGGTTGACCGCGAGCCATGCATCCACGTCATGCTGGGTCACCTCCCGCAGGAGCCGCCCGCGCGCGGTCATCGCGGTCAGGAACTCACTGGCCCGGTTGATCCGGGCATAGGCCGAGCGGACCCGGTAGAGGAATCCGCCACCGCGCAGCCGGTGATGGCGGCGGGCCCGCGGCAGAAGTGACCAGCGCACGTAGGAGCGGAGCAGAAGGGCGTGCTCGGGGTGCCGAGCTACAACCCGGTCCAGGTGGCGTTCGATCCGGGCGGACACCTCGTCCCGCTCGGGCAGCACCTGGTAGGCGACGAGGAGGCCGCGCAGGTAGTCCACGGTTCGGGAGGCGGCCCGGCCGTCTCCCGCGGTGGTGTCGAGGTCGATGTGGGTGAGCGGCCGGCCCGTTGCCACCAGGTCGGCGAGCAGGCGGGCGGAGTGGGAGTTGCGCAGCCAGCTCAGGACGGTGCCGGGTTCAGGGCAGTCGGCCAGAGCTGCCCGCATCTGCGCGTACGGGCCCGAGCCGTGGATCGGGACGGTGGAGAACAGCGCGGCAAGGCGGTCGTGCACCGCGCACCGGTCGCAGACCCCCTTGACCTGGTAGGAACGGGGCTCGGCACAGCGCGGGCAGGCGTAGTGATCTGCATGCCCGTCGCAGGGCCCGCAGACCCGGCGGCCTTGCGCGCGAGCGATCAGCACGCGGCGCCGGTCGCATCCCGGGCATGAGGCGGGTCGGCGGCGGGCGTCGCGGTAGCAGGGCTTGCAGACCGGGCCGAGTGGCCAGCGGGCACACACCGGCGCGCTGGCCCCACACAGCGCGCACGGCGCTGTCGGCCGCGGCCGGCAGTTGGCGCACGGGTCCATGAACGATCGGTTCCCGCAGGCAGAGCAGGTCCGGCCGGTTGAGAGCTGATCCCGGCGGCAGGCCGCGCAGGTCTTGTGGCTCGGGCGGGGGCGGATCTCTCCGCAGGCGTTGCAGTGCCCGATGTCGGACTGTGCGGCCAGGATGCCCTCGCAGCCGAGGCAGACCCTGCCTCCGGGCACTGCCCGCCGTAACGGCCGGACGCGGCCGCACCGCAGACAGGCCGGTGCCCGTACCTCAGCGGCACCGGCCGCGGCGAGTGTGGTGATGAGGGCCTGGACCGACCGCGGAGCGAGGGATGCTCCGCTGACCAGGGCGTCGGGGTGGGCTGTGAGATGGACCCGGATACGTCCCCTGGCCGCAGGGGTCAGCCCGGCCACGATCCGAGCCGCCTCCTCGCGCGCGAGGTCGGGCAGGAACCGGGTAATCCGCTCGGTGAGTTCGTCCCACGAGGCCGGAACGGGAACCGGGCCGCTCACCGTTCACCCGGGCGCAAGACGCGAACGCGGCGGGCGGGCGGAGCTTTCGCCACGCTCGTGTTCTCGCCGGTCGCGGTCGGCTTCGCGACCTGAACGCGGGTCTCCGCGACGTCGATCAGGTCTGCGGGGGTGACGCCGAGGATGCCGCAGAGGGCTGCCAGGGTGTCCATTGACAGCCGTTGCGGAGGCTGGGTGACCAGCCGGAACACCTGCTCCCGCGAGAGATGCACCCCGTACTCGGCCAGCAGCGGGACCAGGTCGGTGGTCTGGTACATATCCCGCTCCGCCATCAGCCGTCGCAGGTTCCACGTGAAGCCCATCCTCTTCATCACCGCGGCAACACCCCTCCAACAGCGGGTTCCAGACGTTTGTGAAGCGCGGCCTCGATCAGCCGGTTGCGGTACTCGTCCGACACCCACGTGTACAGAGCGGTCGTCGCCGCGTAGGAATGGCCGACCTGCTCCTGGACGAACCGCTCCGGATACCCGAACTCGATCAGGTGGGTGATGTAGGTGTGTCGCAGGCAGTGAAGGTCCAGCTCTGTGGGCAGACCGGCGTGCTCGCGGAGGGTGGAGAAGATCTCGTCGAGGCGCCGCCCTCCCAGCCGGCCACGGCGCTCCGAGACCCACAGGGCGGGGTGACGCCCCGGGGAGAACCCGCCACGAACCTCCTCAACCCACTCCAGGGCGACCGGGACGATCCAGTCCAGCTCGGGCACGGTCAGCACGGTCCTCCGCTTCGGCGGGCTCCCTCGCGACGCCTTCCCGTACCGAATCTCCAGAGCCCCGAGCCGGCCATACTGCGGCGCGCGCGGGTTGTGCCGCAGATCCGGCAGGTCGAGCATCGACGTCTCCCGGCGCCGGGTCCCGTACGCGTAGACCTGCTTGACCAGCACCGAGTCCCGCCAAGCGGCGAGCACTCCCTTGCGGCCTCGCTTGCGGATCTGTTCCACCCGGTCGTCCGCCGCGTCGAAAAGCGTTTGGAGCTCGTCGTAGGTGAATGCGCGCCGGCCGGGACGGCCCTCGTAGGCGGCGACGTGCTGGGGGGTGTTCCAGTCGTGGCACACCTGGACCGGGAACCGGCCGAACTCCTCCAGGCAGCCTGTTGCCCATCCATATCGTCCGTCGGTGATGAACGCGCAGAACATCTCCAGAGAGCCCTGTTGTCCTCGCACCGTGGACCAGGCGAGTTCACCGCTGGAGAGCCGCGCCGAGAAGTACGCCTCGACGTCCTCGGGTGTCCAGTCCCACGGATACGTGCCCGTGAACTCGACAAACCGACGTACCAGGCTCAGCCGATCCACGATCGTCTTCGTCGCTAGAAGTCGGCTCCGCTGCTGGTCCTGCCACCCTCGCAGCATGGCGTCGAACATGGCGGGCTCCGGGTCCAGCGCACGGACGTTGCCTGCGCGGACCAGCCGGATCGCACCCGGCACATCTGCCACACCCACCCCACACCTCCGACGGTTGCAACTAATGCAACATCGTGGCGTCGGATACTCCACCCCAGGTCCAGAACCCCACACCCTCACCTGGACGAGTGACACCCCCGTTCTCAGGCCGCACTGCGCCGCCTGCGAAAGCAGCGGAATGATGCGTCCGACCCAACTCCGCCTACTTGGAGTCGTACACCTCTGCGGGCGGAACGAAATGATCAACATCAAGCCGGGCGGCATCGGTCACCACGACAGCGTCGTACGCACTGCGCCAGGAGCCGCCGGTCAGTTTGCAGCCGGCCCCGACCTGCGGAGCCTGCACGGCTTCGGAAAGGATGACTTCCTTGCGGGTGTTGGCGTACGTGCCCTGCAGAGGGCATCTCCGCCGCGACGCACCCCACCAGCTCGCCCTCGGACTCGGCCACCCGCACCCACCCGCAGTCAACGGCTTCGGCGAGGAGCGCCAGCGACGGGACGTCCACGGCCTCGCACGAGTCGGTGAGCAGAAGGCGGAGCCCGGCCAGATCGGCGGCATCGGCCGCCCGGGTGGACCATGCAGCCATGTCCGTCCGTTTCGTTCGGTTCGGGGCGCCCTGAAGGGCCTTGGTGCATGACAACTACCCCGTTTCACAGCGAAGTTGCCCTTCGAGTCCCACTCGTCGCCGGAGTGAGCCGGACGGGCTCGGCGCCGTGCCGGAAGGCGTGTGCGGGAAGACCGCTGCGGAGGACGGCGGGCCGCAGCCCGGTGGCGGCTGGCAAGAACAGCCGCCCGGACAGCGGGCACAAGGCGGTGTCGGAGCTCGTGGACGTGGGCGTCCACCCGGTCATGTTCGCTTGAGGTGGTACAGATTGGGGGAGTCCGGGTCCCCGGCGAGGTAGTAGGGCTGGAGCCCCTCCTTGGTCCGTTCCATGCCGAACTTCCAGGTGTACTCGCCGATCGGGCTGTATGGCGCTGTCGTCCATTTGTCGATGCTCCTGGGGGGACGCTGGATCTGCCCCGTCACGTTGGTGATGGAGATCTGGACAGCCGGGGCACCACCGATCGTTTCTCCGCTGGCCCCTTCGATCAGTTGCCAGGTCCCGGTACCGGACAGTCCCCACCCTCTGTCGAAGGCCCAGTCCTCACCTCCAAGATCTCTTACCTCGGCTCGACCGTCCCGCTCCAGGATCACCTTGGCGCCGTCGGGTCCCGTCCAGTCCCCGACGAGCTCTTCGGCCGAAGCGTTGTGGACCGTCGGCAGCCTGGGGTAAAAGAGCGCCCCACAGCCGCTGGTGACCACCATCAGGGCCACCGTCAGGCCCACCACCCACCATCCCCCGCGCCTGCGATTGGCCATGATTCTCCCCAGCTCAGCGCCACCCCGGCAGAAATGAACGTGTTCAGAATAGCTCGCGAACGAGCACTGCGCGTGGCACTTGTGGGTTTCTCGAACTACGGAGTCATTCCTGGAAGACGCAACGAAGCATCGACCCTCGCCCCAGCCGACGGCACCACCAGAGCCTGGCCTTCGACGCGCGCCCGAGCCGCTGGAGGCCGACGCTCACACCTCGCAGCCCTGCCAGCCACCGCCGGAGCCGCGATCACCCGAGGTACGGAGTCGGCCGCCGCTCACCGAGCCGTGCGGTGAGGACTTCTACCTGAAGCCCAGGGAGGTCTTCACGGTCGCGCCTGAAGCCGAGGGGATCGATGTCTGGTTCTCCACCTTGGTGTGGGAGGGAGGTCGCCGGCCGGGTGCTCAGCTCTCAACCGCCCACCGTGCACGCGCTCGTCAGCACCCGTCGCCGAGGTTGATCCCCGCCGCCGCGGCCGAGTACACGACGTAGAGCTGGATGAGTTCCATCGGGATCGCCAGGACGTTGAACCAGACCGTGGTGCCGGCGACGAGGCCCGGCCAGGTCTCCCCGAGCCGGCGGCCGTACCGTCCACGGAGCCGCCGCGCGAGCAGTACGCATACCGCCACCGCCGCCATGCCGAGACCCACACCGGCCCACCCCGCGACGTACTCCGTCATCGGGAAGCTCAGGTGCCGGCAGGCTGCGCGCTGCCGGTCGGCCCACCCGTGCTCGATCTCCTGCGTGTGCAGGGACGTGGCCACACCGGCCACGGTCAGCAGCGGCACCAGCAGCGCCACCGTCACGGTGCCCGGCGTGACGGCACGCGGGCGGGCCGTGCCATCGCTCGGGGCTGGGGAGGGGGAAGTGGTGGCCATCAGTACCAATCCGGTTCGGGGCGGACGATGCGGATGCGCTGCTCGCCCCCGTTCCTGTTCGCGATGTGTTCCCGGCTGTCCAGACTCACGTTCTGGAACGAGCTCGTGTGCTGGGTCAGCTTGATGTCCCCGTCGGGGGTGACTGAGGTGACGACGGCGGCATGGTGGGTCTCGCCGGGGGCGGTTTCCGTGCCGGGAGCCACCTGCTCGTAGAAGACGATGTCCCCGGGCTGTGCCTCTGCCCGCGGCACCTCCCGGCTGCCGTGGCGCAGCAGGAAGTTCTGGAGTCCCTCGGCCCGGGCCCATGACTCGGAGTGGTACGCGTGCTGGTCGAGCCAGTCCCACCCGGTCCCGCTCTGGCGGCCCCAGGCGTCGTCGCCCATCAGCCCGGTCCAAGGGTCGATCTTCTTCTTCATGCCGCCGGCTTCAAGGCTCGAGGACACGAAATTGGTGCAGTTGCCGAGCGCCCCGTAGTCGAGGTCGTCCTTCTTGTCCCAGTGGTCGAGCGCGTACCGCACCATCTCGACCCGGTCGATCTTCCCGTCGGACCCGCGCAGCTCGCGCCCGACCTCGGACGGCAGGCCCTTGAGGTCGGCGAGGGTCACGGGGTCGGCCCGCATGAGGTCCTTCTGCTGCTGCGGTGTCAGGCCGTCCCACCAGGTGCGGACGAGGTGCGGGTCCTTGCCGGTGGGGATGTCCGCCCTGAGGATGTCGAATTCGACGTGTGACGCCTCGACGAGGATCTCGTTGTGCGCCTGCGAGGTGTCGGAGACGTTGATGGTCTGCGCGAGCTTGTCCAGTTCGGCCGCGGCTTTCGAGTCCGCCTGGGAGGCCTCGCGCAGGGCTTCCGCTATCAGCCTGTCAACCTCGGATATGTGGCCGAGTTCCTTGGTGTAGGCGTCGCGTACGTTCTGCGGGACGTTCGGGCCGACGGGTGCGGCGCCCGTGTACGCGCCCACGGCGCGACCGTCCTCGATGCTCAGCCCGTGCTCGCGCGCCAGCTCGGCCGCGTGGAAGAGGGTGCGTTGGGCGAGGCCCATGGAATGGGCCAGGGCGTCGACCACCATGGCCACACCCTTCATGATGTCGCCGCCGGACTCCAGACGGTCGGCGAGGTCTTCCAGGCGCCGGCCGGCCTGCTTGCCGGTGGCGTCCGCCCAGTGGTCGTCCAGAGGCTTCTTGCCCTGTGCGCGGATGTCCTCGCAAGCGGAGGAGGAACGCCGGGCGAGGTCGACCCAGTCGTCCGCCGCCTTCTGCCACTGGTCCACGCGGCAGTCGTACAGGTCGTGATAGGCGACCACGGGTCAGTTCCTCCCGAAGTCGGCGAGGCCGCTCTGGAGCCTGGCGAAGGCGTCCCTCGCCTGTGCGTCCGTGGTGTCGTAGGCCCTGGCCGTGGTGTGGAGGTTGTCGGCCATGGTGTTCATCTGGTTCCCCAGATCGACCATGTGGTCCTCCCAGGCGGTCGCACACCGCTTCAACGCCGCGGCCGAGGCCCAGCCGTGGTGGCCGCCGGCTGCCGTGTCACTCGAATCGAGGGACTTGCGGAGGTTCTCCAGCGCCTTCTCGGCGGCCGAGCTCGCACCTCCCGCGCTTTGCCGCACGTAGTACGTCTTAATGTCTATATCCACGAATTCCCCCCATGATCACTTCGTCCACATCCTAAGACACCGCTTCGTCGGTGTGATCATTCGTTGAACGGTCATCGCCCAGGGAACCTGCAACAGGCACTGCAACACCCCAGGTGCAACAGAGGCTGCGTTGCGGCAACACCCCGTACAACGGGGATCCTGGCGCGTGTTGCACCCCGCGTTGCAAGACCCGGCCGAGTCGAGGTTGTTCCTGCCGCTTCCCGCGTGGGAACGGGCGCAGTCCTTGTTCGCCCCGTGGTCGCGGGTCCCGGACGTCACGACTGGGCGGGGTTCCATCGGACGGGGTCGGCGGAATCGATTCCTCGGGGACCGAACGGGGGACGGGCGAGGTGATGGCGGCGCGTGAGGGGGACCGATGGTGCGTCCCCCTTCGTCCCAGTCCCCGTGGAGTCCCCCATGACGTTCGGAAGAACGGTCCTGCTCGCCTCGGTCACTTCCGCCTGTGTCCTCGCGACCGGCGTGCCCGCACCCGCCCACCCCTCGGACGGGGCCCGCTCCGCCCGCGCCACGGTGTATCGACAGGTGGTCGGGGCCCCGCTGACGGTGGCGACCAACCACTCCAACGGCGCCGAGGTGCCCTGCCCCGAAGGCATGTTCGCGACCGGGGGCGGGTTCACCACGGACGGGTCGGCCGACCGGGTGTTCCAGACCAGCTCGTTCAGCACGGGCCGGGGCTGGTACGTCGACTTCCGCAACGTCAGCGGCGCACCGCGCACCGTGCGGCCCACCGTGGTCTGCTCGACGGCCCAGCACCGTAACCAGAACGGCGACAGGGAAGCGGTGGCGCCGATGCGCGCCGCCACGGTCTTCTCCCCCAGGTGCCCGGAGGGCAGCACCCCCAGCGGTGGCGGTTTCTCGGGGTCCAGGGTCTTCAGCTGGTTGTCGGCACCCCAGCACGACGGCAGCTGGGGCGTCCAGGCGGTCAACACCCGGTACCTCGACGGGAGCCTCGCCGTCACGGTCACCTGCTCGGCCGAGCCCCACCAGGAACTCTCGGGAGACGAAGTGGTCATCCTGCCGGGCGAGACCAAAGACGCGGTCATCAAGTGCCCCGCCGGCCAGACGCCCACCGGCGGAGGCGGGTTCGTCGCCCGCGCGCTCCTCCACACGATCTTCCTGTCCCGCTCGTTCGCCCGCGGCGACACCTGGGTGGTCACGGGCACCAACACCGGGAGCGACGAGAACGGCCTGACCGCCTCGGCGGTCTGCGCGAAGCTCTGACCCGGCCCGCGAGCGAGCTTTGCTCACGCGGCGGACCGCCGGGCGGCGCGGTGTCGGGCCGCGCGGTGTCGGGCTGCGCCGCCTCACGCTCCCTCGCCGAGGGAGGCCAGGAACTCGCGCTGGCCGGAGAGGAATCCTTCGGCGAACAGGGACCTCGGCGCGGCCACCGCGGTCGCGGTCAGGCGCAGCCACGAACGTTCGACGGCGTGTTTGACCGGGCTGTGGGTGGCGTCGGGGTAGTGGGCCACGCGCAGGGCGGGGCCGGGCAGCAGCCGCCGGTAGGCGGCCTCGGTCTCGGCCGTGTCCACGTTGACGTTGTGGCCCGCGAGGACCAGCAGGACGGGCGTGCCGCGCAGCGCCGGCACCCACATCAGCTGCCCGGCTCAGCACGGTGATCATGCCCGTCACCTGCACCGACGACGGCCCCCACGCAGCCCACATGATCCTTCCCGGCGCTGTGCGGCCGCCTGAGGCTCCCTGAGGCCCTTCGGACGCTTCCGTCGATCATGGGGCTAGCAGGCGCTCACAGCGACGTACAGCGCCCCACACGCTCGTGGGGCACCGCCCGACTCGGAGGAGCCGGCACTGGCGGACCAGGGGTCCGGCACCTTCTCGCCGCCAGCCTCCTCGTCGTTCCCGGCTCCGAGCTCTGCTCTCAGGGGGGAGATCTACAACCCGCACATAGGTACTACAAGTACCTACCTACATTGGGGTGCAAGACGACCCCCGCGGCCGAACCCGCCCTGGGCCTCGGCAGCAGTCCGGTGCAGCGCGGCCGTGCTGCTCGCTGCTGCAGCTGCTGCTCCTGGCGGTGAAGGGTGCAAGGCGTTCCTGCTGTTCGCCCTGCTGCTGTCCAGCTGGGGTGCAGCAGGATATTCGCCACGGTGCAGCACAGTGCAGCGCAGCATTCGCACGACCCGGGCGGCACACGGCTGCTGCTCGTGTAGCAAGGCGGACCTCACCGGTGCAGCGGGCGGTCGCTGCACCGGGCCGGCTACCGGCTCGCGGCTGCTGCCACCGTCGTGCTGCTCGGCTGGGTGCTGCTGCGCGCGCAGACCCGCAGCACGCAGCAGCCGCCTCCCCGGCGACGGCTGGCTTTGTTCTGGAGGAGCAGAACGAGCCGGTTCACCTGGTGCTACCGACAGCAGTCCCGTGTCGGAGTCAGAGCCTGCTGGTTGTTCTGCTGCTCCAGAACAACCCGGTTTAAGGGCTGTCCCGGAATGCAGCGCCGGGCTGTCACGCCACTACGCCCGCGGGGGCGGTGTCAGCCGGCGACCTTGGCACTTGCGCTCGACGGCCACCCCAGGAAGAGTCTCGTCCGGCAGACGCTCACCGGGGCGATGCCGTGTGAGCCGGGGGCAGTGGGATGTGCGTAATGGATGCAGCGGCCAAAGAGGCTGCCGTCGCTCGGTTCCTCCGCGAGTATCCGCAGGCAGGGCAAGCCGAAGGCGATCACCCCGCGCTTGTGGGCTGCGCCGATTCCGACTGGTCGCAGATTCCCGGTTGTCCTGCCGGGATCCCGGTCCTGCTCCGCGGGCTCCTCGATCAGGCCGCCGGCCCCGAGGCCCTGCGCGTGCTGGGCAACGTCTTGATGAACAGCATTTTTCACCTGAGCGCGGCGATGCCGACCGCCTTGCCCTTCCTGATCCGCCTGGCAGCCGTCCCTGACATCGCGGTGCGCCCCGGACTGGTCGAACTCTTGGCCCATGTCGCGGAGCTGTCTCGACCCGTCGACGAAGGCCAGGCGGGGCTCTTCGGCAACGAGTGCGATCACCCAGAACGCGAATGGTGCAGGGCCGCGCTCGCCACACACGCCTCTGAGCTGCGCGCGTTGCTGGAGGACGAGAGTCTTCCGGACGGACTGCTCAGCGCGGACGACCGCGAGTGCCTACTCAAGGCTGTGGAACCACAGCGAGCCCCCTCCTGAATCCCGCAGGCCGGCACTTGCGGGGACCGTGTAACCATCTCGCAGTGGCTGGTGTGATCACGGCGTCGGAGCCGTCCTAATCCGGTGGTAGCGACAGCCCTGAGGGGCGTACACCGTGGCTGTTCGAGCAGCCACGGTGGTCGCGATGGCGGTCACGTGAGTGTCGGGCTGATGCCTTGAGTCGTCCTGGGACTTGATCCCTATATCCAGAGCGGTGATGCCCGACGCTCTCGTGACCGCCATCATCGTCAACACTGCCCGCTTGATCGCTCGTTGGTGTCTGTGGTGCGAGCCCGCTGCATGGTGACCCCTCGTGATGCCCGAGCCACTTCAGCTCCAACGCAGACCGGGGCCCGTGCGGCGAGCTGGTGCCACGAACAGCTGCTGAGGTGGCGGACCGACCTCTTGTCGAGTCCTTGGATTAGGTCGCTGCGTGGTTCCGCATGAGCTCGTGACCAGTACGCAAACCCGAGCACGGGGAGGGGAAAGATCTTGATCTACTGCGGCATCGACTGGGCGGAGAAGACGCACGACGTCGCCCTGGTCGACGACAGCGGCCAGTTGGTAGCCAAGCGGCATATCACCGATGACGCCGCTGGCTACAAGATCCTGCTGGATCTGCTCGCTGAGAACGGTGACACGGCGGAGGCCCCGATCCCGGTCGCGATCGAGACGTCCCGGGGCCTGCTGGTCTCGGTGCTGCGGACCGGCAAACGACAGGTGTTCGCGATCAACCCGATGGCCGCGGCTCGCTACCGAGACCGGCATTCCGTCTCCCGCAAGAAGTCCGACCCGGGCGACGCCCTGGTCCTGGCCAACGTGCTGCGCACCGACATGCACGCTCACCGGCCGCTTCCACAGGACAGCGAGCTGGCCCGCGCGGTCGGCGTTCTCGCCCGCGCTCAGCAGGACGCGACCACCCTTGCCGACGAACTCGACATCAAGCAGCTCACCGTGGCCCTGGGCATGTCCTATGGCGGAACCGCCCACTATCGGTAGCACTCTGAGTCCCTGTCACGCTCTTCCGGTCGCCGGTCGCCGGTCGCCGGTCGCCGGTCACCAGCTGGCCAGCTCGTAGCCGGTGAACGTCCCGCACCATTGGAGTCCGCTGAGTGCGGTCCGCGTCTCGGGCGCGGCGCGACGGGACACCCACTCTGCGAGCTGAGCCTTAGGCCGTGTATCGAAAGTGGATCTTGGGCTGTGAATGATCACATTTCATGGGTCGGGGAGATCTCACGGACGAGCAGTGGGCGGTGCTGGAGCCGTTGTTGCCGAAGGGCACGAAGACGGGGCGACCGCCGGTCTGGCCTCGGCGGCAGTTGATCGACGGCATACGGTTCCGGGTCCGGACCGGTGTGCCGTGGCGAGACGTCCCCGCCGAGTACGGACCGTGGAGCCGGGTCTACGACCTGTTCCGCCGATGGCAGCGGAACGGCACCTGGCACCGGATCCTCACCCGGCTCCAGTCCCTGGCCGATGCGAAAGGCAGGATCGTCTGGGACCTGAACGTCGACTCCACGGTCTGCCGCGCCCACCAGCACGCGGCCGGGGCCCGCAAGCAGGGCGATCTGCAGAAGGAACCACCGGGCGGAATCTTCGTCGAACCTGGTGATCACGCCCTTGGACGCTCGCGCGGCGGCTTCACCACCAAGCTGCACCTGGCCGTCGAGCAGGGCCAGAAGCCCATGTCGATCGTGCTCACGGCGGGACAGTGCGGTGACTCGCCGCAGTTCGAACCCGTGCTGGAGAAGGTCCGCGTGCCCCGCATCGGGCCGGGCCGGCCGCGTGTCCGCCCCAACCGAGTCCGGGCGGACAAGGCGTACGCCTCCCGCAAGAACCGTGCCTACCTGCGCCGCCGCGGAATCCGCTGCACCATCCCCGACAAGGCCGACCAGGCCCGCAACCGCCAGAAGCTCGGCTCCCGTGGCGGTCGGCCGCCACGTTTTGACGCGGCCGACTACCGCGAGCGCCATGCGGTCGAGTGCGGGATCAACCGCCTCAAGAGACACCGTGCCGTCGCCACCCGGTACGACAAGCTCGCCGTCCGCTACGAGGCAACCGTGCTGGTCGCAGTCCTTAACGAGTGGCTGTGACAGGCGCCCTGCTGGGACCATGCGCCGGTGGACTCAGGACTCCCCGCCGGGTGGACGATCGAACGCGTGCGCGCTCTTTCCGGAGACTCAAGCGCCGCCTCGCTCTCCCTCGATCGGCTCGTAGTCGTCGAGGTGGCCGGCCAGGGCGACTACGAGCCGCTTCGGCCCGATGTGATTCTCGCGTTCCACGAGTTGTCCCTCGTGAGAGACGACGGTGAGTGGTTCATGGGGCAGCTCGACGATGACGGCTCGGTGATCTGCTGGGCCTCCTACGGATCCGACCTTGCCGAGGCCATCCGCAGTCTCTGAACAACACCCCGCACCTTCAGCCACTTTCGCAACAGGCCCTAGAGCGGCATACCCTCTAGGCCAGTTTCAATCTGGAAAACAGAATGAATCATCCCTGCGGGGATGGGCTGGCCTGATCGGGTCATGCCTATCACTGTCGAGTTCTTCGTGGCACCGGATGATGAGGTGACCGCTCAGGTCGGGCCGCGGCAGCGCCGTCACGGCTTGCCCGCGTTCGCGTGCGCGGATTTTTTCCCAGACGATGCCGTGGCGGACTGGGAGGTCCTGCTAGCAGGGGGTGTGGCTACAGACTCGCGTGTTGCAGTGCCGATGAAGAATGACGGCTTCACGGTGTTCGAGCTTCCTTCTCGTCTGTGCTCCGCTCTTGTGCAGGCGAGCAGTAGTCGGCTCGTTGAGGTTGCGGGTGCATGGGCTGAGCTTGCCACAGTCAAGGACGAGGGTGTGCGAGCCGAGACAGCGGCCGAGATCCTGATGGGGCTGGCGGATCTGGCCCGCAGGGCAGAAAGCCTTCGTCAGCCTCTGTACTGCTGGTACTTCGCACCCTGACCGAGAGCCGCGATACAGCAGACGCCACGCACCCCACCCTGCCGCTAGCCAGGCCCGCGGAGCGGGCCTCAGTCCTGGAGGCGGAGCCGGGAGGACCAGGGCGGGGGAGCGCAGCGGACCCGCCCAACGGGCCATAGACCCGGACCCTGTGAAACGAAGTCACTTCCCGTGCGCAGCACGGGAGTCCTTGGCCCGCGAAGCGGGCCTCGTTCGGGGGGAGCGAAGCGGAACCCGAACAGTCCGAAGCGAAGCGAAGGACTCCGGCCCGAAGGGCCGGCCTCTGGCTCGGCGAAGCCGAGCCCGCCGAGCGCAGCGAGGCGGTTCGCTGGCACAGCGCGCAGCGCTGTGGGACCCGCTCCGCGGG